>NZ_JCALDG010000044.1:0-18185 GCF_059812735.1 Mycobacterium sp. NGS40
TCCGCTACGCGGCGGCGAGTTGTGTTTGTAGCTGGTCGACAAGTTGTCGAAGTGTATGGGAGTTGGAGGCGCCGCCATAGGTGTACCCGTCAGGCCGGATGAGCAGCGCCGTAACTGCATTGTGCGACAGCCAATCTGTCAGGCGCACATCGGCACCGAGGTAATGGCTCGGTTGGCCGGGATCTAGAGCGATGACGTGGGTGCCGATCGCTTGCAGAAACTCAGTGCGTTTCGAGCCGAGGGTGCGGGGGGCTGGTTCGCTGGTGGTTGTGATGAGGAGAAAACCCGGGCTGAAGAGCTCGTCGCTCAAGCAGGGGCCGTCTTGGGTTTGCAGGCGAGGTTGTATCGCGTACATTCCGGCGATGCTGTCTTCGGTTGAACTGCTGCGGATTCCGTACGAGATTGCTGGAAGGGATGGTGTTGGTGGAACTGCACCAGCTCGTAGTGCGGCATCACGCTGGGCTGCCTGTGCGGGATCGAGAGTGCAGCTGTGCTGGCCCATGAGCAACGATTGTTGGATTGCAGCGTCATTGAGCGGCTTTCTCTCTACGGTGTAGCTATCGAGAAGTGCGGGTGCGGCGAGGCGCCGCAGCACCAGGTCGAGTTTCCACGCGAGATTGGCGACATCAGCAATGCCTGAACACATCCCTCTGCCCATGAACGGCGGCATGAGATGCGCTGAGTCACCAGCCAGCAGTATGCGGTTGTCCCGCAGGGTATTTGCGCTCAGCGAGCGAAACTGATAGACGGCGTGGCGGACCAGTGTTGCGTTAGCGGGCGTGGCGTAGGATTGGAGTAGTTGCCAGACACGTGGCTCGGTGAAGTCGCCGGCGTGTTCTCCATCGAGCAGCATGAACTCCCACCGTCGATGCGTGCGTCCGTTGGCGATCATGGCGCTGGGTCGTTTGGGGTCGCACATCTGCGCCAGCCGCGGAAGCGACTTGAACGTGGATGGGTCATCGGGTCGGATGTCGACAACTAACCAGTTCTCGCTGAATCCGAAATCGTCGAGCGAGATTGTCGATGATGAGCGCACGACGGAATTAGCACCGTCAGCGCCAATTACCCAGCGTGCGTTGACGGTACGAGATTTCTGGGTCGGCCCGGATTCGGTTGAGATCGTTGGCAATAAAGTGAGCTGGACAGAGTCGGCGAATTGCACGATACGTTGGACCTGCCAGCCGCGGTCGACTCTGACAGACGGGTGCCGGCGCACGGCTAGATCCAGTGCCCGCTCGATCGTAGGTTGGTAGAAAAGGTAGGCCGCGGCCCATCCCGAGGGGTGTGGTGTGGTGAAGTCGATCTCTAGCGCGGGTTCGCCGTCCGCGCCGAACCATAGATATCGATCGACGGGCAGGGTTTCGCTATCGATGTCAGCATCCATACCGAGTCGGTGAAAGATGCGGCGGACTTCTCCGTCGAATCCGACCGCTCGGGGCAACGGGTAAGGCTCGAGATGGCGCTCGATGACCAAGACGCGGTGACCGTACTGGCCGAGTAGGGCTGCGGCGGTTTGGCCGACGGGGCCGTAACCGACGATAGCGACATCGACGTCAATGTCGGCTGGCCGAATCGTTGTCATGGTATGGGGTCCTGTCTAGTTGGTCGGTACAACGCGGGCCGGAGTATCTCTGTGTTATTGCGGCGGCATCGCGGGTGGTGGGTACACCCCGCGCAGGATCCACGGAAACCAGTTGATGCCGAATTCGAGTTCGTCGCTGGCGTCGTAGTCGGGGCTGGGATCTAGTGGAACGTCTTCAGGAATGACAACGGCTGCCTGCGGCCCAGTTTGCTGTCGGGCGGGGACGGGGTGAGGCGGTTCCTTCGGTTGGCCGTAGACGGCTACCAGAACAGTGCGATCGGGGCTGTTTTCCGACCACACACCGATTTGTGTGTGGCTGCAATCTGACATGATCGCCAAGTAGGCAGGGTTGTGATACCACTGATTGATCAACTCGATTCCGCTGATCGCAAGGGCGGGGTTGATCGCCACCGTTTCGGCCACGTTGCCGTGAAAACCGGCGGCGTTGGCGCGGTCTTGTGCCGTGGATCCATCAGAACCATTGTCGCCGTCGAGGTTTCGATTGGTCAGAACGTCGTGGGTGTGGCGTTGGGCGGCGAGCTGCAGTTGCGGGTTGATCCTGATGTCGTTGGTGCAGCCAGCCTGATGCTGAACGGTGTAGACGTTGGCGACCACACTATCGTTGAGGCGTTTGTTGTTGGGTATCAGCGTATTGTTGTCGCCGTCGGCGTGGGCGGCGGGAGCGATCAGTATCGCGGCGGCAGCCGAGACGCTCAGGCTGGCCCGGGTCAGTAGGTGGTATCGCATGATTGGGTTCCTTTCGGCTGGACATCAGCGACGGCGGGTGGCGAGCAGCGTTGCTAAGACATTGGGACAGGTGATTTGCGGTCGGCGCTGGTCGTTAGCCACCGGATAGACCAGCTGCGTGCAGAGCCGGCGTCGCGTTGTGGCACAGCGGGTTTGCTGAGAACGAGGATGTGACAGCAGGGTTCAAGGCGGCTGGGGCGTTGCGGAAGTCGCGGCGCTGCGCCGAAGCTTGAGGGGGCCCTCAGCGTTGAAATCGGACGAGTATTCCGACGACCTGAGGTCGGCGACCGCATCGGGGTTAGCGGTGTCGCTGTGCCGTCTGGAATTCGCATTTGAGATCAGACCGGGTCGAAGCCGGAGATCAGCCACGTTCCGGCGAGGTTATCAAGGCTCACTCGCACAGCCGAAGCGGTTTGGCTGGGTGCGCCGTTGCCGACCGTGACGGTCTGGTTCACGAATACCAAGACAACGGCATGCTGCGCGCTTGCCGATACGGATGCGGCCGCCGGGACAGTGGCTTGGGCGGTGATCTGTCGCTGTTGAGCGGCCGGGATGACCACGTCGTGGGTGAGTGAGGTGTATGAGTCGCGGAACTGACCGGTGAGGCGATCACGTGCGTCATTGAGTTGCTTGTCAACGGTATCGGGCCGATACGACAGCAATGCTGCGGTGGCATCGCGGGCTTTCTGTACGCTTTGGATTGCCGCGGTATCCGCTTGGTGGGCCGAGGAGATCTGCCACCGCGCGAATGCGGCCGTCAACGTCGATAGCAGCGCGATGGCTGGCAGTAGTGCGAAGACTGCGATACGAATCCAACGACGCGGTTGTCCGGAAGCCGGCGAGGCGTCGTCGGGCAACGTTGTTGCTTCCGAATCCGGGCCCGTGGCATCGGAGTTAGTTGTGTCGTCGAGGCCGGTGGCTGTTTCGTCCGTACAGTCGGCCATATCGTCGGCAGGTTCGGTGTGGTTGCGGGTGATTGCCATGGCGTGCTGTGTCTTTCAGATCGGATACGAGTGATCAGCTGGGTCGTGGATGAGCTGCTTTGCTAGGGAACAAATTCGACGTTGGCGACCTTGGCGTCGTTACCGATTTTTCGCACTACAATGCGCATCCGCCACGCTCGGGACGATTGGTCGGGGGATCCGGAGTTGGTGGTTTTGACGCTGACGGCGACGAGAACTTGTGCGTCATCAGGGGTTTCGGATTCAATACCAGCTTCGGTAACGCTGCCGACAGACTTGGATTTGGCTTGTTTGACTACGTCGATAAAGGGTTGTGCACGTTTGGAGAAGTCGTCGTAGAAGGTTCCGGTTGCTGAGGCCACGATGCGTTGGACATCAGTGTCGGCTTGTTGCCAGTCGATGGTGGTGAGGTTGAGCGCGGCTTGTTTACCGGTTTGTAGGAACAGTTGGCGTTGGCGTTGGTCTTGGTGGGCGTGGTAGGCGCTCAGGGTGAGCCATCCGGCTAGCGTGGCTAGGGCAATTGTGGCGGCGACGACGGTTGCGATGGCCCGGCGTGAAGGTTGAACGCGTTGCCGGATTGTCGCCGACGAAATCTCTTGGGCAGTACTGGTTTCGGTGGTGTCGGCTGCATCGTTCTCAGTGTTGTCGGCGATGGTTTCGCTGTCCTGGTGGTCGCTTTGCGTCGTTGCAGCGACCCCTGGGGCATCGGGGCTTGCGGTGTCGATCGCGGGGGTATCGGTGAGCTGGCGGGTCACCCGGCGGGCGGCGTGAGCAGTGTCTGCCATGTTTTCTCCTGATTTTGCGAATGGGCTAGGTCACCCTGGCGGTAGCGCTTTCCGTCGGGGCCGATGTATTCGCCTGTGGCGGGGTCGTATTCGGCGACGGCCAGCGGAGGCGGTGTGTTGGCCGGCGGTGTTGGCGGGTTGGATTGCGCGGTGGGCGCCGCGGGAATACGCGGTTGGGGAACGGGTTGCCCGGACAGCGTGGCGTTGGGGTCGCCTTTCCAGTTCGTGCCGTCGTTGAGCGGGACGTAGTTCTCCTCGCTTTCACACATTTGCACGGTGGGTGCGCGTTTCCCGGGTTTGGTTTCACACGGGGTGTTGCGGACACCGCGCACATTGAAGGGGGCGTCTTGGGGGATTCGGCAGTACAGGTCGCCGTCTGGGCGGTTGGGGTAGTCTTCGTAGCTTTGGACTCGAACTTGTTGGGGCGGAAGGAATCCGGTGTTACACACGGGCGGGAGGTTGAGGTTGAGGTTGAAGCTGATGTAGGCGCCCTTGTAGGCCTGTTTGGTGTTGCGGTTGGCCGCGGTCAGAGCCTGCATGATTTGGGTGCCTTGGGGTAGCAGGACGAGGAGTTGTTCGATGTTGGGTGCAAAGGTGATGGCTACCTGGTCGAGGCTGACGAGGTTGGCTAAAAGAATCGGCAGGGTCGGCTGGAGCCGTTCGAAGAGCTGGCGGGCTTCGTTGGTGGTGTCGGGACCGGTGCGCAGAATCTGCTTGAGGGATTCGTCGTGGCGACGGAGTTGCTCGGTGATGGTGGCTGCGTGGGCGCTCCACGCGGCGATGGAGTCGGTGCTGTCAGCTTGACTGTTGAGGACCGGTGGAGTTCGGTCGATGAGGGTGGTCAGGTCGGCGAGGTCGCTGTGGGCGGCTGCTGCCAACTGGCTGGAGCCTTTGACGATGCGTGCTAGCTCTGGGCCCAGTCCTTCAAACGCGGTGTAGGACTCATCGATGACGGTGCGCACATTGTCGCCGGGGATGGCTTGCAGACCGCGGTTGGTGGCGTCGAGCAAGGTGTTGATGTCTTCGGGTACCGAAACGTTGCTCGCGGAGATCACCGAGCCGTCGTGCAGGGGTGCCGAGGTGGCGTCTCGTGGCAGCAGAGCGACGAAATTTTCTCCCACGGCCGTTTGGCTGTGCACTTCGGCTCTGAGGTTGGAGGGAATGTGCACCCCGGAGTCCAAGGACAGGTGCGCTTGGACCCCGCGGTCGCTGAGTTCGACGGTTTCGACCCGGCCTACTTCGGTGCCGCGGTAGGTGACGTTAGCGCGCGGGTAGAGTCCTGCGGCTTCGGGCAGTTGCAGTGTGACGTCATAGCGTCCGATGCCGAACAGCATCGCGGGCAGGCCGATGTACTGCACGGTGGTGACGGCGGCGCCGGTGAGGGCGACGACGGTAAAGATGATCAGTTGGATCTTGATCCGTAGCGTTAGTCGCATCAGTCAGCGGCCTTGATCGGAGCGATAAGGGGCGATCAGTGGGTTGCCCGCGGTATAGGGGCTGGGCAGTTGGCCGATGGTGCGTCCCCACTGCAGTTCCAGTTCGGTGAGATTGCCTTCGAATCGGGTGGCGGTGAAAAAGGACGAGTCGAGTCGGCTCAGGGTCAGATCGACGATGAGGGTGACGTTGGCGAAGTCACCCCGGAACCATTTCTGGACGGTTTCCTTGGGCCAGGGGAAGTCGGTGAGGAAGCTCAGTGCGCGTGTCATGGCAGGGCCCGCGTTGGCCAGCGAGTCAAGGACTGGGGCAAGGTCGCGCAGTTCTTTGACGAAGTTGTCTTTGGTTTGGCGGACGGCGTCAGCAGAAAGTGCGCTGAATTTGCTGAAGTGGTCGGCGGCCTCAGCGAGGGTCTGGCGTTGTTGTTTGAGGACCGCCAGCGCGTCGGGGATGGTGCGCAGTGCGTTGTCCAGTACGGGTTTATCGTCGGCAAACTGGCCGACGAGCTTGTTGAGGCTGTCGGTGGCCGCGATGATGTCGCCGGTTTGATCGTTGAGTCTGTTGGTGTAGGTGTCGATCTGGGCAATGAGGTCGCGCAGGTCGTTTTCGCGGCCGGCCAGCGCGGTACTAAACGCTGCGGTGATGTCTTGCAGTTGGCCGATGCCACCGCCATTGAGTAGCAGCGATACCGCTGCCAGGGTTTGTTCGGTGGAGGGGTAGGCGCCAGCCGAAGCGAGCGGGATCAGCGCTCCGTCGCGCAGTTTGCCTTGCGGCGCCACACCTTTGGGGGCTGCCAGTTCGATGTGTAGGGAACCGAGCAGGCTGGTCTGCCCGACGGTGGCCACCGCGTTGGCGGGCAGGTCGACGTCGCCGTTGAGTCGCATGGTTACCAGGGCGTGCCAGCCCTGGCGTTCAATTTTGGAGACAGCGCCCACGGTGACGTCGCCGACGCGCACGCGGGAGTTCTGTTGGATGTTGTTGACGTCGGGCAGTTGGGCTTGGATGGTGAAGGCGCCGGGCCCGTGGCCTTGGGTGCCAGGTAGCGGCAGGGAATTCAATCCATGCCAGCCGCAGCCGGTAAGCGCTGCACCAAGCGCCACAGTCAGCACCGCGAAGAATGCCGCGCGGCCGGTCTGGGTGGTCATGAGCCTCCTTCGGGTGGCATCATCAGGCCCCGCAGCCCGTCGGCGGGATTCGTCGGTTGGGCTTCGGCGGGCAGCGCCTGCGCTGGTGGTGGCGCTTGCGGTGCGGGCGGGTTGGGTGCGGGCTGGGGTGGGATGTAGTCAGGGCGCAGCGAGTCTTGGCTGTAGGTGACTTCGTTGGGTCGTGCGATGGGCCCCACAAAGGGATTGAGTCCGATGGGGGGGAAGTTGTATTGCCGGTTTTTGATAATTGGTGCCAGATATTGCACGCAGAGTTTGGCTGCTTGTTCGGCACCCAGGCGCGATGCAGCCTGGATCGCGCCGCACACGAAGGTGATGGGGTTGGCGAATTGGTTGATCGCCAAGGCGCCGGCTAGGGCCGCTTGTGCTGGGTGGTAAATGTTGACGAAGTTCGACAGCGTGGTAGGCGTGACGTGCAGGACTTGTTTGAGGTCATCGAGATGGTTGGTGAGTTCAGTCGTGATCGAGGCGAGCCGATCCGTGGTGGTGCCCAACGCGTCGCGGTGTTCGGCGAGGAAGGTCTTCACATCACCGACCGCGGCACTGAAATCATCGAGGGCTTGGCCGATTTCGTTGGGGTCATTGGCGATCAGGCCGCTGACCTGAGCCAGATTCTTGTTCAGTTGCATCATCTGTTCAGTGCTGTCTTGCAAGGCGCTGGCCAGCATCGCGAGGTTCTTCACGGTGCCGAAGATGTCTGCGCGGTGGTCGCCCAGCGCGGACAGTGTTTGGGACAGTTGGATGACGGTGTCGCGCATGTGGGCGCCTTGTCCGCGCAGGTTGTCGGCGGCGGTGTTGATCAACGAGCCCAGCGTGCTCACGCCGCCGGGTTGTGTCGGCTGCAGGGTGTCGGTCAGCTTTTTCAGTTGCTGACGAAAGTCGTCGTATTCGACGGGGACGGCCGTGCGGTCTCGCGGGATGACCGCGTGGTCGCCCAATAACGGCCCGGCGTGGTAGGCGGGGGTGAGTTGGATCGCGCGGGCGGTAACCAGCGACGGGGACAAAATGACAGCCTTGGCGTCGGCGGGGACGCGGTATTTCGCATCGACCCAAAATGAGATCTTCACCTGCTGGGGTTGAGGGTCGATACGCTCGATCTTGCCGACGGTGACCCCGAGAATGCGTACATCGTCGTTGGCGAAGACGCCGTTGCTGTTGTCGAAGTATGCGGTGAGGTGAGTTCGGGGGTTCGTGGCGGGACGGATGACGATGGTCAGGACTCCGCCAATCAAGGTGAGCGCGAGTACCGTAGCGAGGACGCGCCGCCGAGTCGGCAGCCAGGTGCGGCGGGTCGTGGTCGTTGTCATGGATGGGTCTCTCCCGGTGGCGGATTCGGCGTCGGAGCACTGGGTTGCGGGACCTCGCTGGGTGCGGGCACATAGACCGGCCGGGGTGTCGGCTCGGGGATCGACTGATGGCCGGGCGGTTCAGGTGCGGGAGGCCCTGGCGGCGGCCCGCCGGGTGGGGGTGCGGGTTCGGGCTCGCGGTAGGGGTAGCAACCCGGCCCCGGCAGCGGGCACGGATGATCGCCGGGGTTTCCGGTGATCGCATCGGGCAGGGTCCGATTGGGCTCGCCGCCTTGTCCTGTTCTGGGGTAGGGGACAGGCAGTGGGGGTGTGCCGGGTTGGCCCGTCTGGGGATCGGTGCGCTGGGAGGGCAGTAAGACGTGGGGGTCGAGGCCGAGGTCGGAGAACGCCGCCGAGATGAAGGGCTGAAGGAACTGGCCAGGTAACAGATTGGAGACGTAGGCCTTGAAAAACGGTCCCGAGGACAGGGCTTCACCGAAGGACATCGCGTAGTCACCGAGCAGTTTGAGTGACTGCGTGACTTGCTGTTTGCGGTTGTCGACGATGGCAAGTACATCGTTGAGCTTGTCGAGGGCGGGTTTGAGCTGGGAGCGGTTGTCGGCGATGAAGCCCGAAAGCTGGCGGGATACCGCGGAGATATCACCGGCGAGGTGATCCAGTGCAGCGCTTTGGCTTTGCAGCTGAACGAACAGGGCATTCGCGTCGGCGATCAGCGCCACAACTTGGTCACTGCGTTTGGCCAGCACTGCGGTTGCCTTATGCGCGTCGGCCAGCAGTTGACGTAGCTGCTGGTCCCGTGTGTTGAGGGACTGGGAGAATCGTGCGACTCCTTGCACGGCGCCGGCCAAGTCGTTGGGGGTGTTGCGGAAGGTGTCGGCGAGGGTGGCCAGCGATTGGGAGATCTGGTCGGTGTTAAGGCCGCTGATGGTGGCGGTCAGATCGCCGAGCGCATCGGGCAGCTGGTAGGGCGACGAGGTGCGGTCTAGCGGAATTGGACCGTGTTGTTCACCGGTCCCGCGGGGCGTGACTTCCAGGATCTTGGTTCCCAGAAGACTTTTGGTTTTGATCGCCGCTTCGCTGTCGTCGCCGAGATGTACGTCATCGTTGATGTGGAAAGTGACCAAGACCCGTTCGCCGTCGAGCGCGATGTCGGAGACCTGCCCGGCACGAAACCCTGAGACTTGCACCGCGGCATACGGTGTCAACCCGCCGGCGTCGGCGAAGTAGGCCTGGTAGGTGGTTCCGGTGGTGAAGAACGGCAGTTTGTCGTACTCGAGGGCGGTCCCGACGATCGCTGCCGTCAGCGCTAGACCAAGAGCGCCCACGGCGAGGGGATTGCGCTGGTCGAGTGGTTTCACTGGGGGGTACACCGTCCTGTGGCCTGGCTGGCTACCTTGACATAGACCGGTTGGCCGCCTTTACCGTTGAGTTTGAGTACGAGGTCGCACAGGTAGAAACTGAAGAAGTCACCATAGAGTCCTTGGCGGCCCAACGCTTTATAGGTGTCGGGCAACGTGTTGAGTAGATCGTCGAAGTAGGCGCGGTCGCCATTGACCAGTGAGGCGACCCGGTCGGTCTGGGTTATGACCTGCGTAAAAGGGACGCGCGCCTGGCCGAGCATGTCGGCGACTTGTGCTGCGGCGGCGTCGCCGTAGGCGATGGCATTGGAGATGTCGGTCTTGCGGGCCGCAAGGGTGGACACGATCTGCGCTGTTGCGTCGACAGCCTTGTCGAATTGGGCAGCCTGGCCCGACAGGGATCCCAGGACAACGTTGAGGTTGGTGATGACTTGGCCGATCAGGCGGTCACGATCAGCGAAAGTGGTTGTCAGCGCGCCCGTTTGGGCGAAAAACGAGCTGATTGCGCTGCCTTCCCCTTGGAATGCGGAGATGAGCTGGCCGGACAGCGTGTTGAGCTGATCGGGGTTGATAGCGCGGAACAGGGGACGAAAGCCGCCGATCAGCGCATCGAGGTCGAGTGCGGGCGCGGTGCGCGACAGCGGGATCGTCTGGCCGGGTCGCAGCCGGTGGGTGTCAGATTTGCCTTCCAGCAATGCTACGTAGCGCCCGCCGATCAGATCGTCGTAGCGGATCACGGCTTGGGTTCCGGCGGTGAGGATGACGCTGTTGTCGAGACTGAATGTCACACGCACGGTGGCATCGGGGTTGATTTTGATGTGGCCGACTTTGCCGACTTCGACGCCGGCGATGCGCACAAAGTTCCCTTGTTCGAGCCCCGAGACGTTGCTGAACTCGGCGTCGTAGCTGGCGTTGGAGTTGAATCGAAGTTGACCGAACACGACGACGAGCGCCACGATGCCCAACAGGCACAGTGCACTGAAGATCACCAGACGCCAGGCGGCGCCCCCCAGATTTTCTTTCACCGCATTACCTTTCGCTGCGCAGGAAGGTGTGCTTGTCGTCTCATGGCCCCGGTGCCGCCGGTGGGGATGGGGCTGGCGGTGCGGGCACACCGGGGTACAGCGGCGTGCCGTCGGGCCCGTAGAGCGGCGCACCGTAGGGGGGTGCGCCGGGGTAGGGCATAGGCCCGGGCGCCGGGCCGCCGAAGTAACGGATGCTGGGCGGTTCGGGAGTCCCCCGGGTGACGGGCAGGTAGTTGGCCCAGCCGGGAAACCCGATACCGGGATTGGGCCGGATATCCATCCCGGTGCCCCATCCGGTATCCGTGATCAGCTGTCGGACCGGGAAATCTTTGTCGACGTTGGGTAGCGAGCCGCAACTGGGTTTACCGCCTGGGCCGCCTTTGGCGTTGACGATAGGAAGGTTGTCGGGGTAACGGTAGGGATCTTGACCAAACAGCAGGGCGCTGTCCATCAGCAGGGACCTGCCGTCGTCGCCGCCGGCAGCCCCATAACCGCCGTTGTCGAGGAAGAACTTCGCGCCCACCAGCAGGCAGGTGTAGGTCGGCTGGTATTTGTTGAGCAGCTCGGTGGTGGGCGCCAGCATATTGACTGTGTTGGTCAGGTGCGTGAGGTTGGGAGCCAGCAGCGTGGTGCCCGCCTGCGAGAATCCGATGGTGTTGAGCAGCAACGCATCCAGTGCGTCGGCTTGAGTGGTCACGGTGGCACTGGTGGTCGCGGCGGCATCAAGGGTGGTGATGAGGCGGGGGGCGGCACGGCCATAGGCATCGCTGAACCCTTTCAGGGATTGCCAGTCCCGCCTGAACGTTTCGTAGCGCGGGTTGAGCTCTGCGAGCACCGCATCGGTGTCGGTGATGGCCTGGCCGATGGTGTGGCCCTGGCCGCGAAACGCTTCGGACAGCGCGCCTAGGACGGCGTTCAGTTTGGCGGGGTCGATGGTGTGTAGGAGGTTGGTGAGGTTGTCGAAAACAGTGTTGACCTCGGTGGTCACATTCTGCGATGTCAACACTGCGCCGGCGGCCAATCGACGTGCCTCGGGGTGTTCGGGGTAGACCAGGTCAACGAATTTGGCGCCGAAGGCGCTGGTGACGCGGATTCGGGCACCAATGTTGGCGGGGATGTAGCGCAGCTGACCGCTGTCGATGGCCAATTTCAGTGCGACCGGCTCGTTGCCGCCGACGACGGAGGTAACCTCACCGACCTGGACGCCGCGGAGTTTGACTTTGGCGCCGGTTTCCATGACGAGCCCCGAGCGCGCCGAGGTCAGCGTCACCGGAATCGTGGAGCGGAAGCTCTTATTGAACAATGCGGTGGTCAGCACGACGAACAGCACGAGTACCGCCACGAAGATCAGCACCCACACCCGCGGGTGCAGTTTGAGGAACCGCTCAGAATGCTGCACCGAGCTCACCCCGCCAGAGTGAAGTTTCCGGTGCGGCCATAGACGGCCAGCGAGATCATCAGCAACACGAGCACCGCGACGACTAATGATGTACGCACGGCACGTCCGACGGCCTCGCCGACTCCGGCCGGGCCGCCGGTGGCGTTGAAGCCGTAGTAAGTGTGCACGAGCATGACGACTACCGCCATCACGGCGGCCTGCAGCAGCGACCACAGCAGATCGGTCGGATTCAGAAAGGTACGAAAGTAGTGGTCGTAGACGCCGGTCGACTGGCCGAACAACAGGGCGGTCGACGTGCGCGCGGAGACGAATGCGGCGAACAAGGCGATGCAATACAGCGGGAGGACGACGACGACGCCGGCGACCACGCGAGTCGAAGCCAGGTAGGCCACCGCGCGGATACCCATGACTTCCATCGCATCGATCTCCTCGTTGATGCGCATGGCGCCGAGTTGGGCGGTTGCTCCGGCGCCGATGGTGGCCGCCAGGCCGATGACAGAAGTGAGGGGGATGACGACGCGGCTGTTGAAGAAGGCCGCTAAGAACCCGGTGAGCGCTTCCACCCCGACGCCGGCCAAGGCGTTGTAGCCTTGCACCGTGATGATTGAGCCCGCCGACAGGGTGAGAAACCCGACGATGCCCACGGTGCCGCCGATGACCGCCAAAGCGCCTGTGCCCAAACCCATTTGGGCGACTTGACGCAGCGTCTCAATTCGGTACTCGCGCAGTGCGAAGGCGCTGTAACTCAGGGTGCGTAGGTAAAATACAATCTGGTAGGCGAATTGGTCGAAGCGCCCCAGCGCCCGCCGGATAAAATGTTGGGTTCGCGGAATCTGTTGCCGCGCAACAACACTCATCGCGTCGCCTTAACGCCGACGGCGGTGGTGACCAAGTTGATCACGAACAGTGACATGAACGCGTAGACAACCGTCTCGTTCACCGCGTTGCCCACTCCGGCCGGGCCCCCGCCCACCGAGATCCCTTTGTAGCAGGCGATCATGCTGGCAGCCAGACCGAATAATCCGGCCTTGATGAGTGCGATGAACAACTCGGGCAACCCGGTCAGCACCGTCATGCCCGCGACGAACGCACCCGGAGTGACGTGTTGGATGAACACCGAAAAGATGAACCCGCCGACGATTCCGGTCAGGATGACGACACCGGACAACATCATCGACACCACGGTGGCGGCC
Source organism: Mycobacterium sp. NGS40 (assembly GCF_059812735.1). Classification (NCBI taxonomy): domain Bacteria; kingdom Bacillati; phylum Actinomycetota; class Actinomycetes; order Mycobacteriales; family Mycobacteriaceae; genus Mycobacterium; species Mycobacterium sp. NGS40. The sequence goes on from NZ_JCALDG010000044.1 coordinate 12,956, forward strand.
AGCACTCGCGGGACCACCAGCCGTTGTAGCGGGTTGATGCCCAGTACCCGCATCGCGTCGAGCTCCTCGCGGATCGTACGGGCACCCAGGTCCGCACACATCGCGGTGGCCCCCGCACCCGCGACCACGAGCACCGTGACAATCGGCCCGATTTGGGTGACCGCGCCTAACGCGGTACCCGACCCGGAAAAGTCGGCGGCTCCGAACTCGATGAGCAACACATTGAGGGTGAAGACCGACAACACCGTGAACGGAATCGACAGCAGCAGCGTCGGAAGGATCGACACACGCGCAACAAACCACGACTGCAGCAGCAGTTCCCGCCGCGCAAAAGGTCGGCGCGGTACTAGCCACAGCGTGGACAGCGCCATGATGAAGAAATCACCCACGGCGCGCATGGGTTTGGTGACTATGCTGGCCACCGTCATTTGGGCGCGCCCGCGATCGAGTGCTGCACCGATGCGCCGTGTGACACCAGGTCGACAATTCCGGCGCTGTGTGTGAGCGCGTTGACGTCGTCGCGCGATCCTGCGCGTCGGGATCCCTGCGCGATGGCGGGGTTGCTTCGTCGCCCGGCGAACACGGCGGTGTGTTCTTGCATTGTCGGGTCGTTCAACGCGGTCCTCTGGCGTCGGTGCGGTTTATTGAACAGATTGGCTGAGTCTAGGGCAGTGGGCAATTCTGTGTACAGGTTTTAGGCCGGTACGTTTTGCGCACGACTGTGACATGCAGGGATGCCGTAAACGGGTAGTTTCTTGGGGGTGTGCCCGGTGGCTTCGCTTGTGAGAGTACATACAGGTTGGTGCGTGAGCTGGTGCGATGAACCGGGGTGTACTGGGTCGTGATGCCGCCGCCCAGCTCCAGGGCGCGCCGCGCCGCGGTGCAGTCGGCCAGTCGGACCCACCGGATGATCGAGCAATCCCGGCTGAACCCCAGATTCGATGACGCTGATGGCCGACGACGGTCCGCGGCACAGGTTTGTCGCGAGCTGTGGGTGCACTCGATCGTGGTCTCAGATCGGTGTTTTACCGCCAGTGGTGGTGTCGTCTGTATGGATGCGTTGCAGGAAGTCGAGCAGGTAACGGTTCACCACGGAGGGTGCTTCTTCTTGGATCCAGTGGTTGAATCCGGGCAGAATTGCCGAAACCTGCAAGTCTGTGACGTATCCGTCCATCACCGAGGGCGGCATGAATCTGAGCACGGGATCGTCGCCGCCCGCAACGAATATCGCGGGGCAGTCGATGGTGGCGCCGTCATATGGCGCGAGTATTTCCCAGTTACGGTCGAAGTTCCGGTACCAGTTGAGCGGCCCGGTGAAGCCGTTGCGCTGTAAGGCGTCGATGTAGACGTGTTGGTCTTCTGCGCTGCGCCAAGGAAAACGCGGCGGAGGTGCTACGGACTGCCAGCCGTGGCGGTCGGTCACCCATCGGCCCGCGATGGCGCGTTCAATGTCGGCGGCGAACGCCGAGTCGGCGGCGCCGGGTTGTTGAAGCCACAGCATGTAGAAGTCGTCGCCCATCAGTTGTCGGAAGAATTCGGTGGGCCGCACTGGTGTACGGGGCACGTAGGGCACCGATAGTGCGGCGACGCCATCGATGCGGTCGGGATGTCGCAATGCGATGGCCCAGCCGACCAGTGCGCCGAAATCGTGACCGACGAGGGTGACGCGACTGGCGCCAAGACTGTCGATGAGATCGATGATATCGCGGGTCAGGTGGGTGATGTCGTAGTCGGCGACCTCGGTCGGCACCGACGAGCCGCCGTAGCCGCGCTGATCTGGCGCCACCGCACGATAGCCAGCAGCGGCCAGGGCGACTAGTTGATGACGCCAGGAGTACCACAGCTCGGGGAAACCGTGCAGAAAAATTACGGTCGGTCCTTCGCCCATTTCGGCGATGTGCATTGATATTTCACTCAAGCGCATGCTGCGATGCCGGACTTGGGCGAGCGCGTTGGCGTCTGCGTTGTTGGGGGGTGTCGCCATGTGTTCGGTGCCTCGTATCGGATCGGGTGGGGCCGTGATAGACGATGACCGGTCGATGGGGTGAGTGTTGCTGGCGTGCATCCAAGCGAGTCGCCGGCTGGGCCCGCCGTAGGGCAGTCGACCAGCTACCGACGCCGCGGGGCTCTCAGTGCCGGTTCCAGCGCGGGGCTTGGCAGATCGAGTGCGGTGGCGGCGGTGGCGTACACGTAACGGTCGGGTCGCACGATGACGAACCGCGCATTACTGCGCGTCATCCATTGCCACAACTGACCTGAAGGATCACCGATCTCGCCGTCGGTGACGACCGATGTCCCTGGACGCACAGTCAGATATCGGGGCTCGAACCGTTGCCACGCCTTAACGAAGCCTTGGGGAAGCTCATCGGCGGTGGCGTTGAGACCCAAGATGGCCCAACCTATTCCAAGCGCTTCATCGATCGGCACCAGATGGACTTCAGGCTCGGCGACAGTGACCGCTTTGATCAGATGACCGACCGTGTTGGTCTTCTTCCGTTTGGCGGGTAGTGCGAGAAATCCTTGCGTGAGGGGAGCCGGGCGCAAGATGGCAACGCTGAGCGCTTTCTCCACGCCCGGGAGTCGTTGCACCAGCCGCAGCACGCCGTCACGCATACGGGCAGCAATGCGATTGGGCGGCATGACGATTCGGCCAATCCGTACCGCCGAGGCCGACATCGCGTCATGGTGTGGCTCTCGTTCGGCCTGATATGTATCGAGTAGCGTGGCGTCGGCGCGCCCTCGCAGGACAGCCTCGATCTTCCACATCAGATTGGCCGCATCGCGGAACGCTCCCGAACATCCTTGCCCGGCGAACGGTGGCATGACATGGGCGGCGTCGCCGACCATCATGACCCGACCCACGCGCCACTGCTGGCACTTGCGCACGTGGAAGGTGTAGTTCCACATTCGGGCGATTTCCACGTCATCGGGCGTGATGCCGTCTTGAGCAAGAATCTGCCAGACGCGTTCGGATGTGAGTAGCTGCTCGGCGTCTTCGTCTTTGTTGATACGCCATTCCCAGCGGTAGTAGCCGCCGGGACATGGGCATCTGACGCCGGGACGCTCAGGCAAACAGACGAACTGGAAGTGTGGTGATCGGTTGAGCGGCCGTTTCACCTTGGCCTGCACATCCATCCATTGCTCTGAATACGAGTCGCCGGCAAAGGTGACGCCGAGTTCTTTGCGCACCACGCTGCTGCCCCCGTCGCACGCAAGCAGGTAGCGAGCGTGCAGCGTCGTGTGCTCATCGGTGCCGACATTGGCCACGCGGAGGCTGACCATATCGTCGGATTGGACCATGTCCTGGTACTCCCAGCCGCACTTGACGGTGACGCTGGGCCAGCGCTGCACACCCTCGCGCAGCACCGCCTCCAGCCAGGGCTGGTGAAAGAAATTGGCTTGCGTCTCAGCGCAATGCTCCGTGGGGATGGGAAGTACAGACAGAAACGGGTTCCCATCGAGGCCGGTGAATTGAATCGTTGTGCCACAGTGCATGGTGGCCGTCGCCGCCTCGTAGAGGCCGAGGTTACGAATGATGCGCAAGGACTCGGCGTCGATCGAGATGGCACGCTGACGTGGGAAGACATCGGCATCGCGTTCCACAACCACGGTGCGCAATCCGAGTTGGCCGGCAAGATTGGCGGCGGTCACTCCGGCCGGGCCGTATCCGACAATCGCGACGTCATACACCTGCTCGTCGGCGTCGGACCCTGTCACGCTCGTCTCTGATGAATCCGACTGCGATCCGTCAAGCACCGTCACAGCACCAAACCATTCCCTGCGACTGCGCTCATGGTCGCTGTCGGCCGCAATCGCAGCAGCGCCGCCAGAAGCGGTGCACACAACAGACTCATCATCGAGCCCCCTTCTTGACCGGAGTTAGCTGGACTGGCGTCGATATCGGCGCACAGCGGTGTGCGCGCCGACCGGCGGCCGCATTGTGCTCGCTGGCTGGTCAGCCCTGCCGAATCGTTGTGCGCAGAAACGCCGGTGCCCCGCAGCACCGCACGTCGTGCGGTGAGCCCGAGCGTCCAACACGCAGTGTGACGCAACTCGGCGACGGGCAGGGGCGTGACGTTTGACACGCACCCGACTATAGACCAACCTGTATACAGGTTTGGAAGGGGATTGGATCCAGACGACCGCCGACCGGCGGGGTAGTGGTCGACATGCACGCCACCTCTCAACACCCCCGCCACCCGTAGCTGGATACAGAAAACTAGGGAATGGAGAGCAACCGCGCTAGTGAGCTGCATGACTATCCAGAAAAGCGTGTCCGGATGACGGTGATACTGTGCGCTTCTGTACGCAGTTTGGGTTTGCGGGTCGCCTGTGTTCGAGCCAAGTCGGTCTGAGATTCGTTGTGAGGTAGAGGAGCAGGAAATCCATGGAACTGGGATATATGGGACTCGAGGTGTCCGACCCGACCGCGTTTGGTGACTACCTCTCGGGTGTGCTCGGCTTGATACCGGGTCGTCCCGCCGGCACGCGGGCATCCACCTGGCGAATGGATGGCAAGGTCCATCGGCTCTTGGTTGCGCCGGGCGCGGCCGATGATGTGAGTTATGCGGGGTTCTTGGTGGCCGACCGCGCAGAGTTCGACGCGACCGTCGCCAGCCTGCGCGATGCCGGTTTCGACCCAATCTCTGGTGCGGGCGAGGAGATAGCCGCACGCGGTGTTGAGGAGATGGTCTACGTAACCGCGCCGTGGGGTGTGCGCGTTGAGATCGCGCGGGGCCTGCAGGACGCCGATGAGCCCTTTGACTCGCCGCTGCAGCCCGGCGGTTTCCTCACCGGCGACCTCGGTATGGGTCACGCAGTTTTCTGGGTCTCCGGTGGGCGCGCTGAGTTCGATGCTGCCGACGCGTTCGCGGTCAAGGCGCTGGGTCTGAAGCTGTCGGATTGGCTGGAGATCGAGATGGGCGGTTTGGCGGTTACCGCGAACTTCTACCATTGCAACGGCAGGCACCATTCGCTGGCGTTCGTGTTCGTGCCGGTGCCGGAATTGCCCAAGAAGCTTGATCACATCATGATCGAGACCGTTTCAATGGACAACGTCGGCAGCGCCTATGACCGCGCGCTGGAGGCCCGTTGCCCCATCGCGCGCGACCTCGGCAAACATCCCAACGACCGGATGTTCAGCTTTTATAGTGCTGGCCCAGGCGGCGTGCAGTTTGAGTTGGGCGCGGGCGCGGTGACCGTTACCGACGACTGGGAGGTCGTCAAATAC
>NZ_JCALDG010000045.1:0-17201 GCF_059812735.1 Mycobacterium sp. NGS40
CCTGACCGGATAGTCGACGGGCTGGGTGGCGCGGGAATCACCGTGACGGTTTCACCCGCTGCGGGCCGGTAACCACTGCGCCGCAGACCGCCGATGGCCACCGCCAACGCGCCGTCCTCAACGCTGGTCGTCACGACTTCCCCGCTAAAGCGTGCGTCCACAGCCGGCATGTCTGCCATCGGGGCACCCGCCCAGCCGATAACCCCTGTCCCGGCGCGCAGCCGTGTGTCTAACCGGTTGGCGTGCACGACCACTCGCCCTGTACCTGCCGAGGACACGCCCACCACTACGTCACCCGTACACACATGGCCGGTATGTATCCCGCGCGCCCGCCACAGTGGGTCACACAGCAGTGCCGCCTCGAAGACATCCGCCGCGTCGCATCTGCTGCGCAGCCGCACAGCTGCCAGATACAGCGACTCAGGCACATCCCACGACCGCCCATCGCTCAATGCATCCTGGTATGTCCCAAGCAGCCAATCATCGTCCTCACGCGTCGGCTCCAAACCGGGCAGCACTGGCCCCGCAGTGACTGCCCGGTGCCACGTGTGCGCCCCGGCCAGTCCGCCCGCTGCCCCGAACGCCCGCCGCCACAGATTCGGGTGATCCGCGCCCGGTGGCACCCCCAGCACGTACCGCTGCCTCGACACGGCCAGCACGTCAGCCACCGCCGTCGTACCGGGATGCGCCGCCCGCTCCACCCACCACCCGGCCAACGCCGATCCCGCCGCCACCGCTACCGAGTCGCAGCGCGACGGGTCCGCGAACCGAGTCGCGAGGATCGCGAGGGCACGAAGGGACGCACCGCCCTCGACAACCGCACTCGGCCCCCCGCCCAAGTCACCGTTAGCACAACCTGCCGCACGCGCTATCGCCGCCAAACCGGCAGCGCCACTGCCGGTTTCGGCCCGCCCGTTGGGGCCGATGGCCTGCACTCGTATCGCCCCTCCGGCTCGCCTGGCGCTCACCGCCACGGTCACTTCCCGCTTGGGTGCAGGATTGTGCAGCAGCCGGGGCACCGCCGCACCCACGTCGCGCGCGCTCACCCGCAGCGCCAGATCGAACAGGGCCGCACTCATCACACGTTCCCGCCCTGCTCGACAGCTACGCCGCGTGCCGCAGCGGCAAAGCCGTCAGCCAGCGCCGCCGTGGCGCGGTCGTCCTCGGTCCGTCGCGCCGCCTCGCGCACGGTCGCAGCAGTCCACCCCGTTCCGGCCAGCACCGTGTCTGCCCACGCCGTGAACCCTCCCCGCGTGCTCACACCCTCACCGATCCCGAAGCCGGGGTTACCCGCACCGTTCTTGCCCAACCCGGCGCGGTGTTGGCCGCGTGCTGCCCGATTAGAGCCACGATCAGGGGCACTGGCAGACGACGGTTCGGCCATGGGGTGCCGCCATCGGTGAACGCCACGATCACGTCGGCGCGCGGTCGACCTGCCAACGCTGCCGCAATGCCCACCCGAAGATCGGTGCCGCCACCACCGGTCAGGTTGACCTCATGGATTGACCGGACCAGCCGTGGTGTCGTCGCCGCAGCATCGCAGCACGTCACCCGCACTGTCGCTGCACCAGTCTGGCGCAGCACCCCTCGCGTCTCGGACAATGCCGACGCCAGGTCGTCATCGCCCATCGACCCCGAAGTGTCGACAATCAGATCGACCGCAATTTTCGGCGCTCGCAACGTCGGCAGAATCAGTCCTCCCATCGCACGCCGATTGGGCCTACGCCACGAGTGATGCACCTGTCCCGCCTGATCCTCGACGGCGCGTCGTACCGCCGCACGCAATACCTTCGGCCACGGCACAACCGCAGGGGCAAGCTGCGCCGCCGCCCACCGCTGCACACCTGCGGGCACTGTGCCTCGCCCCGCACCGCCCGAGTTCGCCGCCGTCTGCACCGCCTGCGCCACCGCTGCGCGCACCAGATCGGCTGCCGCCTTCGACAATCCGGCCCCGCTGCCCAAGTCGGCCTCCGCGGGCAACTCACCCGAAACCGGGGTATCACCGGCCCCGGAACCACAGCCCACACCGGTCTCGTCGGCTCCCGGAAACGCCCGCGCCGCCTGTGGCGGAACGAGATGGCGGTAGTAGACCTCCGCAGCATGCCCGTCCTGGCAGCCAATCCCAGCCGGGGTCACCGCCCCGCTGGGCAATCCCAGGCCAGCCGACAACAGGTCGTCATTAATCTCCGCATCCCCAGCGATGTTCCACATCGCCCGGTCCACAGGCATGTCCACCGCATCCCCGCGCGCGGCGTGTTCCCGCAGTAGATGCCCGACCTCATGCAGCATGACGGCACCGGCCTGCGGAATCGTCCACCCATCGGCGCTACCGAGCATCGCCGGGTCAATGTAGAGACGCCAGTGCCGGTCCACTGCAAAGGTACCCAGCCCTGGCATGGCCACCGGCACCATCGCGAACACCGCCCGCGCGAAGTAGGGCATCGCCTCCACTGCCGCCATGCGTGCCAACCGCACCCGCCTCCACTCGTCGGAGGTCAGTACCCGCACTGCCGCACTCATGCGGCACGCTCAGCATCGAGTCCCGCCGCGACCAGCACATCGCGGAACTTCCGCGCTGCCGCAGGCACTTTCGCGCCTGCTGGGCGCGCGACGGCCAACGCTCTGGCAGCCGCACCCGCCACATCGGGCGCTCCGCTCGTCGCCGCCGCCACCAGCGGACCCCAGCCGGTCACCCACGCTTCGGTAGTGCCTTTGCTCGACGCCCACGCGACCACTCCCGACAGCACCGCCCACACCTGATCCGGCCTAGCCGAGGCCCAGTCCACAATCGACGGGTCTGCGATCACGTCAGCCACCGCAGGCAAATCCATACTCGCTTTCCACTGCAAGTACTCACTGCCAGCGCCATCCCCTACTAGGCCGAACACCACCGCCGTGATGCTGGCAGTGTCGTCAGCCCGCAGAAACGGCAGCACTCGCGCCGCCGCGTCCCACGACCGCCGCGACGGCCACGCCCGTCCAGCCGCCTCGTCGGTATCGGGGTAATGGTGCAACAGTTCAGGACGGGCCTCGATGAACGCACAGACCGCCCCCACCTCGTCAGCCGTCCGCAACTCGTCGGCGGCAATCGCCCGAGACGCCGGGAGCGTGCGAAATCCAGCCCGCATGCCCGTGAGCCACTCGTCCGTGGATGGCTCAAACATGATGTGCAGGAACCGATTAGCCATCGGCGGTGTGAGGTCTACGCCACCGGCAGAACGATCAGGCGGATTAGCCGCCGCGACGATTCGCACCCCTGTAGGCAGCTTGTGACGACCAACCATTCGTTCCAGCGCCACCGTCAACATCGCTGCCTGCGTAGCAGCAGAGCACGTGGTCAACTCGTCCAGCAGCAGATACCCGCCACCAGCGTCCACAAGCGTTTTCGCCCAATCCGGCAGTGCAACCGTCTGCACCGATCCATCGACCACCACCGGCCATCCCGCGATGTCAACAGGTTCACGCTGAGAACCAATCAACGTCTCCACTGGAACCTGATCCGCCGCCGCCAACGCCCGTACAACGCTGGACTTGCCAGTACCCGGATCGCTCCACAGAAGCACGGCTACACCCGCCCGCGCCGCCGCATCAATCACTGTCACCGTCGTAGCCAAATCAGCCATCACACAATCCCTTTGAGTGAACGAGGCCCACCCCCATGGCGTGCCCTTACACCGCTCACCCTAACAACAGCCACCGACAAACTTCGTGCACGGTGACAGCCCGTTGCCGCTCCTAGCGAGATGCAGCGAAGATTAACAAGAACCGACCACCTATACTGAGAAACGTCGCCGGTGCGAGCGCGCCGCCCACTGCCGCTACATGCCGTAATCGCTTGTCGTTCAACCTAATTGACTCAGCCCGCCCGCCACAACTCCCAATGTTCTAGCAATGGAGTGTGCGCTTTCAATTCCTTCGCGCGTTTCTGGACACCACCACCAGCAGCAGCAGCAGCTGTCGAGATGCGGCGAAGATTGACAGGACACGCCTGCCTACTTTGACAGGACTTCGGCGTGTCGCAAGAGCTTGTTAATCTTCGTTGCAAAAGCCCAGTTCAGCCTAGTTCTGTGCGAACCGCGTGATTGGTGTCACCTAGCGGCAGCCGCGGCCACTAACGGCGGCGGACAGCATCTAAGGCGGCTGAGTGCGCTGCCGGGGAAGATCCCTCGCGATGTCCGGTAGTGACGCCGTCGACCTCCGCCGACCGGATTCGGCTACAGCTACTGGTTCACGTGTGCCGGCTGCGGCGGCCGCGTCGAGGTCGAGGCCGACCTATTCGAGCTGCAGTGCACCGGCTTCTCGGTGTGCGCCTGCGGCACCGCCGTCGACGTCACCGACCTATCCTCGACACTGCGCCACACCGAAGATATTGCACTGCAGACCGATTCAGTCTGTCGGTTAGTCTGGTATCACAGCGGCAGATACGAGAACTGGCCCGATCTGGAGGCCTACACCGCCGATGTCACCGCCATGGCGATGCAAACGGCGGGGCGTATTAGCATTCTCGACCCCGACAGGATTATCGCGACCAAACTGTCGTTAGCCGTGCACCTGGGCACCTACGAGGCCACGATCGAAAACCTTCTGCGCAGACTCGACAGACCAGGACTGTGCCGATCTCTCCGAGACGAGGTACTGCACCGGGTCGAGATCGCGCTCCCCCATCCAGACGACTTGCACTTTAAGGTCACCGACGAATTCTGCACCATGTTCAATGACGTCGAGCTGGCACAGCTGCAGGCCCTCGGCGCTCGCGCCGTCCGGTACGTCAACCTCCACGAAGCCATCGGATCGGTGCCCCTGGCGATCGACCCCGTCCTAGTCTGCACGGTGTCGACCATCGAACTTCCCGTTGCCGAGTCCACGCTCGCTGAGATCGCTGTCTGGTCGGAATTGTTGGGCGTGCGAAAGAGAGCGTCGGTCGTCACGACGAATGGCCGCTTGGCATCACTAGCTTCGCATCGATTTGTGCGGCAACAGTTTAGCCATTGCCTAAATCAGAACCGCCGGAAATACAACCTCCTACGTCGGTGGGCTGGCCGTGGGTGATGCTCAGAGCTAGTGACTCGCCACCGACGCACCCGATCGGCACCCCGGAGCTGGCCGCCTCCTGGTGCTACAACTGATCTGGGTCGATCGACGGGGAGGGCGGACGCGTCATTTCAGCGTTTAAAGAGTTGCAGGAGGCCGGGCACCTCGGTGAAAAATGCCTGGCCATCGTCGAAAAGCTCTTACGGGAGGAACTGCGCCGGTTCCTCCCGTTGGCGCACTTGGAGTTCGAGGACGTCGTGCAGGACTTCCTCGTCGATCGCGTGAGGCCCCTCACTGCATCACTGCTCGGCCAGGCGACGAACGACGACTCGCTTGCAAAGCTACTGCGAACTTCGATAAGGAATTGGTTGATCGATCGCGCAAGGGAAACCGGCATAGGGCATATCCGTCGCACTCTCGAGAAGGTGCTAAACACAGCGTCGGATTTTGAACGCGTTGCCGCCGGCCAAGACGGTGCCGGCCGATGGCGAATCGCGGGCAGCAACGCTGCACCGTGGGTGGGCAGCATCGCCGACCTCACCGCCACGGCGTGGAGCGTGCGCGAGGTCCGGGTACCGAAGTGGTCCAGCGCCACGCGGCGCGCGCCTCTCGCGGACCGCGACTCCTTGGTCGCGATCATCGATGCGGTACTGGCTACGGCTGGCGGGAGCTTGGAGATCGCGCAGTTAGTAGCCGTGTTCGCCAATCGGTTCGCCGCGGCGCTGGACCCCACCGTTGCGTCGATCGACGATGACGACCACCCGATCGATGTCGCGGCTACAACGCTCGACCCCGAGGAGACCCTCATCGCCGATGAGGTTGCGTTGGACGTCGCGAGCGCCGCAGCCGAGATCGCCGGCCGGCTCACGGCCACTGAGCGCGAGATCGTGCCGATGCTGCACGACAGCGCTGCCGTTCGGCTCAAACTGGGAAAGGGCCGTACGCAAAGCGCCGCCTTCACCGCCAGACTGAAGGCCAGGATTCGCGAACTAGCAGGTACCAGTGGCGATGCCGAAGACATCGTCCGGGAGGTGATTGCTCTATGCGGCGTATCCGATGCCGGATGACCCCGGACATGAGTCGTCAGACTCGACCACAGGGGACCGCCCACCCCCAGCAGATGCGAAACGGAGCAACCACGTGAGCAAGCGTGCGACGGCGCAAGATTTACTCGAACTGGCTCGTCGCGCAGCAGCCCCACAACTGTCTTCTGCGCGACGTCGGGCGCGCTTCGGCGACACCCGCGATCACCCGATACACCCCGGACAGATCTGGCGAGCATCATGGGATGACATACGCAGGCTAGTCGTGATTCGCCAGATCGAAGGAACAGAGTTAGATGTCATTCCGCTGACCGTGGACCCGTCGGCCGAAGACGCTGATTGCTTCGTGCTCGATGACAGGTCAACGGCATTCGGCACCGACGCCACCCTCTGGGCGGGACTGAGCACCACCCTGCCGATGCGGGTCCTCGACGAGATCATTGACGAGCTAACGGATGGAACGTCGGCCTGGGCATCGGATCCCGATTCGACGAGCCTCCCCGACGGTGTCCGCCGCGGCCGCGCCCCGTCACACCCGTTCGAGACGTCGATCCAAGTCAGAGCCACGATCTCCGACGACCTCATCGCGTTGCGGTCCAGCCCGGCATTGCCGGTTGCGGGCGACGGCGATAGCCAGCCCGTCCCCACGCTGGCGTCGATACTCGGAACGAACGTCGATCTCGAGGTGCTCGTGTCTGCGCTGTCGCCGTTGGGTCTGGACCAGCCGGCAGTCATGAGCCTACTTCGGGGCAAACGGCCGGTGTCCCCGCAGATCGCGTCGGCTGTTGCCAGGGTCACCGGTATCGACGAGGCCGTAGTCGCCGGGGCCGTCCAACCGCTGCCCGCCCGGTTCGTCGAGGAAGTAGACCATCCTCGGTGGCGCCAGGTCTGGCGCGCGCACACACAACGCGCCGGCGGCCGCGAAGAGGACGCCCGCCTGGCGGCCAGCTATGAGATGTTCGCTCGGGCAGCACGTCAGACCGGCGCCCAGGAACCCGACTGGCGGGCCCGCTTGGCACAGTTCCGCATGCTGGCAGAACCTTACGGTGCCCCGTGATGCGCGGCATGTACACCACAGAAGCGCAGGCACAGGCCAAGCAAATGGAGGCCGTCGCCGAGCGTATCCGCCCCGGCACCGTCGCCCGCTTGCGCACGGATCCGCTCGGTGAATTGGAGCTTTGGCACGATGTCACAGTCATCGAGATCGACGAGTCGTCGGACGGTTCGGGATGTTCCGTTGCCGGCAGCTACCAGCCGAACCCGGCTACGCTCGTCGTGACCAACTCTCTGTCGTACGCCCGCCGCGGGTTTACCGCGCTCCACGAACTCGGCCACCACCTGCAGCAGACCGACATCGCCCTCGGGAACACGGTGTTCGGATACAGCAATCCGGACCTGTTCGAAGAGGAGGCCTGCGACGCGTTCGCCGCCGGTGTCCTGCTCCCCGATGACGAACTGCGCACCCGAATAGGCCCACGTGGACCGACCGCACAGGACGTGGTCGATTTGTACAGCCTGCACTCATCGGCATCGAGGGAAGCGTGCTGCGTGTGGGCTGCCCGGCATCTCCAGGGCGCCGGAGTCGTCGTGCTGCTCGACAGCGTGGGCGTGGTGCGCTTCGCCGCACCGAAGAGTTTCATTCCGCCGGCGAAGAACTCCGACCAGTCACACACCCCGCTGATCGAAGCGGCACTGAGAAACCTCCGAGCCGGAGCCACCCGCGACGAGACGCACGTCAGCTACCGCAACGGCGGGAGGAGCGACACCGTCTATGGTCAGGCACGGTGGTTCGACGCGAACTACCTCGTCGCCGTGCTCGCCTCCGACAAAGCCGGTTGGAAACCACTGGCACTACCCCGGCCCGACACCGGCGGCGCCGGCGGCGCGCGATCGTGGACGTGCGAGACCTGTGACGACTCGTTCACCGTCGCTGACCACTGCAGTCGGTGTGCCGAACCGCGGTGCACGCAGGGTCACTGCGGATGCCACGTCGCGCGCGCCAAGAAGGACAAAACGTGCCCCAAATGCTTTCTGACCCTGCACCCGTCTCGGTTCGACCCCGGCAGCGAACTGTGCCGGGACTGCGTGTGATCTGGCGGAAGGCTCTACCCCGAACGATTCGGGAGATGTGACGTCAGATCCCCCCGAAAGGGTCACGAGGCCCTTCGTTCCATCGAGGAGACGTCATGCCCTATCGCAGCGCGATCACCGGTCGCTACATCAGCAAGGCGGCCGCAGCCCGCCATCCGAGGACCTCCGTACGGGAATCACCCGGCACTAGCGGCGGACCCGGCGCGCGCTACCGCAGCGCCGTCGACGGTCAGTATGTCCGCGCCGCCGAAGCCGCCAGGAATCCCAAGACCACGCTTCGCGAGAAGGCCTGACGGTGGCGTCGCCAGGGACCGCACTAAGCGTCGATGACGCTCTTGCCTCCAACACGGTCGTCGGCCCCGGCGGGCAGACTCGAACGGTGTCCGAGCGCGTTGCCCGGCGGGTTTGGGTCGCGGCGGGTGGGCGCTGCACCATCTGCAACCGCTACCTGCTCGACGACGAGACCACCGGGCAGGACGTGATGATCGGCCAGCTCGCGCACATCGTCGGCTGGTCCACCGCCGACGGGTCCCCCCGAGGCTCAGAAAGCCTAGCGGTGGAACTGCGCGGCGAAGCCGACAACCTTCTACTGCTGTGCTACGACCAGCACAAGGTCATCGACGACAAGTCGCTGTGGGCCGTGTACGACGCGGACACCCTGCGTGCGATGAAGCGCAAGCACGAGTCCCGGGTGCGGGGCCTGACCGCGATGGGCCACGATAGATCGACCACGGTGCTCCGAGTCATCGGCAACATCCACGATCAGGCGGTCGATCTGACCGATGCCCGCATCCGAGAGGCCCTCTTCACCCGCAACCGGTTCCCCGACTGGGCCCTTCGCGGCGCCGACGAGTACGAGGTCGATCTGCGCCCGCTGCCCGGTGAACGCGACGGCACCTCCGTCTACTGGGCCTCGGCGCACGCTCACCTCGACGAGCGCCTCGACCGCCTGCGCACCCTGGTCGCCAAGGGCAGGGTCACCCACCTGTCGGTCTTTCCGCTCGCCCGCATCCCGGTGCTGATCCTGCTGGGGACGCTTCTCGATGACACCGTCCCCGTCGATCTCTATCCCAAGCGGCGCGACGGCGACGAAGGTTGGGGATGGACTGCCAGCGCGCGCGACGTCGGATTCCACTTCACCAGGGTCCGGGTCGGCAGCAACCGAACAAAGGTGGCACTGCTGGTGTCGGTGTCCGGGTCCGTCGACCGGAACCGGCTCCCGGACGAGATCGACGATAGCTACACGATCTACGAACTGCGGCCGGCGGACAGCCTGCCCATCCCCGGGCTCATCGGGAGCGCGGGGTCCCTCGACGCCTTCAGCCGAACCTGGCGCGAGGTCCTGGCCGCTGTCGAGGCCCAGCACCCCGGTGTCCAGGCGATCCCGACGTTCTCCGCCGTACCTGCCGCCGCGGCCGTCAGCATGGGACGCCACCTCATGCGTGCCGCCCACCCCCCGCTGCACATCTACGACCGCGTCACTGGCAGCACCACCTACCAATTCACGACATCGACAGCCGAGACAAGCCGCTGAGGGGCGCTATGAGCACCATGACGATGAATCCACTGTCCGCCCTGCTCGCCGGAGCAGTGGACCTGCTCGACATCCCACCCGATCTCCAGAAGATCGTCGTGGCCCGCTACCAGGACGTCGGAAATTTCCTCGCCGACAACGGCGGCGCCCGTTGCAGCGTCTACCCGCAGGGCGGCTTCCTGCTCGGCACCGCAATCTTCCCGCCGCAGCGGACCGAGTACGACATCGACCTGGTCTTCCGCGACGGGATCACCAAGGACGACACGACTCAAGCCGACTTGAAGGAGCGCGTCGGCGGCATGCTCGATGACTACAACGACTACAAGTTCGGGTCCGACGACGCACCCGATGCCTTCTTCGAGAAGCGCCGGTGCTGGACACTCTCCTATTCCAGTCAGGGGTTTCACCTCGACGTGCTGCCCGCTGTCATCGACACCGATTTCCGCACATCGCCGAACGGCATCCTGCTCACCGACACCAAGTTGAGGCCATGGCAGCACGCCAATCCCAAGGACTACGCCATCTGGTTCCGCGGCCGGTCCGAGGAGATGCGACGCAAGATCGCCGCCAGCGCCCGCGCGGAGAACGTCGCCGATGTCCCCAACTGGGCGGTGCGCTCCACACTGCAGCGACTAGTCCAGGTACTGAAATGGCACTGCTACCTCGACTTCGCCAACGACGTCGACAACCGGCCCCCGTCGGTCCTGATCACCACCCTCGCCGCACACGCTTACCAAGGCCAAGACGACCTCGGCGACGCCCTCCTCGAGGTTATCGACGACATGCCGAACTTCATCAAGACGTCCAACGGCCGTTGGCTGGTCCTCAATCCGGCACAGCCCAAGGAAAACTTCGTGGACAAGTGGAACGAACCCGACACCGCGCATCGACGGCAGGCCTTCAACAGCTGGCTTCGCAGGATCCAACACGACATCGAAACCGCTGCCAATGCACGGGATTCGGGTCTGGACGTCCTCGTCGACCGCCTCAGCGGTACGTTCGACCGAGGGGTACTCGCGAAGTCCGCGGCCAACTGGGCGCGAACCACCGTTGACCTCAGAGGGCAGAGAAGACTCGGAATCGCCTCGGGGACAGGCGCACTCGTCATCGGGTCGGGTCGACCCACTCCCCCACATGGATTTTACGGCCGTGGCCGCGCCTAACGGCCGCCTGACGATCAGCCAACAGGCATTCGCCATCCACAGCGCACTTCCCGACGCTACGGTCAGTCTCGGACACGGTACTCGCCTGACCATCACTGCTGACCTCCAGCCAACGCAAGTGTCTCGTCACTACCGCATCAAGATCGACTACCGCCTCGGCGCATCACCCGACGTACGAGTCGTCACACCGAAGCTCGAGCTCCACCGCGACGCTGATGAACTGCCGCATACGTTCCCAGGCGAAAAGTTGTGCCTGCACCTTCCGGGAGAGTGGGCGCCCAACATGTACATCGCGCACACCACAGTGCCGTGGACTAGCGAGTGGCTGTTCTACTACGAAATATGGTTGGTTACCGGAGAGTGGGAAGGCGGAGGGCACGGCGAGCCGAATCGGCGTCGGCACAGCCCAGATCACTTGAGTACTCGCTAGCCAACACTCGCTAGCGCCCCGCTTCGAGCTGAAAGGCATGCGGCAGTCATGACGCCGAATTCCGATGACGATCAACTTCACGATTGGTCTGCGCTCGCGGGAGCCACTTGGCCCACTCTCCTCATCGGCAACGGGCTGAGCATCAATATATGGGGCAGGTTCGCCTATTCGGAGCTGCTCAACCATGCGGGCCTCAACACGTCTGCTACACAGCTCTTTTCAGACCTCCAAACGGTGAACTTCGAGGAAGTCATGGAGAGCCTCTGGCACGCTGAGCGCGTCTCGGAAGCGCTCAGCCAAGACAGCGGCCACATACATGAGCTCTACTCTCACGTACGCGCTGAACTCGTCAATGCCATTCAGCGGGTCCACATTCCGTGGCGCAGACTGCCAACAGACCAAATCCGGCGGATTGCCTCGGTACTCGATCAGCATCGCTGGGTTTTCACACTCAACTACGATCTCCTCACCTACTGGGCTCTAATGAACGATCTATCGGCGGCTGAGATTGTCGACTTTTTCTGGAATAACCCGTTCGACCCCGCAGACACGGAGCTCAGGTCGACTTCTGCGACTGGTCTGGTGTTCCTCCACGGCGGTATCCACCTGTGGCAAGACACGCGGACCGGAGAAACTGGGAAATGGACCAACCAGCGACAAGGTGGACTCCTCTCACGACTTGGAAATGCTTTGTCCTCCAGCCCGAATCGGCTTCCATTAATCGTCAGCGAAGGACGGTCCGAGCAGAAGCAACGTGCGATACGCCGATCCGACTATCTGTCCTTCGGATATCAGCAACTGACCCAGAACGACGATCCCGTGATCATATTCGGCGCAAGCTTCGGTCCTCAGGACGGCCACATCGTGCAAGCTGTGCGCAACGGAGGTCGACGCGCGGTCGCCGTCTCGGTCTACCCCGTCGCCGACCCCGCGTCAGTGGTGGCAACAAAGGCTACCTACCGCGCAAACTTGCCGGACCAAGATCTCTTCTTCTTCGACTCAACGACCCACCCACTCGGAGACGCCGGAATGCGAGTTCCCGGCAATTAATTCGAAGCATCTGTCGCAGCAGTTTTTTTACCGATAACTCCCGAATGCGTCAGCCCTCCGAGATCCTTACCGGCGAGTTCGACAACCCGTCGTCGTGTAGGCACGCCTGACCCACGACTGCGATCAGATGTTTAGCCGAGCTGACGTTGTTGTTCGATAATCAGTGCGTGCGTGTCAATCTTCGCTGCAAATGCCAGCTCATCCTTTAACTCCCGTCAGGTCGATGAAGGGGCGCTGGCCACCGATGTTCTACCGCGTTCTGGAACCACCCTTGTCAACGAGGTCAGCGTGATCGGTCACGATAATCTGCAACCGCGGCGCAAACGTCTCGACCACGTCGCGCATGACAGTGAACATCGCCAGTACGGCGGCGCGGTCCGCGTCGTCGACAGTCCCTTCGTTCTTATCGGCATCCGATGGATAAGAGGCCTGCGTTGGTTGTAGGTTCTCGCGTTCGGCCGCATCTGCCGACTTGTCTGACCTGAGGTTTTCGTTTCTGTCTCACTGCGGCTGCGTGCGGTTTGTCTCACGAAGCGCTTCATTTCCTACGAGGCACGCGATCGACGTTGCCGGGTTCTCGGGGCGTCTTGAATTTATTCCCTGGTCGCTACGTGGATCGCGGGCGCGCCGGTCGCAGGCAAACTCTGATCCGTGAATCTCGCAGGGGTTTAGGGCTCGATCGGCTCCACACCAACGAAAGCCGCAAGATCGGCCACGTCTCGGTGTCCGTCGTAAGCCCGAAGCAGCTGGATGTACCGCGTCTTGTCAAGCTCCCAGTCGTATTGCAGTTCGGTGGGATCTTGAGCTGTCGCGAACACCAAGTCAGCGAGAAACCTTGTGGTACGCCCATTTCCATCCGTAAATGGATGGATGCGCACAGTCTCGGCGTGCACCACGATACCCAGTTGCCGAGGCGTCCAGTCGTCGGTGTACTCCCATCGGTAAGCGATGGTGTCAAGCGCGCTTCGTAGTTCAACGGCAATCTGCTCCGGCGGTACGCCGATGTTCAGCTCCAATCGCCGCCACCGTCCGGCCCAGTTCCACACCGGACCGTACATCCGCGCGTGGAGGTCGCGGACAAAGTAGTCACTGAGGAGCTCGTCGAGCGGCAACGAGCCGTCGAGTGCACCCGGCATTAGTTCATCGAACACCCGATCCTGAAGCCCTTGTTCGAGGTCATACACGGCAGCGCGGGTGATGGGCGTGCCCAGCAGGTCGACCACCTCAGGGAGTAGCGCAGTCAGTTCGTCATGTGGAAGTGGGGTCTCACCGTAGCCCGGCGTCAGCGGCATCAGCGCTTAGGCGGCTGCTGTTTCGCGATGTAGGCCCTTACGGTGGCCGACCGTCTGTAGCCAGCGGGAACCACACGGCCCTCCAATTTGGCGGAGGCCTTCGTGGCGCGCACCCCTGACTTCTTGACCGCAGCCTTCGACACCACCACCTTCTTTGGTGTCCGGCGTTCCACGACTGCACCTCCTCTAAGCCTTGGCTCATCCTACCGGCCAACCGTGGCCTCTAACCAGGCCGTTTGCGACCCGCGTCCCCGATTTGGCGGTCGCCGACAACACCCGGCATTGAATAGCGTTGCTGCGCGCGCAACGTCGCGTGTAACCCAGCGGCAGTGTGGTTGATCCCGAACCTGCATGGTGTGTCGGGCCGAACGCGGTGGCAGGACCGGCATGCCGACGGCAAGGGATGCACGTGTTCGGCCGCCCACCGCTCGAGCTCGGCCAACTCGACGGCACGGACCTTCCTATACGGGCCGGTCGCGGACTTACCGTCACAAGGGGCGATGTGCGAGCAGCGGAAGTGGTGCACCTTGGCCTCGGCGGACTGTGGGCTGGCTGCAACGTTGAGCAGGTACCCAGCGCGATGGGTCGACAGCGATGTCGCCTAGCCGCTGTCGTCGTTACGGAACTCGTGTGCTGTTACGGGTTCATCCTGCCGCGCGATCCGCATTTCGATACTGGCTGTCGGCCGGACCGGGATAATGAAGGACGCACACGGACCGAGACGGGGAGGCGCCCAATGAGTGGCCTCGAGGTCGGTGAGCTGTTCGCGTCGAATGAGTCGCTGCAGGATGCGCCGGCGGTACGGCTGTTCGCCGCCAAGAATTTGGCTGCCTACGTGACGTTGATGGAACGGCACCTGGATGGGAGCGCGAAAATCACTGAGGCAGAACTTGTCTCGCGTATCGAGCAGGATTTAAATGAGGTGGGACTGCCGGATCAGACTGGCTTGGGGCTGATCAAAGGGTGGGCCAGTTCGGGGTGGTTGAACCGACTCTCCGATGGCACTGGTCAGGCCTCGCAGAACGTGTGCTCCCTGACTGAGGATGCCCGAAGCGTGCTGGCGTTTCTACGGCGGCTGCGGCGCGCGGACAACGTGGCAACCGGTGGGTCGATGGTCAGTATCGCCAGTGGTCTCAAGCGGATCGCCTCGCAGCTCGACGGCGATCCCGAACGGATCCGCATCGACCTCGAGGAGCAGATCGAGGCGCTCTACCGCCAGCTCGAGGATCTCGCCGAGGGGCGCCGACCCGAGCCAAATCTGGTCGACCTCGCCGATGAAGGACGGGCGATTGCCTATCAGATGGAGCAGGTCATTACCGATATCCTGCGTTACGGCGGGATGCAAAACGAGATCACCACGGCGCTGATCGAAGGTCCCGAGGATTCCGACACCGCGTTTCGGGACCGGTCGCGGCGACTGTTCACCGACTACGAGGCACTGCTCGACTCTCGGGAGCGGGCTTCCTACACCGCCTTCACCCGGATGGTGCAAGACCCAGACCGGCGGGCCCGACTTCGCTCAGACATCACCACCGTCGTTGAATCCCTACCCGACCTCGACGCAGCCTGCGCGAGGTCATGGTGCAGTTCTTCCCACGGGTCGCCGAGCAGATCGGTGAGGTACTCCGGATCGAGCAACGCTGCGCGCGGCGGATCAAACGGTTCTTCGCGGCCGGCACCGCCGAGCAGGCACGCGGCCTGGCCCGCCAGATCAACGACGCCATCGGTGTTGGGCATGCGTTGCTGCGACAGTCGGTGGTCGACTCCCCTACGCGGGCTGAGTTGCCGATTGGGCGGTCGGCGTTGACCAGTGTGGGTGCGATCGCTTTCGACATTCAGGATCCCTCACCGCCGCGACCCGCGCTGCAAGCCGAGTCCACGGCTGACCTGAGCGGGTTCACCGGTCTGGCCAGCCAGGTCGACATTCCGCAACTGACAGAACTGGTAAACACCGCCGTGCAGGCGGGACCGGTGTCGTTGCCGGAGATGATCGGCATGGTCGATGCCCCATACCTCGGTGATGTGGTGGTGCTGTGGGCGTTGGCAGTGCGCCAAGACCCCGATGCCGCGGCCTCGGCGGCAGCGTCGCGGGTGCGGTTCCGTTCCCGCGACGGCGTCGACCGGGAAATTGAGGTGCCGGCGTTGATGTTTCGTGACCGAGTACCCAGCGCAGGAGGGCTGTGAGCACACACCTGGACAATTTCAACTTCGACGACCTGCCCGACGTCGACGTCGATGCCTCGGTTGCCGATGCCGTGCGGATGCCGCGCTTCGACGGCGACGTCAGCGAATTGTCCAACCAGGCATGCTGGGCGTTGCAAAACCTGCTGACCCGCCGCTACATGACCAAGCAGGAGTCCCCTGAGCGGTGGGCGTGGCTGATGGAGCACCGCAAAGTGCTGGCCTCGCGGTTATGCGAGCTTGACCTGCGGCTACGGATCCACGACGACCTCGAAGTCGCCTACGCCGAACCGGCCATGCTGGACAGCCCAAATCAGCACAGCCGCAGGGTGTTACGCCGCGAACCGATGGCACCTACGCCTCGATCGTGGCCTTGCATCTGGCCAAGATCATGCGCACCTCACACGACGAGCATGTGCTGATCAGCAAGGCTGACATCCACGACCATTTCGGTAATGTCAGGCATAGGGTCGACCGCGACGAAGCCATGCTGCGCAACCGCATCGACGAGGCCATCACCAAGCTGGTCAAAACGCAGATCCTGCTGCGCACCCCCGACGACGACACCTACGCCATCAGCCCGGTGATCCTGGCGATCATGACCGGACAGATGGTCGACGAACTCAGCAAGGAATTCGAGCAGCTACTTACCCGCGGCCGATCCCGACGGCGCCGAGACCGCAGCCGACGATGAGGACACGCTGATCGACGACGAGGACCGCGATAATGACGATTAGCTCGCCGGCGCGGCAGGTGTGGCTGTCTCGGCTGCAGGTCATCAACTGGGGTGTATTCGACGGCTATCACGACGTGCACCTCAGCCGCAACGGCACGTTGATCACCGGCGCCTCGGGAAGCGGGAAATCCTCACTGCTGGACGCGGTCTCGCTGGCATTCCTGTCGGCGTCGCGGCGGAACTTCAACGCCTCAAGCGACAGCACCGCGGCTGGATCCAACCTCGGTAAGCGCACCGTCGACAAATACATTCGTGGACTGTGGGGTGAGCGCCAGGAGGCCGGCGAACGCGCCAAGCCGATGTATCTGCGTGGCAGCGGTCCGGCCTGGTCAGCGGTGGCGATCACCTACACGGGCAGCGACGACACCGTCATCACCGGGCTGGTCCTGAAATGGTTGGCCGCCGGCGCCGACACCGACGCCTCGAGCTCCTATCACCTGATCAACGCCGACGCCGACATCCTCGAACTGTGTAACACCTGGCGCGACAAGAACTACGCCCGCAGCGTGTTCGAATCAGCCGGGTGGCGCGGCAAGCGCGATAACGAACGCTGGTATCTTGACCAGCTGTACTCCAAGATCGGCATCCACGGCTCGACGGCCGCCCTACAGCTACTCGGTAAGGCGAAATCGCTGAAAAGCGTTGGGGGG
>NZ_JCALDG010000046.1:0-16442 GCF_059812735.1 Mycobacterium sp. NGS40
CTAGCGACTACAACAGCGTGATCTGTTCGGGTTCCGGCTCGGCCGGCTCGAGGAGTTGCGGCCCGTTGTTGCGGATGCTGTTCACCAGCCTCGACACCTCGCGCAGCTCGATGCCACGCACATCCGGAGCACGCGTCAGCAGTTCGGTGTTCAGCGGGGCATCGGGGTTCAACCAGTCATCCCAGTCGCGCTCGGCCAGCATCAGGGGCATCCGGTCGTGGACCGCGGCCAGCTCACCCACGGCGTCGGTGGTGATGATCGTGCAGCTCAGCAGCGGGTCCGCTTCCGTGTCCGGCTTCCAGACCGACCACAGACCGGCCATGAACAACGGCTCACCGTCGTCGCGATGCATGAAGAACGGCGTCTTGGCGGTCTTCTTGCCCGCAGCGTTGTCCGGATTGGGTCGCCATTCGTACCAGCCGTCCATCGGCACCAGGCAACGCTTGCTCTTGGCCGAGCCGCGGAAGGCCGGCGACGTGGCGACCTTGTCGGCGCGGGCGTTGATCAGCAGCGGCCCCTTGTTGTCCGGCCCGCCGTCGGGACCGGCCTTGACCCACGGCGGAACCAGTCCCCAGCGCATCAGCCGCACCCGGCGAGTCGGCTCGTCGTCCGGCTCGCTGTGGCGGGAGACCACCGTCGCGACCGTGGTCGTGGGGGCCACGTTGTAGTTGGGCTCCGACGCACGCTCCGTGGTACCGGTAGCTTCGTCGATCGCCTTGATCTTCTCGGCCAGCAGGGCCGGATCCGTCGTGACCGCAAACCGTCCGCACATGACTTCCATGGTGCCCCGAACCCACGACACCCGCCGACACGGCAGGATGAAGCCGTGAGCACCGACCCCTGGACGGCCCCCATCGCGCCGACGCCGGTGCACGCAACCGTGACCGTGCCGGGCTCGAAATCGCAGACCAACCGTGCGCTAGTGCTGGCGGGTCTATCGAGTGCGCAGGGCCAGAGCGCCTCCACCATCACCGGCGCGCTGCGCAGCCGCGACACCGACCTGATGATCGGCGCGCTCACCTCATTGGGCCTGCGCGTGGACGGGGACGGTTCCGAGCTGACGGTCAGCGGCCGGCTCGACCCCGGCCCCGGCGCCCGCGTGGACTGCGGCCTGGCCGGCACCGTATTGCGCTTCGTGCCGCCGCTGGCGGCGCTGGCGAACACTCCGGTGGAATTCGACGGCGACGAACAGGCCCGGGTCCGGCCGATCGCGCCGCTGCTGGATGCGCTGCGCGAACTGGGCGTGCCGATCGAGGGAACCGGCCTGCCGTTCCGGGTGCTGGGCAGCGGATCGGTCGCCGGTGGCACCGTGGCAATCGACGCGTCGGCGTCGTCACAGTTCGTCTCCGGCCTGTTGCTGTGCGGCGCGTCGTTCAGCAACGGCCTGACCGTGCAGCACACCGGTGCGTCGCTCCCCTCGGCTCCGCACATCGCGATGACCACCGTGATGCTGCGGCAAGCCGGAGTCGACGTAGACGATTCAGTGCCCAACCGCTGGCACGTGCGCCCCGGTACCGTCGCGGCCCGGCACTGGGAGGTCGAGCCGGACCTCACCAATGCCGTTGCGTTCCTGTCGGCGGCGGTGGTGACCGGCGGCAGCGTCCGTATCACCGGCTGGCCAGCAATGAGCGTACAACCCGCCAGCGACATTCTCGACGTGTTGAGCAAGCTGAATGCCGTTGTCACCCAAACTGATTCATCGCTCGAAGTGCAGGGCCCCGAGGGCTACGACGGCTTCGACGTCGACCTGCGCGACGTCGGCGAGTTGACGCCGTCGGTCGCGGCCCTGGCAGCGCTGGCAACCCCTGGTTCGGTGTCACGGCTTTCCGGCGTCGCCCATTTGCGGGGCCACGAGACCGACCGCCTGGCTGCCCTGAGCGCCGAGATCAACCGGCTGGGGGGTGACTGCCAGGAGACCGCCGATGGTCTGCTGATCACCTCGACCCCACTGCATTCCGGCATCTGGCGGGTGTACGCCGACCACCGGATGGCGATGGCCGGCGCGATCGTCGGGCTGCGAGTACCCGGAGTCCGGATCGACGACATCGGCGCCACCACCAAGACACTGCCGGAATTCGCCCAGTTGTGGGCGCGGATGCTGGCCGACGGGGAGTCCAGCGTTTGAGACCGGGTGACTACGACGAGTCCGACGTCAAGGTCCGATCCGGCCGGGGTTCACGACCCCGGACCAAAACCCGTCCCGAGCACGCCGACGCCGAGGCCGCGATGGTGGTCAGTGTCGACCGGGGCCGGTGGGGATGCGTGCTGAGCGAGCGGCCCGACTGCCGGGTCACCGCCATGCGGGCGCGCGAGCTGGGCCGCACCCCGATCGTGGTCGGCGACGACGTCGACGTGGTCGGCGACCTGTCCGGACGGCCGGACACACTGGCTCGCATCGTGCGTCGCGGTCCGCGGCGAACGGTGTTGCGGCGCACCGCCGATGACACCGATCCCACCGAGCGGGTGGTGGTCGCCAACGCCGATCAACTGCTGATAGTGGTGGCCCTGGCCGATCCGCCGCCGCGCACCGGGCTGGTCGACCGTGCGCTGATCGCGGCGTATGCCGGTGGGTTGACGCCGATCCTGTGCCTCACCAAGACCGACCTCGCCCCGCCCGAGCCGTTCGCGAAACAGTTCGCGGATCTGGACCTGACGGTGGTCGCCGCGGGCCGCGACGATCCGCTGCTGGCGGTGGCGGACCTGCTCGCCGGCAAGATCACAGTGCTGCTGGGACACTCCGGAGTGGGTAAGTCCACACTGGTGAATCGCCTTGTGCCAGAAGCTGATCGGGCGGTTGGTGAGGTCACCGACATCGGCAGGGGCCGACACACCTCAACGCAGTCGGTCGCGCTGCCGCTGAAACCGACGCGAGCGGGTTCGGGCTGGGTGATCGATACTCCGGGCATCCGCTCGTTCGGACTGGCCCATATCCGGCCCGACGACGTGCTGATGGCGTTCTCGGATCTGGCCGAGACCGTGCAGGATTGCCCACGCGGATGCGGCCACATGGGACCGCCGGCCGACCCGGAGTGTGCGCTGGACACGCTCTCCGGTCCCGCCGTTCGCCGAGTCGAGGCGGCCCGCCGGCTGCTCGCGGCGCTCAGGGAGACTTAGCCAGCCGCATGCCGAGCTCGTCGGGCGGCACCAGATGGCCTTCGGTGCATCGAATTTCGACGCCGGCCTCGGCGCCACAGCCCAGATGGGTGAGTCGCAGCCGGTGACGGCCCGGCAGGTGCTGTCGCCCCCATTCGAACAGCGCCCAGACCACCGGCATGAAATCGATGCCGGCCTCGGTCAGCACGTATTCCTCGCGGCTGCGCTGCCCCGGCTCCTGATAGGGCCGGCGCGCCAGTAACCCCAGCTCGACCAGCTCGGACAGGCGTGCCGAGGTGGCCGCCTTGGTGATACCGACGCGGTGGGCGAAATCGTCGAACCGAGTGGTGCCGTAGTACGCCTCGCGCATGATCAGCATTGCGGACTTGGTGCCGACCACCGCCATCGTCTTCTCGATCGCGCACTGACCGACCGCCGACCACTTCTCCCGATCCGCCAGGGCGCCTTGCAGAAATGTCATGTAGATCACCTCCCGTCTGGGTTGATTTTAGTATACCTAGGCGTTTACCCGGGTATAGCAAGTAATACTCAGGACTCGAGGAGGAGTCATGACCGTATTCTCGACCGGTTCCCAGGGCCGCGACGCCGTGATCGTCGGCGCCGTCCGCACCCCGATCGGCAAGGGCAAGGCCAGCGGTGCACTGCACGACGTGCTGCCCGTCGACCTGTTGGCGCACAGCCTGCGCGAACTGGTGGCCCGCACCGGCGTGGACCCGGCACAGGTTGACGATGTCATCGCCGGGGCCGTCACCCAGGTCGGCGATCAGGCGGTCAACATCGCGCGGAATGCGTTGTTGGGCGCGGGTTTCCCCGAGTCGGTTCCCGGCGTCACGATCGACCGGCAGTGCGGCAGCAGCCAGCAGGCCATCAGCTTCGCCGCCCAGGGCGTCATCGCAGGCGCCTATGACCTGGTGATCGCCGCGGGCGTGGAGTCGATGAGCCGCGTGCCGATGGGCACCCAGGTCTTGCCGGGCAGTGACCCGTTCGGCGAGGGTATGGCCGCGCGCTACCCCGAAGGCCTAGTGCCGCAGGGCATTAGCGCCGAGCTGATCGCGGCGAAGTGGGGCTTTTCGCGCACCCAGCTCGACGAGTTCTCCGCCGGCAGTCACGACAAGGCCGCCCGCGCCACCAAGGACGGGTTGTTCGAGAACGAGCTGATCCCGATCGCCGGCCTGCACACCGACGAGATCATTCGTCCCGCGACCACGGTCGAGACGCTGGCCACGCTGAAGCCCGCGTTCTACAGCGAGAAGATGGAACAGCGCTTCCCACAGATCAATTGGGAGATCACGCCGGGCAACTCGTCGCCACTTTCGGACGGGAGCGCCGCGGTGCTGATCACCACCAGCGAGGTCGCCAAGAAGCTGGGCCTGCGTCCGCTGGCGCGCATCCACACGACGACCGTGGTGGGCGATGACCCGCTCTACATGCTGACCGGCGTCATCCCCGCGACCGAAAAGGTCTTGCAGCGAGCGGGATTGACGCTCGCCGATATCGACCTGTTCGAGGTCAACGAGGCCTTCGCGCCCGTCGTGCTGGCCTGGGCTCACGACACCGGGGCCGACCTGGCCAAGACCAACGTGAACGGCGGCGCCATCGCGATCGGACATCCGTTGGGCGCCAGCGGCGCTCGCATCATGACCACCATGGTCAACGCTTTGGAGCAGCGCGGCGGCCGGTACGGGTTGCAGACGATGTGCGAGGGCGGCGGCATGGCCAACGCCACGATCATCGAGCGGCTTGGGTAGGCACGAGGACCTAGCGTTCGTCGGCTCGCCCACCGTCACCCGGTGGCGCGAGTCGACGTTCGAGGGCGCCGGCGATGTCGGTGGTGGTCACCACGAGGGCGGTCATGAATTCGATGAGCTGAGCTCGACTGACGTCGATCTGTTGCCTGTACCACTGGGTTACCAGTTCGAGAAGACCGCTGATAACCGTCAGCGCGGTCATCATGACGTTGTCGTCGGTTCCGGCGGTCTCCCCAAGTAATGCGCGCACCTGCCCGACCATGACCTGAGTAAGGACGTCGATTACCTCGCGGCGACGGCCGGCAAGCGCTTCGGCGGTTTGCAGCTCGATCAGTAACGCCGAGCGCCGTCGGTCCTCGTCGATGAACGCGAACGCGAACTCGATGACTGCCCGCGCCCGGGGTTTGAGGTCGGCCGACGAGTCCGCGACCACCGCCATGATCCCGGCCAGCGCACGGGTGAATTGGTCCTCGAACGTCGCGATCAGAAGCTCCTGGCAGTCGTGGAAGCTTTCGTAGAAGTAACGGTCATTGAGCCCCGCGCGGGCACTGATGGCACGCACGCGCAGGTTGCCCACACCATGCTCGGCAATCGCGTCGAGAGACGCCTCGATAAGCCGTTGCCGGCGTTGCTCACGTCGCTGGTCAGCGGTCAGTCCGCGATGGACAGCCATAAACCTCCGGTCGGAAGGGCGGGTTGCGCCGCGTCCCACTTTGGTGAAGGATCTCACCAAAGTGGGATTTGGTGAAACACTTCACCAAAGATAGCCAAAGTTATTCAGGGGCAACAGGGGTGGGCCGGCGATGACGAGTGTGCGCGAGCGTGTCACGGGACTTCGTGAACTGGGACGACGGGCGCCGCGCCGGGCCGACCCCCCACGTGAATACAGCCCAGGTCTTGCGGCGTTGGGCCGCTTCTCGATGAGACACAAAACCGGCGTGGTCGGCGCGTGGGTCGGTGCGGCGGTGATCCTCGCCGTGGTCTTTCCACAGCTGGAGACCGTCGTGCGGGAGCAGTCGGTACAGCTCCTGCCCAATGAGGTTCCGTCGTTTCACGCGCTCGACGCGATGGCGACGGCGTTCAACGAGGGTGGTGCTAAGACATCGATTGTCGTCGCGATGGCGGACCCGGCCGGGCTGACCCCGTCGGCGCGGCAACGCTACGACGCCCTGGTGGCCGCGCTGCGCGCCGACAAATCGCACGTCCTGCTGGTCCAGGATCTGCTCACCGACCCGATCACCAGACCCCAAACGGTCAGCAAAGACGGAAAGGCCTGGTTCCTACCGGTCGGGATCGCGGGCACACTGGGCGACCCCAAGGCCGCCGAGTCGGTCGATGCCGTGCGGGCCAGCACATCCGCGGTGCTCGGCGGGTCTTCGACCACCGCCTATGTCACCGGCCCGGCTGCGACGTTTCACGACGAGATCGCCGCTGCCGAGCACGACCTGCTGATCATCTCCGTTGCCACCGCCGGCCTCATCGCGCTCATCCTGCTGCTGGTCTATCGATCGGTGTTCACCGCACTGCTGCCGTTGCTGGTCATCGGTGCCAGCGTGGCCGTCGGCAGAGGTGTCTTGTCGGCCCTGGGCGAGTGCGGCCTGCCCGTCTCCCAGGTCACCGTCGGGTTCATGACCGCCGTGTTGTTGGGCGCGGGCACCGACTACAGCGTCTTTCTGATCAGCCGTTATCACGAACAACGGCGACAGGGCGTCGCACCGGAACAAGCCATCAGCCACGCCTGCGGCAGCATCGGGCGCGTCATCCTGGCCTCGGCAGCCACCGTCGCCTTTGCATTGGCCGCCATGGTGGTTGCCCGCCTCAGCATCTTCCAGGGGGTGGGCCCGGCCTGTGCCATCGCCGTGCTGATCGGGTTTCTTGCCACCATCACGCTGTTGCCGCCGCTACTGGTGGTGGCCGCAAAACGCGGTATCGCCGAGCCGCGCGCGGATCAGTCCCGGCACTACTGGACTCGCGTGGCTGTCGTCGTGGTGCGGCGCCCGTGGCCGGTACTGTCCGCCAGTCTGGTCGTTTTGCTCGCCCTGGCCGGTGTCGCGGCAACGATGAAGATCAGCTACGACGACCGCAAGGGCCAACCCGCCGGCACCGCCAGCAACCGGGGCTACCAGTTGCTCGACCGACACTTTCCCAAAGACACCGTGATGAACGAATTTCTGCTGGTTGAGTCCAAGAGTGACATGCGAACCGCAAAAGGCCTCGCCGACCTCGATCAGATGGCCTCCCGCCTGGCCCAACTGCCTGGGGTGACCCGCGTTTCCGGTGTCACGCGCCCGACCGGCAAGCGGCTCGATCAAGCCCAATTGTCTTGGCAGAACAAACAAATCGGTGACAAAATGGCCGGCGCGGTCGCCGACGGTGAGGCTCACGAGGACGACCTTGCCAAGCTCACCCACGGAGCCGACCAGCTGGCCGCCGGCCTGGGCCAACTCGACACCACCCTGCGCCGCGCACTCACCCCGGTCGCCGGCCTGCTGAGCCAAGCCCAAAACGTGGGGCAAAAGCTGCAGAACCACCGCCCGCTGCTCGAGTCGGGGTTGCGCCCCCTGGCCCAACAGGCTGCCGCCGCCATCGCGGCCATCGATCCGCTCGTCGAAGGCCTCAACACCTCGCCCTGGTGTGTGACCACACCACAGTGCGCGCAACTGCGCGACGAAACGCAAGTATTGGTGGCGTTGCGCAACGGCGGATTCTTCGACCAGGTTGCCGAGCTCAGCCAGAACACCACGCTGTCAACCACTCTCAGCAGTATTCAAACCGCCGCCAACACCATGCAGCAGATCCTCGGCACTACCGGCGACCCGGCCGACATCGTCGGCAATATCCACCGGCTCCAGGACGGCATCGGTCAACTCGCGTGGGGCGCTCGAGCGCTGGCCACCGGCGTGCACGCCCTCGCCGATAGCAACATCCAGATGCTCAGCGGCATGAGCAAGATCGCCGCCCAATTGCAAAGCTCGGCGCGTGCCACCTCGGAATCGGACGCCGCCTCGGGTTTCTACCTCCCCCCAGACGCCTTCGATAACCGCCAATTCGGCGATTTGGCACGTCATTTCGTTTCTCCCGACGGACGCACTGTCCGATTCGCCGTCGCCTCTTCCTACGATCCTTACTCGGCCGATGCGATGGCCCTGAACCAGCGCATCATCGAGACGGCCAACGCCGCCCGGCCCAATACCTCGCTGTCCGACGCCGCGATGTCGACGGCCGGTTTCCCTGCCATCAACTCCGATCTGCAACGCATGCTGAGCGCCGACTTCGAGCGTCTGGGAACGGCGACGCTGATCATCGTCGGTGTCATCTTGATCCTGCTGCTACGTTCCGTCGTCGCCCCGCTCTACCTGCTGGGCACTGTCGTGGTGAACTATCTGGCCGCCCTCGGCTTGGGAGTCCTGGTGTTCCAGTACGGACTGGGTCACGAGATCGCTTGGCCGGTACCGCTTTTGGCGTTTGTATTGCTGGTAGCCGTGGGTGCTGACTACAACTTGCTGCTCATGTCCCGGCTACGCGAAGAAGCCAGCCACAATATTCGCGTCGGTGTGCTGCGCACCGTCGTCAGCACCGGTTCCGTGATCACCTCGGCTGGCATCATCTTTGCCGTCAGCATGTTCGGACTGATGGTTGGATCCGTCGACATCCTGGTCCAAGCCGGATTCATCATCGGCTCAGGGCTGCTACTGGACACCTTCGTGGTCCGAACACTGACCGTCCCCGCCATCGCCACTCTCCTACGCGAAAAGAGTTGGTGGCCTACACCGACACGGAGCTATCGCGACGACATCGGTTAGACGCTTCGGCGCGTAAAGAAAAGGACCATCGACCCTAGAAGCTCCCGACCCGCCCGCGCATCGTCTGTCTCAAGGATCATCTGACGAAGGGAGCGCCGGCGGTGTGTGGCTGGGGCTGGATGTGGAACGACGGTGGCTGGGCCTGGGGCGGCGTCGCGATGTACCTCGTGTTGGCAGCGCTTCTGGTGACGGTGGTGGTCGTGGTGGCCTTCGCGATGCGCGATGTGATTCGCAACCAGGACAAGGGCGCCGGATCTTCGGTGTCTGGCCGCGATGGCTAGGTTGACGCGACGGGCGGCCCTCGTCGCGCTCGGTTCGATCGCGGCGAGCAGCGTCGTAGGTCTCGGCTATGTCCTTCGCAACCTGTTTGAACCGTCCTCGGCCGTCCGCCTCACCGACGGAGACGGTTTCATGGGCGCCGGTCACATGGACATGAGCCGCTACCTGGAAATGTTCAAGCGACACAACGAGATCAGCCGTGTGGTCGAAGACATTCCCGGCGGCGTGCGCACCACTACCGAATCGAAGTCCGCGGACCTGACCGCCCAACTGCAGGAGCACGTCTCGAGCATGTATGCCCACCTCGACCAGGGAACCGAGGTGATGTGCATGAGCCAAAGCCTGCCGGTTCTTTTCCGTCACGCCGGTGGTTATCGCCGCCAGCTCACGCTGACCCCTGACGGCGTGATCGCCGAAGAGACCGCAGACGATCCCGCGCTCACGGAAACCATCCGGGCACACGCCCGAGAGGTCACCGGATTTGTGAACGACGGCATGCCGGCCATGATGCAGGGAATGATGGGGCCGGGCGGCATGATGGGTCCCGGCGGCATGATGAGACCGCCCTGAATCGCCACTACTTGCTGTTGGCCTGTTTCAGGTGCGCTATCTCGTTGCCCCACACCGAATCCGCGCCCGCATCGCCGATCCGGTAGATCTGAACCATCGTCGCGACGGCGACGACGAGCGTGACAATTGCGACCGCGGCGCTGACGCCCACGTGACGCGGGCCGAATCGGCGTTCGGCCAACCCGAGCGCCAAAAGCACGGCGGCAACGATCAATAAGGCAACAGCAAAATAGATCATGGTGTCGCCCAGCTCGGCGTGCTCGCGCAGAACCGGACTCGGATTGCGCCGCAAGTCATACAGCCATCCACCGGCGTCGGCCGTGATCGGTGTCAGCACCGCCGTCACGACGGCGAGTATGCCGGTCAACCAGACGAGATGTCCCCGCCGGCCGGCAGGCCATAGGGCGCAAACGATCTCCAGCAGAGCCGTCAGTGGCGCAAGCACCACGAGGAAATGCACCAGCAGCACATGGGCGGGTAAGCCATGAATGACCGTCATGAAGGTCCTTTGCGAAGTCGAAATACCTCGGGCGCCAACGTCGTGGCTTGTCCGGCGGCTGGCTGGAACGGACGCCCAGTGAGGTCGGGCGAGCGTGATCATAACGTCGTTCACCGCTGCAAAGGCAAAGCTAAATATGGCTACTCGGACAAAGTTTGATGAGGCTGCACTTGCTGGCGCGACAGGGTGCAAATGCGCTTGGCTAGGCGACATGGGTGACGAGCAGCCACTTCAGCAAGTCGAAACAACGCATGCGGCCGAACCGCATGCCGGGCACAGCTCAGGCCGGCTGAACAGCCTTCGGGCGGCCGTGTTGGGCGCCAACGACGGCATCGTTTCGGTAGCCAGTCTGGTGGTCGGTGTGGCCGGGGCGACCTCAGAGCGCGGCCCGATCTTCACCGCCGGACTGGCTGCCCTGGTGGGCGGGGCGGCCTCGATGGCGCTGGGTGAATTCGTGTCGGTGTCGAGCCAGCGGGACAGCGAGAAGGCGCAGCTCGCGACCGAGCGACATGAGCTACGGCACATACCCGAGGCCGAATTGGCCGAGCTCACCGCCATCTATCGGGACCGGGGCCTATCGGCTGAAACCGCAGCGCAAGTGGCCAAGGAGCTGACAGAGCACGATGCACTGACCGCGCACGCGCACGCCGAACTCAACATCAACCCCGAGGAGCTGGCCAACCCGTGGCAGGCCGCCGCGGCGTCGGCGGCGTCGTTCATCATCGGAGCGCTGCTACCGCTGATATCGATCCTATTGCCGCCCACTGCCTTTCGGGTTCCGGTGACATTTGTCGCGGTGCTCGCCGCCCTGGCGCTCACCGGTGCGCTCAGCGCCCGGATCGGCGGTGGCAGCGTACGCCGGGCGGTGTTGCGGGTCGTGCTCGGAGGGGCGGCGGGCCTCGCGTTCACCTACGGCATCGGCCATCTCTTCGGCACCGCGGTCCAGTAGTAGTAACGCGGTCTCACGTCGCCGCGGAGCGGATTCGAAAATGACCAGAAGGGGTACTCCCGCGCCATGTATGCGCCGCGTCGAGTGCTGGACCAGCATCGTTTCGATGCCGTGTCAGCGGCGCTGGCACCGGAAGCGTCCGACGCGGCGCTGATGTTGCTCGACCGCGACCTGCGTATCCGCGGCGTCAATGCGACCTACGAAATCCTTTCGTTGCGTCCGCGCGGCGAACTGATTGGCGAACTCGTGTCCGACGTGTTTCCGGACAACCCCGACGACGCGCAGGCCAGCGGCACGGCGCAGCTTGCCGCGTCGGTGGAATCGGCGATGCGCCGGCGGGGAACCGACAGCATGCCAATCGTGCGGTACGACATCACCGACCCACAGGATCCGGACGTCTTTCTGCCGAAGCTGTGGACATGCCAGAACGTCGCGGTCGACGACGGCGACGAGCAATTCGGGGTGCTGCACCAGGTAGCCGAGGTCACCTCACTCGACGACGCGTTGTCGGCGCTATCGCAGAACGTCGCCGGCGGTGAGTCACTCGTGGCGGCCGAACACATGCACGTGCTGGCGGCGCTGGCCGCCAAGGCCCGGCAGGACGAGAGCCGGTCGCGGGCGATGGCCGGCGAGATCGAGCAGCTGCACCGGGCAGTCGAAACCCGCGACATCATCGGCCAGGCCAAGGGCATGCTGATGGAGCGGTTTTCTGTCGACGCGGCAGCGGCATTCGAGCTGTTGGCGAAGCTGTCGCAGGAGGCGAACACCCGACTGGTGGACATCGCCCGCAAGCTCGTCGAAATGGACCATCCCAGCACGCCATAGTAACGGCGTTGCCCGGCAATCTCTTTGGCGCGCGCCCGGGCGGGGCGAGATCAGAGCCAGCCGGTGCGTGCGGCGGCAACGGGCTCGGCGGGCGCGGGGGCCAATTCCCCGTCTCGCACGCCATCGAGCATCCGCTTCACCGCCGCGACAATGTCCGGGGCGGCCGCGGCGAGTCCGGCCTTATCGGCCTCGGGAACCTCGTCAGGTTCGACGCCCGCCCGCGCCAGCACGGCGGCCGGATCAGCCAGCTGCTCGGCCAACCACGACACCGGGTCGGCTGACAGCTCGGGGACGAAGTGCCGGCGCCCGGGCTCCCAGCCCTTGAATTTGGGGTGGTGATGGGCCCGGTCCAGCGTCCCCGGCGGGCTCTCGGTGGACCCGAACAGATCCACCCGCCAGACCGGACGGTTGAAGGCGATCGGAATGCCCGCGTATATCGATCCCCGCGGCTCGGCCCGATCGACGACTCGGAGTTCCAGTCTGACTCCGCGTTCCGGGGTTTCCTGGCCTTCGTTCGGGGTCGGGTCGACGAAGAACATATCCCCGACGACCACGCCCAGGGTTTCGAATCCAAACGCTGCAAGCATGTTTCCGAGAGTAGACCTTGGCGGTAGGTGCGCGGAGACTCACGACACCGGAGACAACGCGGCGTCGAGCAGCCCAGCGAGATTGTTCCAGTACAGCCAGTCGGCGATGGCGCTGCGCAGTTCTGCGGGGTCGGCCGCGGCGTGCGCATCGCCGCGGACAACGTGCTGGGCGTGAGCGACGTAGGCGGCAAAAGCCTGCAGGTGCGGCGCCTGACGACGCGGGTCGTTGCTGACCATCGGCTTCATCACCTGTAGCCACTTCATGAAGCGCTCGTCCGCGGGCGGGTTCGCTTCCGCCGGTGGTAGAAGTTCACGCAGACGCGCGTCGGGCGTCTGCGCCAGCCGCTCGGCCGCTTCGGGATTCACCACCTCCAATCGCGACCGGCCGACCATCCGCCCGCTGTCCGGGATGTCATCGGCGTTGAGTACCACCTTCGCCACGCCCGGGTCGGAATCGGCCAACTGCTCTTCGGTGGCGATCACCGCGCGCAACGTCATGTCGCGCTGAGTCGCCCAACTTTGCACGGCGACCACCGGATAGGTGGCCCAGCGAGCCCGCTCGGCGGGCGGAATCGCGTCATCGGCCGTGGCCATGCACACCCGCTCGGGCAACTGCACGCCATCCGGGATATAGGCCAGCCCATAGCTGTTGGCCACCACGATCGCGCCGTCGGTGGTCACGCCGGTCACCCAGAAGAAGCCGAAGTCCGGCGGCCTGTCACCGAGGGGTGCGTTCAATGCCGCCGCGATGCGCCGCGCCAACTGCAGCGGATCGGCGCCGCGTCGGCGTGCCGCGTCGGCAGTTGCCGCCTCGGCCACCGCGTCGCGTTCAAGACGAGCCGGTGAGACCGGAATCGCCGCGACCCCGGCGACTTCCGCAACGTGAGCCGCATCCCTCGACTGTGCGACGCGATCGTCACGCGGCGCCCGGCGACGCGTTGCCGCGGCCGGTCGGACACCCGAAGACTGCCCCGGGGACACTCGCCCGGCCCCGCCGCCCACGGCCGGCACCGCGCCACCACCCGGCCCGCCACCCGACGCAACGGACCCGCCCGCTCCACCACCGCCTGCGGCTCCCGGCACGGCCGGCATCGCCGGCATGACACCCGCGCTGGCAGGTGCAACCCGCGGTGAATCATCATGCGGCCCAACCTCGTACGGCTGCGCATCCGGCAACGCCGACCCATCCGGATCGTCGGCACCGCCCTCCCGCGATACTGTCGCCGGCCGGCGGACGGTACCCGCGGTTGCGGGGCCGCCGACCTGTGTCGGGTGACCAGGCGCGCTGGCACCGGCCGTCGCCGGCATAGCGGGAATGATTGCCGGAGTTGGCAACTGGCCGCCTACCGGAATTCCGGGCAACGACGGCCCGGCGGGCGGGGACGCAATCGGTCCAGCGACCGGCGGTGCGACCGGTCCCGGCAGCGCGGGGCTGGAATCTGACGGGTCTTCATCCCCCGGCCCCAGCGGTGGCGCCTTCTGGTCAAGCAAGTCTTGCAGCGCGCCCGACGGGGGTTTCCACGCCTTGCTCGCCAGAATCTGCTCGGCGGTTATGGTCACCACCGCGACATTCGCCTCGTGGGTGGCAGTGACCACCGCGCTGATCGCTTCGGTCCGTTCAGCTTCGGTCAGCCTGAACTCATTCGCCAATGCCTTGATCTTGGTCTCGGCGACTTCGACGTTGTCATAGATGTCGGACTTGGCCTGAATGATCGACCTGCCGATGTTTCTGTGCCAGGTGATCACGGTGGCAAGACCGTCTTGCAGTGACGTCAGTGCTTCGATGAGTGTTCCCACTTGACGATTGGCGGCACCGGAGGCGCTTCCCGACCACACATCGCCATCGAAGATGGCCAGCTGTTGCCGGTGGCAGTTATCCGCGACGTCGCTGACCGTTCGCAGAACCTGCATGTACTGCGCCGCCCGGTCAAAGTTGATGTCCTCGTCGGACTCTGGCCATCCGTTCGGGGCAAGCATCTTCTCGGCATGCTCACCCGTCGGCGGCGCCAACCCCATCGATCACTCCTCGTTCCACGACTGCCGGCTACTGCTTGGGCACTTCCTTGGCACCCCGCAGACCGATGACGCCCTCAGTCCAGGACCGCTGCTCGGTGTAAAGCGCCTCCTCGTCCCCTTGCACGCGTTTGGCTTTGCCGGTGCCCTTGTCGCCACCCGCGGCGGGAGCCCCGCCCATACCGCCGCCCATCGCGCCCGCGCCCGGGACGCCTCGGCCGACGATTGCGGGCCCGGCTGCCGCTCCCGCGGCAGCGGCGCGTGCGGGCGCGCCGTCTTCTCCCCAGGATTGCAACGGCGTGCCCGGCACACCGGCCCCGCCGAAGGATGCCGGCTTGACCCCGCCACCGTGCGGAAGCTTCGGTGCGCCTTGGCCTT
Source organism: Mycobacterium sp. NGS40 (assembly GCF_059812735.1). Taxonomy (NCBI): domain Bacteria; kingdom Bacillati; phylum Actinomycetota; class Actinomycetes; order Mycobacteriales; family Mycobacteriaceae; genus Mycobacterium; species Mycobacterium sp. NGS40. The sequence continues at coordinate 14,766 of NZ_JCALDG010000046.1, forward strand.
TCATGTCCCGTAGCGCCTCGGCCAGCTGCGGATCGGGCGTCTGTGCCGTCGAGGGCATCATCGGCATCATCGGTGTCGATGGAATGAACGGCAGACCCCCCTGATCACCGGAAGGGGTGGGCGGCCCAGGCGCCGGCTTGTCGTCGGGTATCCAGTCCGGCCGCGGCGGCGGCTTGAGAACATGAGACTTCTTGATGTCTTCATCGCTCGGCCGCACCGACGGCTTCCACGGCTTGGGCGGATCGATTTTCTTGGCGCTGGGCGGCGCCGTCGGATTCACTTGCGACACCGGCAAACCCGATTTGCCGCGGAAATCAGTGAGCAGAGCCAGGGAGTTTTTCGACGCCTCGTTGTACGTTGTCATAAACGTTTCGTAGCCGGAGTGCATATTGGCTCTGGCCCACGCCTCGAGCTCGACCAAGCTCTTGTAATCCCACTTCACCCGCTTCCCGTGGCGAGCGTCCTTGCCCCAGACGTGTTGCTTGCGCAAGGCGCGGAACTCGTCGGCGACCGTTTGAGCCTGACGAGACATCTGATCGCTGAATCTCGCCATATTGTCCAACCACGTCCGCTGCAATTCGAAATTCTCCCCGACGGCGGTGGCAGCCTCACCTTCCCATTCTCGGAAGGGCCGGAAACGATCGCGGGCTCGCCGCAACGCGTCGTGGTATTTAGCCCATTGTTCGGCGAAGCGATCAAACGATGCGCCTTGATCCATTTGTTCGAGTTCCAAGGCCGCCTGTTCGAGGTTGTGTAGCCCGTCCATCGCCTCTTCCGGCACGTCTTGGTTCGGAGCAACGCCGGCGCCGAACATCGCGGCGCCGGCATCGCCGGGCCCGGGCCCGGGCATGGCCACACCCGACAGCGGCGTTTCGTTGCGCAACGCCGCTGCCGCATCTTCGTCGACGTGGCGATATGCCTTGGCCGCATTCCGCAGCGACTGGGCCAGGTCTTTGCGCGACTTTTCGAACAGCCCTAGGTAATAGCGCATGTTGTCAGCGGAATAACCGAGGTCTTTGGCACCTTGTTTGACAATCGCCAGGCCGCACGGAGGTTGGGGGACTTCGGTGGGTATGCCTCGTCCTTGCTGATCCACCAGCGGCGCTTCCAACTCGTTCGCCCGAGCTATCAGTTCCTCGTAGACGACCTTCGTCATCACCGGTCCGGTCATGGCGAATCACCTCCTAGCTGCCACAGGGCACGACGAATGAGCGCGCGACCAAAGTCCGGTGAAATTCCATCACGGCCGAGCTGCGACAACTGGCGAATCAGCAACGCCGATTACCGGCCATCTCAGCATCCCTTCAACGACACCTCGACGTCGCCCGAAGTTAGCCTAACTTGAGCCCGCGGCAGCTACCCGCACCAATATCCAGGCCATGTTGCCGCGTCGCCCCGGCCGACTCGACACGCTGGCGCGCTGCTTGACCTTGGTACCCTACGGGGGTACCGTCCAGCCCATGTTGGACGGCGCGGCCGGCTCTTGATCGGCGACTGCACGCTGCGGTGGATTGTCACCGCGCTCTTCGGTGTCAGCATTGCGACCTACGTCTATCTCCTTGTCGCCCAACGTGACCGATCGACAAGCACGATCGACCATCTGTTGCACCTGACGATGGCCGCCACAATGATCCTGATGGCATGGCACATCGGAGGGGATGTCTCGACGGCCGCGCC
>NZ_JCALDG010000047.1:0-14313 GCF_059812735.1 Mycobacterium sp. NGS40
GAACCCGGTGAATACGACACGAATCTCACCCTGGACACCTATCCGCCGCTGCGCGAGATGCTCGAGCGTTGCACAGAGTTCCTGCCGATTTTGCGCGGTGCCCGGCTGGATCCGGTCGACCCTCTGCGGGTGGGGTTGCGGCCGTTCCGTGAAGGAGGTGTGCGACTCGAAATGCAGCCTGGCACTCGGATCGTGCACAACTACGGTCACGGCGGTGCGGGCGTGACTTTGTCGTGGGGTTGTGCTCACGACGTTGCCGACCTAGCCGGCGCGATGCTAGTGCGGCAGGCTGCCGTCTGAGACTGCCGTGGCGAGGCCGCCGAAAGTGCCGGCGGAAGTTCGTTGTTCGATCGAAAGGGAAAGGACCAAGATAATGATGATGATGGCTATGCCCGCCCCAGAGTGGGTGACGGTATTGGGCTGGGTGGTGACGAGCGTCGGGGTCGTGCTGGCCGGTGTCATTCTCGCCGACATCTACGTTGGCGGTCATCGGCAGCCCGTGCACGCGATGGAGGCCGTGTGGCCGATCACCGCGATTTATGCCGGCCCGTTCGCATTACTGGCCTACTACCGTTGGGGCCGACCAGCGACCCGGAAATGGCAACGGCAACACGGGGAACCGCCTCGATTGGGATTTCCCGCGACGGTCGCAGTCGCAACTATTCCCGGTGGCGCCGCGTCAATGATTGGGCACGCGATCGCCATGCCGCTAGTGATGTGGACCGGCGTGACCATCGCCCACCAGGCCGTGTGGCCGATGATCTTACTGATTGCGGCGTTCGCCCTGCCGCTGCTAATTGCCTTCGAATACCACTGGCTCTCACGCACCGGCTCAGCGCAGACCGCCGGTCAGCGGCTGCGGGCCGCATCGCTGCTCTCCACGCTCGCGATCCTTGCATTCGACGTCGGCATGGGCGCCTCGATGCTGTTTGTGGCCTTTGTATTGAAGTATTCGGGCACGTCGATGGCGCTGTGGCTGATCATGTGGGCCGGCATGTGGCTGGGCTTCGCGACCGCCTATCCCGTGGTGTGGTGGTGGCTCAAGAACGACGCAACCAAGTCGCTGAGCCCGGCCGAGATCACCGACACAGAGCTAGTTGAGAGGGCACGCTAGCTCAAACCCGTGCTGTCGGCGCTGCCTGACAGTGTCGATGTGTTCGATCGGTAACTCGGCCGCCACCGCAGTACCGAGCAGAAGGAGGGTGAATGTGATGCGTCGATCGGTTCGTTATCTCGCCGTTGTGGTCGCCTTGGCGGTGATGGCAGCGGCCCGCCCCCCGATTTCCAGTTCGGCGGCCGTCCCCTCCCCTGACGGGGCACCGCGCGTTGCCGCGATCCTTCCCGCCAATGGGGCGCTGGTAGGCGTAGGGCACCCAGTCGTGGTGATCTTCACCGCGGCAGTGCCGGCGACTGATCGCGCCGCGATCGAGCGGACCATCCGCGTCGCGTCACCGGGTGACATCACCGGTCGCTTCGAGTGGGTCGATGCCCATGTCGTGCAGTGGGTTCCAGTTCGCTACTGGCCCGCGCACTCCCATGTCACGGTAAGCGTGCACGAGCTTGACACGGGATTCGACACCGGCGATGCGCTGCTGGGAGTGGCCAGTATCTCCGCACACACATTCACCGTCAGCAGGAACGGAGAGGTACTTCGGACCATGCCAGCATCGCTGGGCAAGGCCAGCCGCCCGACCCCGGTCGGCACCTTCACGGTGCTGGAAAAGCAACGCAGTGTAGTGATGGATTCGCGAACCATTGGTATCCCGCTGGACTCTTCAGAGGGGTACAAGCTCACCGTCGAGTACGCGGTCCGCGTCACCTGGGGCGGCGTGTATGTGCACTCAGCACCCTGGTCAGTGACCTCCCAGGGAAACACCAATGTCAGCCACGGATGCATCAACCTCAATCCCGACAACGCCGCATGGTACTTCGAACGCGTCACTATCGGCGATCCCGTGCAAGTCGTCGCATAACGGGTCCGATGTCCAGACGCCCCTACCCACACCCCCACCAACCCCCTCCAACAGCACGCAGCACCAACCACCCGATTACACGAGGTCCGCTTCACGACAGCTAGCAGCCAACGAGCAATGCTGGTCTAAGTACGAAACCAATAAGACACAGCGCGCAACCCCAATCGCCAAGTCCTGCCCTGGGAGCGCCTATATATTGCCAAGGCTGGGGCCGCGCGCATGCGGCCAAGATCGGCGGTCGTGGTCGGATACCCGACATTGTGTGTGCGCCATAGTTTAATCTACTATGCACATACGTAGTTGAGTACATCGCGCGGTGTGGGATGCGGGGCCGGTGGGAGGCGTGACGGTGCGGGTGCGCGGGTTCGGAGAGTTGGAAGCCGTGGTGATCGACCGCATCTGGGACCGGGATGGAGCGACGAGCGTCCGCGAAATTTTCGACGAGCTGGCTGCCCAACGCGAGATCGCCTACACCACCGTCATGTCAACCATGGACAACCTGCACACCAAAGGGTGGCTGGCGCGTGAACGAGACGGCAAGGCCTACCGGTACTGGCCGACGTTGACCCGCGAGCAGCACAGTGCCCGGCTTATGCGTGAGGCGCTCGACGGCGGGGGGCGCTCCGAGCTGGTGCTTAGCCACTTCCTCGAACAGATCAGCCCAGAAGAATCCGCGCGGTTGCGTGCTGCGTTGCAGCGGCTGCCCAGACGACGCCGACGCAAGTAAACCATGCCGGGCCCAGGGGCTCTGCCTGCAGCACGTCGAATATGGCTGCCTTGCAGTGGCATTGGTGCGAAGTGACTTCGCGTTCGTCGGCGGCTACGGTGGCCCCATAATGCCGCCGTGTCCCGTCATGCCGCCAGAGCCGGTGCCGCAACGACTTGCCGTCCAGCAGGTATCCCTACTTCCTATGTGCATAGTTAGTAGGTTAGGCGGACGGTGCCCGCAATGAACGGAGCCGACGCGGCCCTTGCTGCGCCCGGCCAACCATTTCAGGAGCCAGCCCGATCGCACGTCATTTATCGCGTTCGTCTTGTGCGTCGCCGGGGAGTTGGACGAAACCAGCGTGGCCACGGCGAAATATGAGGCTTACTATCTACGTACAGATATCGTAGATAGTAAGGATGGTAGCGCTTGGGCTGGTGAACTTGCCAGGTACTCAACTCGTGTCATAACAGGAGGTGATTGAGTGCCAGGAGCCAACCGCAGGATCGGAGGGGCAAGTCGCGGCGATGGCGCCTCTCTTCGACGAGCGCGCCGCCCGGCTTATGGCGATACACAATGGGGTTAACGGGCGTCCAGTGTCGCACCGAAGACGTCGTCCGCGAGGCGCGCCAGCGGAGGCGGGAGCAATCACGAGCCGCAGCCGCCGAACGATCGGCGGGAGGGCCGCTGTTCACCACGGCGCGCGGCATGCTCATCGACGAGCGACGCATCAACTCAAGCACGCCTCGGCTGACCACTCCTGACGAGATCGGCGCCGCGCTGGGCCAGCTGGTGATCCTCGACGCAATCGGCCAACCGTCGGCCGGGCATCGGGCCGTGATCGAACTGCTCGTGCCGTCGGGGATCGACTACCACACAGATTGCTTCAGACATTGGAATCGCCGCAGCGGCGGTGGAGTCTCGATTCATGTTATCCCGCGGCCACTCATCCAGAGGCCCATCGGCGGCGAATGCCAAATGGCGCAAGGCGGTTGGCTTGAGCCTGAAGCCGTCCGCCAGCCCGTCCACGCCCTCAATCCCAAATGCGTGCTAGCAGCTGGGGATGGAAGATGATGAGGACATCGCTACGCGGGCTCGGCCCGACTGGTGACAACCACCACCACGCGCTGTGGGATGCCGCCTACGTCTTGGGATCACTATGCGCCACCGATCGGCGCGACTTCGAAGCGCACATCGCCGGCTGCCCGCAATGCCGACAAGCCGTCGCCGAACTCAGCGGCATCCCGGCCATGCTGTCACAGCTCGACCGCACTGACATCGCCGCGATCAACAAGGCAGACCAGCCATCCGCCGCATCGGAGATGCCGCCGGAGTTGCTCCCATCGCTACAGGCCGCGGTGCGTTCCCGTCGCCGCCGAACCCGCATGATGACTTGGATGGGCTGGGCGGCCGCTGCCGTCATTCTGACGATCGGTGTGCTGATCGGGGTTCACAGCAGTTTCTTGACGTCCACCCCGCGGCAGTCGACCGTGTCGGCCCTGCCAATGGACCAGGTCGGGACGACCCTACTGTCCTCGACGGTATCGCTTAGCGGCGAGCAGTGGGGTACAAACATCGCGCTGAAGTTCGTGTGCATGGCTCCACCGGATGCCTCCCACGATACGGTGGCATTGGTCGTGGTAGGTCGCGACGGCAGCCAAACCCGGCTAGCGTCTTGGGTGGCCATCCCCGGCCACACGGCGACACCCACCGGCAGCGTTTCGATGCCGATCAACCAGATCGCTGCAGTACAGGTGGTTTTGGCCGACAACGGTCACGTGATGCTGCAACGCTCGATATAATTTCGACGCACGTCGCATCAATCGGTTTCCAAGGCGCAACGCTATTGGCCCGACGCGAATTCATAGTGACTAGGTATGGATTCTCCGCGTTGGGCGCCCCCGAAGATCAGCACGATTTCGTCGTGCGCGTTGATGGGCAGGGCCGCAGGGTTGCCGGTGACAGGATTGCCATTGAGGAAGGCCCGCAGCGTCTTTCCGTTACCGGTCTGCAAACCGCCGATGCTATCGGTGGACAGTCCGACGTCCCATTCGGTGAAGAACTCGCCGAGGGTAAACGTCCGCGTCACGGGCGATTCGATATGAATCACCCCCGTCGAGTCGTGCGTGTGCACGGGGCTGATTCCCCCCCGGTCGACACCGATCATCGCTGGGACCTCAACGGGTTGCCCATTAACGCGCACGTCGAGGTGGGCATGAATGTGTTCGACAGTGCCCTCGCGATTGAGCATGGGCAGCCCGGCCGCGCGCACCGCGGCAGCTGCATCGGTCGGAGCGCTCCACGGCGGAGCCGTCTGACGACCGACCACAGTGGTAACGGGTGGGTTATGCAGCTGCGGAGGAACTGCTTGATTCTGTTGAGAACGAACCGATTTCGCGATGACGACGATGGCGATCAAGACAACGATTCCTGCTAAGACGATCCGTACCCATCCTCCGCTGCGCACCCCGCGCGCCCGCGCGACAGCATTCCGTGCCGCGACACTGAATCCCTTTCTCCTGCTCGCACCATTTGGCCTAGCACCTGGCGCGTTTTTCGGCATCTTGAGCCTCCATTTCACGGGGGTCATGCTCATGGCCCGGCGGCCAGGAATTGAACGAGCGGAGGGAGGTCCTGGCCCGGATCGCCCAAAGGACGATCGCCGCGACGCCGTGGTGGCGGTCGACACCATAGTGGTTGCAACCACGCTGATCGGGTAACTGTCCGCCCAAGGCGATCCTGTTGCGCATCGATGGGTCGAAGATGCAGAGATACATGACGAGGCGGGTTCGGAAGTGCAAGGCCGCCTGCCGGCCATCGCGTGCGTCGGTGCGCATCATTAGCCCCGTCCGACAGCGCAGGCCAGGGTCGCGAGCCCCGGCAGCACCGACTGTATGTCTCCTCCTCGAATAGACCATAGGCCATCCGGAGTGATCTACGGTCTATGTACATACACAGTAGAATATTACCCTTGCAACCCTTGCAACCCTTGGCAATCCAGCCACCGCCGACCATCGCGCGACCGTCATCCGCAGGAACAACTCCCAAGTTGCTCTCATTAAAGCCCCTGCGTTGGAATGAGTTTCTTTCGGCAGTGCTGATTTCACACGAATGCGACACCGTAGTCGGCTCAATACTGGCCGATTTCTTAGAATTCAGCGGCCTTGTGCACCGCCGGTCTTTCAATTCGATATGCACCGACGCGACTCCCGAGGATCCCAGCCAGTTTGCGGATACGTTTGGCTCGTCTTCTCCGGGAAGGAGACTTTCTACACGAGAGCGGAATTTATGAAAATCGGCGTAGTCGTTGCGGCGACCACACTCCTTGCCAGCGTGCTGTCGCCACCAGCATCCCAAGCTGAGCCACTCGCCGCGGCCGATGACCTCAAGATGAACGGTGTCTACCACTACGCCGACGAGGATGGCGATACCGGAACGTGGACGATTAGCACAACATGCAAGCAGGTCTGCGTCGCCCACGTCACGACCGGTCCAGGTCAAGGGTTCAACGCCCCGCTGATTGATGGTCGTTACGACGTGAAGCGGACGATGCCGGCGGGCGCAATCTGCAGCAACGATCTCAGCCAGCATCCGGTCACCGTGGATCAATGGTGGGACCCGTTGACGCTCACCGGGGTTGCGATCTTCTTGGACAGCACCGCACCCTGCGGCCTGAGCGATCCGAGCGACACCTTTACCCTGACAAAAATCGGTTAAGCTCACCCGCTTATCCGGTGCAGACCGCATCGGGCCGCTGCGCACTGCCGGGCCCACCGCATTGAGCCTCCACTAAGCAAGTGCAACCTCGTGCGGGCGAGCCCATTAGGTGCCGACCCAGGTCGCCGACACGTTCATCCCTTGTCGGGTGCGGTCGGGTGACAACATGCGCACTCGTCGCTGCAGCATGATCCCTGCTCGGTTGGGACGAGCGTGAGCGTCTGAACACCAACCGGCGATGCCTGGGCGGTTGGCCCGCAGCACGGATCGGTTAGCGGTGGGTGTGCACCAATGTTGATATGGGGTGTCGACGTCAATTTGAGCGCCACCGAGGCGACGCCCGGCAACGGCTGTGTTTTGGCGGCGCGGATCGCGTTGAGGATGACGAGCACTTCCGCGGCTTCGTGGATGAGCACCACTGCGGCCAGTCCGAGTAGGCCCAACGCGGCGATCGGGATCAGGACGGTAATGATCGCTAGCGACAGCACGATGTTCTGCAGCATGATCCGGCGAGCCCGGCGGGCGTGAGACAAGGTCTGCGGAAGGTGACGCAGATCCGCGCCCATGAGCGCGACGTCGGCGGCTTCGATCGCGACGTCGGTGCCCATGGCGCCCATGGCAATGCCGATGTCGGCAGTAGCCAGCGCCGGCGCGTCGTTGATCCCGTCGCCGACCATGGCGATCGGCTTACCGCGGGCCAATTCGGGCAGCAGTCGGGCTTTGTCCTCGGGTAGCAGGTCGGCGTGGACGATGGTGATACCTGCCTTGTTAGCCACGGCCTGGGCGGTGCGCGAGTTGTCGCCGGTGAGCATGGCGACCTCGAACCCGTTACGACGCAACGCAGTCACGACCTCGGCGGCTTCTGGTCGAAGTTCGTCGCGGACCGCGATTGCGGCCATAAGGGCGCCGTCGCGTTCGAGCAACACCACGGTTGCTCCGGCCCCTTGCAGCCGATCAACCTCGCTGCGCAGTGGTCCTGAGTCGATCCAACCCGGTTTGCCCAGCCGCAGCGTCATCCCGTCGAGTTGGCCGGTCAATCCGTGCCCGGGGACCGCGGTGACTCCGGTGGCGCTCGGGATGTTGGTCTCTATGGCGGCCAGAATCGCTTGCGCGAGTGGATGTTCGCTGCGGGCTTCCAACGCAGCCGCTACCCGCAGAGCGTCGGTATCGGTGCTGTCACCGATGGTGATCGTGTCGATGACTTCAGGCCTGTTGCGGGTGAGGGTTCCCGTCTTGTCGAGCGCCACGGTGCGTATCCGACCCAGCGCTTCGACCGCAGCCCCACCCTTCACGAGCGCGCCTTGCCGGCTCGCGGCGCCGATCGCGGCCACCACTGTCAGGGGCACGGCGATCGCCAAGGCGCACGGCGACGCGGCCACCAACACAACGAGGGCGCGCTGCAGCCAGACCAGCGGATCACCAAGCAGTGCGCCAAACACAGCAACAGCAATGGCCAGGATCATGATCGCCGGCACCAGAGGCCGAGCGACCCGATCAGCGAGGCGTTGGCCGGCACCTTTACGTTCCTGAGCGTCTTCGACAATGTGGACAATCCGCGCTAGTGAGCTGTCGTTGGCGGCGGCAGTCACTTCGACCTCGATAGCGCCGCTGCCGTTAATGGCGCCGGCATGTAGCTGGTCGCCCGGGCCGGCTTCGATCGGCACCGACTCCCCGGTGATGGCTGATGCGTCCAGGCTGGTACGCCCGGCCGTGATCATGCCGTCGGTAGCCGCTCGCTCCCCCGGACGTAGCACCATCCTCTCGCCGACCGCGAGATCCTCTGGGGCCACGGTGATTTCGCGGCCGCCGCGCACCACGGTGACTGTCGGTGGCACCAGCGACAACAGAGCGCGAAGGCCGCGGCGGGTCCGTGTCACCGCGTAGTGTTCAAGCCCCTCAGCAATGGAGAATAAGACTCCTAGCATCGCCGCCTCGGCAAACTGGCCCAACGCGACCGCGCCCACCGCGGCGATCGTCATCAACGTTCCCACGCCGATGCGGCCATGCCGCAATCCGCGCAACGCACCTGGCACGAATGACGCCGCACCGGCCGCCGCTGAAGCGCATTCCAACACCGAGGCCACTGAAGTGCGCCCGAACACCTCGATCAACCAGGCAGATGCGAGCAGAACGGCGGCCAGCGCCGCCCACTGCAATTCTCGAACCTGCCAGAGTTTTTCCGGCCCCGCCTGCGGTTGGTCAGCCTCGTCGCTTCCACAGCACGCATCAGACATCGTTGCGCTCCTTCACAGGTGACACGGAGAAGGTCATGACAGCCGAAGTGAGCTCCCGGCCCTGTTCGGTCAGTCGGTACATGACGAGTCGGCCGGACCGGCGGGAGGACACCAGCTTGGCGACTTTGAGCTGACGCAAGTGATGCGACACGAGGTTCTGCGCCTGACCCACCACCCAGGCCACATCGCACACGCACAATTCGTCACCCGTCAGCAAGGCAGCCGCAATCGTGAGTCGCGTCGGGTCACTCAATGCTCGGGCGCGAGCGGCGAATACCTCAATTCGATCCAAGGACGGCAGCGACGCTCGAATCGACTCCGCATGCCGCAGGTCCAGGCACAAGAGGTCGCAAGTATCCAACGGAGACTGTCCCATCCGTATATACTAACGTATATTGATATGAGCCGGAAGGTCTCCTCGGCATCGCTTGCGCTTTCCCCACGCAAGCGACACGCCGGTGTGATCGGCTGCTCGCCGTCCGACTGGCGCAGTTCGCAAGTTCGCTGACTCGTCCGATTCATTTGTCTAGAACACCGCGAAACACATAGCGATGTAGTGGCACATCGCCGCGAGAACGATGAAGGCGTGGGAGATGTCGTGATGGTGAAGCGCCCCCGGCCGCAATGCATAGAGAACACCGCCGAGGCTGTAGAAGGCGCCCCCGACCAACAACATGACTACCGCTACTGCGCCGGTGCTTCGCAAGATCGTGCCGCTGTACTGCAGGATCGTGCCGGTGTAACAGATCGACGCCGCCCCCACCATCAGGCACAGCGGTGCCGCCACCCAGCGCGGCGCGGTCGGACAGAGCAGCGTGAGCGCAACTCCGGTCAGCGCTGCACCCCAACTGGCGGCCACGACCAGATGTTCTGTCGGGTGCGGTAGGGCCAACCAGGCGAACGGCGTGTAGCTGGCGGCGATGAATACGAAGATCATCGAATTGTCCAGCCACGTCCGCGGCCCGGGGTCGAGTGAGTGCCGGTTGACGCGTTGAAACATTGCGCTCATAGCCAATACGGCCACGATCGCGACGAGGTAAGCCAATGTCGCGAGCCCCGCCTGGTTAGACGGGACCGCCCACGCCACCACCAGCAATGCCACGGCCGCGATAAGGGCCGCGGCCGCGAAGTATGGGACGGGCCCGCGGCGCGACCTCGACTTAGCCAGACCCAGGGCACGGCCCTCGCCGCGGTGGCTCATTCGCGCAAAAGTGCACGACGATCACCATGGAAATGCGTATAGCCGCTGATGGCCGTGCAGGCCAGTGCCGCAACCACGAGCATCTGGCATCCGCTAAGTAGCAGGCTAATACCGCCGCCGATAGCGCCGCCGGCAACGAAGCTAAACCAGAGCAGGAAGTAACTGAGCCACTCCGTGGCGTCTCCACCGCTGACGTGGCGCTCGATCCCCTGGCCCATTTTGACGAGCGTGCCGGTGACGTAGCTGAGCGGGACCGAAACCTCTCCGCCGTTGACGAATGAGGTATTCAACGCACCAATCGCGAATGCGAGGAACAACACTGGGACAAAGGAGACCTGACTGGTCGACCATCCGTCGATCGCGATATCGACGACGGCGGCCACCATGAGGGTCAGTGCCGTGAGCACGGTCGGGCCGTGCGGATGCGCCAACCATAGGTGGCGTCGACATAGCGATGCGACTACCACGCCACCGATAAAGGACGCCAAAATCAGTGCAGCACCGATCGAAAGCTGTGGCTCGTTGCGGAAGAAGCCCAACACGGCGCGGTCGCTGTTACCGGTCATGAATGTGACAAAGTAGCCGGCAGAGTGGGTAAACGCAGTCGCCCCGATCAGACCCCCCAGCATCGCCAATACCCACGACAATCGTGCTTCGCGCCCGAAAATCACACGAAACTTGGCTTTAGTAGCGGCCTCTCGCAGTCCCGTGTCCGCAGCCGTGTCGATGCCCATACGCAACTCCAGCGGAGCCCAGTCCAGGCTGACCGACTCCCCGCAGCCGGTGCACTCATAGATGCTCACCGAGAATCGCGATCGCGATAGGGCTTCTGCATCGCAGCGCCGGCACTGCGGTGCCGAGTCGACGATTTGGTCAATTCCGTTGTCCGACATTGGATAGCAAACCTTCCTCTTGCTCATGAGTTGGCAGTCGTGCCGTCGGCAAATGAATAGCTGTCTACGCTGGCTGTTGCCCCGCAAAGTCATTGCCGGCAGTCATTGTCGATCTGCACAAGCTAAGCGTTGTAATCCCTTGAACTACAAGATGATTATTGAGTATGTGCCGGTCGTCTGACCAGACGATCCGGCGATACCGCCCGCCGATATCACTTCTTTGAGTGATAAACGCCCGGTGATGATAGCCATCATTGCGTTCCGCTCCATACGTTATGCCTTGGTGGAGCGGTGTATCGGGCCATGCGGCTCCTCACAATGCGCACCGGCCGAATGTCCGTCCCCACTGGTGCTTTGAGACCCGTCGTGGTCCATCTGCAACGTGGTATGGGAAATACCATGCTCATGGCCTAGCAGCTGCGCCAATTCAATTCGTGTGGAGTGGCAGTCGCGAGTCTCGGCAACGATGATGTGCGCCGAGAGCGCCGGTTGGCCAGACGTGATTTCCCAAACGTGCAAGTCGTGGACCTCCACCACCGCTTCGTGTGCGGCCATCGCCTCACCGATCACGGCAGGTTCCGTGCCACTGGGGGCTGCCTCCAAAAAGATCAGGCTCGCCGCCTTTACCAACCCGACTCCGGCCCTCGCCATCAGCGCCACCACGATCAACGTGGCGATCGCGTCCGCGCGCAAAAAACCGGTGAGAACGATGACCAGCCCGGCCACTGCAGTGGCGATGAAGGCAAACAAGTCGTTAAGGATGTGCTGAAACGCGCCTTCAACATTGAGGCTGGTCCGGTTGGCGCGACTAATCATCCACGTCGCGGCGACGTTGACGACCACGCCGACTAGCGCGGTGACTAACACCAAGGTGCCCGCCACCCGCGGAGGATGAATCAGCCTGTTGACTGCCTCGAAGCCCAGCCAACCGGCCAGTACCAACAGGGTCACACCATTGGCCTGGGCGGACAGGATCTCGACGCGACGCCATCCATAGGTCATCCGCCCTGCTGCCGGGCGAGCAGCCAAACGAATCGCCCATAGCGCCAACGCAATCGAGGCTGCATCAGTGAGCATGTGGGCCGCATCGGAAAGCAACGCCAACGATTTCGCGACAATCCCCACCGACACTTCAGCCAGCATGAAAGCCACGATGACCGCCAGCGCACCAACCAGCCAGCGGCGGTCCGAGTCCGGCGACGAATGGCCGTGCGTGTGATTATGACCGGCGCTCATCGCGCCTCCATCCCTGCCAACTCATGCCCACAACTTATGCGTACATCGCAATATATGCAATGCTCAATTCGTCGCCGGCCAAGGCAAGCGCGCATGGCTAGTGATCCGAGATCTAACTCGGTGACCGCCTGCTGCGTGGCGGACCATCCGGCAAACGTTGGTCCCGATGGCGAGGTCGTAGCGAAGACAACCATTCCGGCGCCCGGCGTTTTCAATGCGTGCGGGGCTGGGTTCTGTCGCCAATCGTGATGAGTCTCGGCAGCCGCAGCCGCAGCCGCAGCCGCCGAGACGGGTTTGATACTGCAACAAGGCATGTGCATACTCCTGGACGATGTTGGTTCGCAGAAGCGACACAGCGGGGTCGCTTCAGTGATCTCTTTAGGTGTCCGAGGACGGGCAGTGACCGCGTGCGCCAAGCGGCGCAGTGAACACATCCTTCAGATGAATCGACGCAGTTCGATTAGCGGATGCCCAAGCTGAGTCAGAGTTAATCCGCCGATGCCGTCAGTAGCGCGTAGCTCTCGAAAGGAATCGGCGCAGACGGACGCAGCAACGAACGTCTGACGCTGCCGTATCAGCGACGTGCAAGACAGAACTGTTTCAATATGTCTTGACCGGTCAAAACGAGGGCGGCCCCGCGAGGCGGACCCCTTCTTAGTTGTGAAGACGCAAACCAGAAACCGACGGCTACCGCCGCTGCAAACACGCCAACCACGAGAAAATCAGAGGCGGCGCGGGGAACATCCACCGCAGTCCCCGCTTCGGGACACGAGCGCGGAGACCCGCGATCGCAATTCGTGTGGTCCGCGTTGACCGCGAGTGGACCACTGGCTGAGGTGATCGATGGATGTCCTGGATCGATGAGGCCGGCAACGTGCCACACATGCTCGGCGTTGCCACCCAGTAGCCACACCGCTGCGACGACGGCACTAGCCCATCGCACAAGTCGCTGTCTGGTTAAGTCGCTGCGCACAGTGCCCCTAAATGTAGCAGCAGCTCAACTCGGCGCAATGAATGTTGCGGCCTTGATGCCGTTTCCACGTCAGACCGTCACAACAGCCGGCACGCTCGACCGGATATGTTCAGCCAGAAAGATGGACCGCGAACCGCCTGGCCGGGCTGACGGGATTTGAACCTGCGACCATCTGTCCCAAAAAGATCGCGATGGCGCATTTTCACCACTCAATGACCGGCGCAGGTCGGCTTATGGCGTGCGAGCCTCCGCGGCCTGGTCGGTTAGTATGTTCCAGCGCTGACCGCCATCGCAGCGCTGCGTCTCTCGCAATCGGTTGACCCACTAAGTGGCCTCTATGGACTCAGCGTTTCATACGCAGAGCGGTCAGGATTTCGAAACCCGGACCCGCTGATTAAGAGTCAGCGGGTCCGTCCCCGCCATCCGCGGACTGCTCGCCAAACTCCGCAGCGCCGAACACCTTCGGCGTCGTCGCGTCGGTGATTGAAATCCATTGCCGCAACAATCGGCGTGACGTGGTCGTGCAGTCGTCGATTTAGCCGAGGTTGTGCTTCACTGTTCTGCAGGTTCCCAGCAGTGCGGTCACACCGACAAATCTGTTGTTCAACATCATGGCGATCCCGTGTGCGCTCACCCGATGACGGCGATGAGGCAATCACGTTTTAGTCCAAGCTGTTCCACACAGAATCGGCCAAACGCAAGACCTGCTTGGCGAAAACGTTGAGATGATGTTGCGGCGCAACATGTCTCGCATCAAGACAATTCGTCGCCAAGCCCGCCACATACAGCCGCTGCGAGCGTCGCCTGAGCGGCCGAGCCTTCCGTCCGCGGCAGTATCTTGACGGCCCTACTGAACTATTCCAAAGTTCGGGCGCCCTCGAGGAGGCGAGGATGTTTGGGGCATGTGCAGTTGAGGTTGTTTGGGACGTTTAGGGCCTACGGGGCCTATGGGTCCACAGTTGAGGCCGACAATGCAACCGCGCAGACTAGCCCTGGGCTTGCGATCGGCGACGCCTACGGGAGGGGCCGGAGGTGTGGGCACTGGCGTCACGACGAACGCAGTTGTCGCCGTTCTCGGTGTACTTGGCAACTTGTCGTAGCCCCCACCATTAAATCCGAACGCGAAAACAACTGCAGCCGCGCCACCGAACAGCGCGAGCGATTTCCCAATTTCAGATTTCATTAGATTCTCTCTTCTCCATCGTGTTTTCCGCTTACTCCCGCGGTCGTGCGCCAAGACCCAGACCGGTTAGGGAATTGAGGCCCCAGCACGCAGGGCAACAGGCTTGTGGCGGCGAGGGATCTTCCACACGACCGTGGTGATCGTTCGGGTTCTTGATCGAAAGCTCATCCGACGATGAGCCAAGCCACCACGAGCGC
>NZ_JCALDG010000048.1:0-13170 GCF_059812735.1 Mycobacterium sp. NGS40
CTGGCTAATTTGGCCCAGGCCGCCACGGCCGTAGTCCACGACCCCGGCCCGGCGCCGGCATACATGCGCGCGGAGTTGACCTCGGGAGGCATTCCCGCGAAGTCCATCGGGGCGGTCACGACATCGCCTCCTTGATCAGACGGGCGGCTGCATCGCGCTCCGTCGCCGCGTCGGCGATGTCCTTACGCAGCTTCTCCAGCTCCTGGCGTTCGCTTTCGCTCAACGCGCTGACGACGTGGCGGCGGGCCGGTTGCGCCCGGTTGGCCACCGGCGGCTCGGCAGCCCCGGATTCGCCAGGCAATGCCGGGATGACTTTCGGTTCCGGGCCGCCGCGAGCCCGGGCCCGTTCGCCCCCGGGGGCGTTGACCAGGCTGCCGATCGGCGGAATACCGAAGAACCCTCCGGGTGCGGCCGCCCCGGCCGCGGGCACGCCGCCCAGCGCGGCGGGCGACAATGGTGATGCACTGGCCGCCAATCGGACAGCGGGGGAGCTGCCCCAGGCTTGCGGCACCGACAGCTGACCGACCGCGGCCGACCTGCCCAGGCTCGCCGCGACCGAGCCCGTGCCACCCGCGTGCGAATCCACCAGGGTGCCCAGCCCGGCGTCGGCCGGACTGATGTCACCGGCGACCGCCGCCGTCGGCAATGCCAGCCCGTACAACCCACCTAGCAGGGGAGTGATACCCGACGCCGTGAACAACGGGCCACTGATCACTAGGGCCCAGTTGCCGACGTTCTGGGTGAACAAGTTAAGGCCGGTCGGCCCGCCGGTGGGAGTGTCGAGCAGGCTGCCCAGCTCCGGGTCGAGATCGGATGGCGTGGCGATCGAGCCAGTCGACAGGTTCTGCAGCGCGTTCGGCACATTCGCCAGTGCCGATTGCGTGCTCGGACCGGCCGACGAGGCCGCAGCGCGGTCCACCGAAGCGGCCTGCTGGGCCGTACCGGAGGTGTTGGTCGTCTGTGGTGGAGAGTTGAAGGGAGTCAACCTCGTTGCCGTTGCCGAGGCTCCCGCGTAGCCGTACATCGCCGCGGCGTCCTGTGCCCACATCTCGGTGTACTGCGCCTCGGTAGCCGCGATCGCCGAGGTGTTCTGCCCGAGCACGTTGGTGGCCACCAAGGACGCCAACAGCGCCCTATTGACCTCGATCTCGGGCGGCGGGACCGTAGCGGCGAACGCGGCCTCGTAGGCCGCAACCGCGGAGCCGAGCTGGCTGGCCGTCTGTTCAGCTTGCGCCGCAGTCGAATTCATCCACGACACGTACGGAGCGAGCGCGGCGGCCATCGCCCCCGACGACGGACCCACCCACGGCCCACTGGCGAGCTCGGTCATCACCGTCCAATAAGATGTTGCCGCAGAACTTAATTCGGCTGCCAACGCATCCCAGGCCGCACCGGCCGCCACCAGGGGTCCGACCCCCGCCCCCGCGTACATCCGCCCAGAGTTGACCTCGGGCGGGAGCGTCGCATAATCCACTAGCCAACCCCCAACGGTCGAGGCGCCATCTCAAACGCAGCCGGCCCGAGTCGGGCGATGGTTTGGCGCTCAGGTTCGTGCGCGATCGCCGACGCACGATTTGTGCGATGCCCCCATGTGATCGTCACTGCACGCACTTACAAAGCGGCGCCGTGACGTCGACCATTTCGCACAATTAGCAATATCCAACTGGGCGGCTGCAATAACTATGGTTAACGACTGAGAATTAGCTGGGAATGAAACTGGAGGTGCACTCAAATGGAATGAACGGCAGAACGCTAGGGCTAGAACATTGCATACGACGACACCCAACGCCGCCCGACTGCGCATAAACTCTGTAACTGCAGTTTGCTATATGGCCACTGAGCTATTGACTCACTGGCTTCAATTACAAAGTCTGCGGTTTTAAGGGATGACAGGCAATTCGGTCACCCGTATTCGGTGTTCATGGTCGACAATCTGCCGAACTAGTCGGCGTACGGTCCCCAGGCCTGACGCTTCAGCGCGGCCGGTTTCTTACCGAGTTTGCCTGCCCGGACCATGACGGCCAGGCTGTCCAGGATCACCCGGCTACTCATCAGCGCGGTCTGCTCAGCCCAGTCGTAGGGCGGTGAGCACTCCACCACCTCAATGCCGTTGAGTCCCGGTTCGGAGATCAGCCGGATGAGATTGAGCGCTTCGCGCGGCAGCAGACCACCCGGCTCCGGCCAGCCGGTACCCGGCACGAATCCGGCGTCGATCACGTCGATGTCGAACGACAGATATACGGCCTTGGCATCTTTCCACGCCGTCTCCAACGCGATCTCGGCGACCTTCTCGATCCCGACGCGCTCGACGTCACCGACCGTGATGACGGTACTGCCGCGCCGCCGTCCGACCTGCACGCCCGCGCGTGGCGCCTGCCACCCGCCGATGCCGATCTGTACCAGGTTGGTGGCCGGGGCGTTCTTGATGTTGGTGGCGTGGAACCACGGCGTGGTGTGCATTCGCTCGTCGAGATCGGTTTCCTGCGTGTCGACGTGGCGGTCGAAGTGGATGATGCCGACATTGCCGTCCATGTGCGGGGCCAGGCCACGCACGGTGGGGAACCCGATCGAGTGGTCGCCGCCCAGGATCACCGGAAACACGCCCTGCGAGACCACGTGGGACATGGCCGTGCTGATCTGGTCGAACGACTTCTCGATGTTGGCGGGAATGGTCACCACGTCGCCGATGTCGACAATGTTGAGCTGCTCGCGCAGGTCGACGCCCAGTTCGTAGCAATACGTGCCAAACAGGTTGGTGGAGCGGCGAATTCCCATCGGGCCGAATCGGGTACCCGGGCGGTACGTGGTGCCCGCGTCCAGCGGGGCGCCGAAGACGGCCACTTCGGCGTCGCCCACGTCATGCACGTCCTCCAGGAACGGGCACTTCAGAAACGTCCCGCGTTCTCCGGCAAAGTGCGGCAGCTCGCCGCGGGAGAAGGTGGACAGCGTGCGGTCGTTGATGGTGGGGGCGGCTTCCAGCCCATGGGACAGGCAGCGCTCGATCTCTTCCTGGTGGCGCCGGGTCGACAGCTCGGCCTCGGCTTGCTGTGCCCACGCACCCTCGCGGTTGGGAATATCGGCCTGGCCGGCAAACGGGTTAAACATCGTTTTCCTCTCGTCGAGTACCAACTGACGGTGGAGGATGCCCCGACGACCAAATTCAAACGTGTGAGTTCGAAAGCCGTTTCTCGGTTGACTGGCGCGCAAGGCATCCCGCGGTCACCGTCTTGTCGCACTCCGGGTACGGCGAACTCGTCCGGGCGGCCGTCTCGGCGCGCCAGGGTTCAACGTACCTGCTCGACCTCAAGTTGAAGTCTGACTTAGCGGTCAGACGGCTGTGACTTTCCTGGGAAGGACCCCTGCGGCCGTGTGCCTACCTGGCCGACCGGGCCATCTTTTCGTCGATACGCTGGCTTCAACTGCGCCAAGCGCGAACGATTCCTATTCATCTCCCGAAAGACACGACATGTCAGCACATTCCCATAGCTATTCACACCTTGAGCGGCCGAAGCGCGTCAGGCAGCCCGGGGAGCCGCTGCGCATCGGCATCGGCGGCCCGGTCGGCTCGGGAAAAACGGCACTCGTCGCCGCGCTGTGCCGGCAGCTGCGTGACGAGGTGTCGCTGGCCGTGCTGACCAATGACATCTACACCACCGAAGACGCTGACTTTCTGCGCAAACACGCTGTGCTGCCGAACGACCGGATCGCGGCCGTGCAGACCGGCGGATGCCCGCACACCGCGATCCGTGACGACATCACCGCGAACCTCGACGCGATCGACGACTTGATCGCCGCCCACGACACACTCGACTTGATCCTGGTCGAATCCGGTGGCGACAACCTCACCGCCACCTTCTCGTCGGGCTTGGTGGACGCCCAGATCTTCGTCATCGACGTGGCCGGCGGTGACAAAGTTCCCCGCAAGGGCGGGCCGGGAGTGACGTATTCGGATCTGCTGGTAGTAAACAAGATTGATCTGGCACCATTGGTCGGCGCCGACCTGGACGTGATGGCGCGCGACGCCGACGCGGTGCGCGACGGGCGCCCGACGGTACTGCAGTCACTGACCAAAGACCCCGCCGCCACGGAGGTGCTGGCCTGGGTGCACGCGCAATTGTCCGCCGATGCACTCTGAGGTCTTGCTGCTCGCGTTGCGTAACCGGTTGCCGCGCATTCAGTGCTGCGGCGGAATTCAGGCCCGCTGCACCGCGCCCGACACGGTTCACCTGGTGTCGGCGGCCGCCACCCCGCTGGGCGGCGACACCATCGAGATCCGCGTCGTCGTCGAGCCCGGTGCGGTGCTGAAGCTACGTAGCGCCGCCGCCACCCTGGCCCTACCAGGGCCGAAAACACCTACTTCACAAGCTTATTGGGACATCGAGGTGAGCGGAAACCTGGATGTCGACCTCGAGCCCACCGTCATAGCCGCTGACGCGCGCCATGTGTCGACGGTGACGCTGGCGCTGCGCGAGGACGGCCGGGTTCGATTCCGCGAGCGAGTGCAGATAGGCAGATACAATGAGCGCGACGGCTTCTGGTCGGGATCGCTACGCGCCGACCGGCATGATCGCCCGCTATTGCGGCACCGGGTGGAATTGGGTGCGGGGTCGGCCGCCGACGACGGTATCGCTGCCCCGCGAGCAACGATCAGTGAACTATGCTATCCAGCAACAGAATTCACGGATATGCCGAGCGAATCCACGGTTTTGGCGCTGGCAGGCGGCGGCACGCTCCGGACGTGGCAGGCCGACCGACTAGTCGGCTAACTCGCCTTTCTGGCAGCGACAGGTCGCTTCGCTTCCGCGGCCAGCACCGCAAGTTGTTCGATGCGGGTGCGGGCGAACGCCTGCTGCTCGGTGATAGTCAGCTGCCCGCGCTGGGTGCTGAGGAAGGTCACGGTCCAGGACAGCAACGTGCTGACCTTGGTCTTGAACCCGACCAGATACACCAGGTGCAGCACCAGCCACATCAGCCACGCGATGAAACCGCTGAACTCCAGCGGCCCGACCTTGGCCACCGCCGAAAAGCGCGACACGGTGGCCATGGAACCCTTGTCGAAGTACTGGAAGGGCGCTCGCTCGGCCGGGTCGGCGCCCGCGAGTTCGGCCTTGATCGTGCCGGCGACGTACTTGGCACCCTGGATCGCGCCCTGCGCGACTCCCGGCACGCCCTCGACCGCGGCCATGTCTCCGACCACGAAGACGTTGGGGTATCCGGGCACGGACAGGTCGGGCAGCACCTTGACTCGTCCCGCACGGTCGAGTTCGGCCGCCGACTGGTCGGCGAGGTCACTGCCCAGACCGCTGGCCTGGACACCCGCGGACCAGACCTTGCAGGCGGACTCGATACGTCGAATGGTGCCGTCGGAATCTTTGACGGTGATGCCGTTGCGGTCGACGTCAGTGACCATCGCCCCCAACTGGATCTCGACGCCCATCTTCTCCAGCCGAGCACGCGCCCGGGCGCCCAGCTTCTCGCCGAACGGCGGCAGCACCGCGGGCGCGGCGTCGAGAAGAATCACCCGGGCCCGGGTGGAGTCGATGTGCCGGAACGAACCTTTCAGGGTGTGGGCCGCCAATTCCGCGATCTGCCCGGCCATTTCGACGCCGGTGGGTCCGGCCCCGATGACGGTGAACGTCAAGAGTTTGGCCCGCCGTTCCGGATCGCGAGACCGCTCGGCCTGCTCGAAGGCGCTCAGGATTCGGCCCCGCACCTCGAGTGCGTCGTCGATCGACTTCATGCCGGGGGCGAACTCCGCGAACTGGTCGTTGCCGAAGTAGGACTGGCCGGCGCCGGCCGCGACGATCAGGCTGTCATAAGGAGTTTCGTACGTGTGACCCAGCAAGTCCGATACGACGAACTTGCCGGCGAGGTCGATGTGGGTGACGTCACCGAGCAGCACCTGGACATTGCGCTGCCGGCGCAGCACGACCCTGGTGGGCGGCGCGATGTCGCCTTCGGACACGATGCCGGTGGCCACCTGATAGAGCAACGGCTGGAACAGGTGGTGAGTGGTGCGGGCGATCAATTTGATGTCGACGTCGGCGTGCTTGAGTTTCTTTGCCGCGTTGAGTCCGCCGAATCCCGATCCGATGATGACGACCTGATGGCGTCGCTTCGGATCAGCTGTGCCTTCTTGCTGGGGGCTCATTGGTTTGAATGCTCCTGGTGGGGCTTCGTCGGGCGCGGTCTCAGTTAGCTACAACGCTAGTCACCCCGCCGCCCGGAAACCCAGATAGTAAGCCTGTGCAATCAACCACACCAATGCATTGCCGCTGGTCGCGCCAACGTGATTCGCGTCATGTCCGGCATCGAATGCGACGCCGGTTACATACCGAACAAAAGCCGCAGACGTTGCTTTTGATGTGTTCGGCAATGGTTTCCGGTTGGTGCGTCACCAAATACCTAGGCGCACAGGGGATCTGGTCCCCGTTTGGGTACTTCCTAGGCGAAACGCGCGAGGGCGCCGTGGCTGACGTGCAGCGTCTGGCCGGTGATGTGGCGGGCCGCCGGGGTCGTCAGGAACAAGGCCAACCGCGCGACCTCGTCGGCGACGGAAGGCGGTGTGCGCGAGAGACCTTCGTAACCGGCCTGGGCACTGCGCCCGCTCGCCACGGCGTTCACCGTGATCCCGCGAGTGCCGAAAATGCCGGCCTGTCCGGCGATCCAGCTCGACAGCGTCGCTTTGATCGCGGCGTCGACACTGGCCGCGGGCGGATTTTCCGGCACGACGCTGATGATGGAGCCACCGGAGCGCAGGTGATCGCCGACGGCTTGCACCGTCAGCACCGCCGACAGCACGGTCGCCTCGAGCGAACTGCGCCATACGGCGGCGGTGTCGGACAGCGAATACGTGCGTGGGTCGCCATCGCTCCAGCCGCTATCCGGCACGTTGACGATGGTGTCCAAGTGGTGGGGGAACAACCCACGAGCCTCTTCGAGGCTGGCCGGGTCGGTGGTGTCGCAGACGATCGCGTCGACGTCGAGCTCTTTCGCGGCGACCTCGAGGTCGCCGCGCCGCGCACCCACGAGGGTCGCCTTGTGACCGCCATCGCGAAATCCCTCGGCTACTGTCCGCCCCAGATCCGTGTCGCCGCCGGTGACCAGCACCTCCACAGCCATCCTCCTCGTGTTCAACGTTGAACCCAGACCCTGGCCTTCACCAGCGTTAACGCTCCGCTCGGCGATGTGATCGTGGTTCCGATGGTGTCACGCCACAGGACCGATGCCTGGGATCTCAGCGCGTATGGCGTCAATCTACGCCGAATGTTACTGGACAGTAGTTCTAAGGGGAAACTAAGGACGCCACGACGCGCGGACAATTTTCGATAACTCTTTGGTCGTCACCGCTTCATCCGCCGCGAGCTAGGGTCTGAGCATGCGTCGGATCGCGGTCCTGGCCTGGTTGATATGCGCGATCCTCGTCGCGGGCCTGGTCGCCTGTAGTCCGAAACCGTCCTCGTCGCCGTCCGCCTCGATCGTGGTGTTCGCCGCGGCCTCGCTCAAGCCGGCGTTCACCCGGCTCGGTCAGCAGTTCAAGGCCGACAATCCCGGTAGCGGCGTCGAATTCGACTTCGCCGGCTCCTCCGAACTCGCCGTCCAGCTGACGCAGGGTGCGAGCGCCGATGTGTTCGCGTCGGCGGACACCGCGCAGATGGACACCGTCGTCAAGGCCGGGCTTGTCGCCGGAAACCCGACGAATTTCGCCGCCAACACGCTGGTCATCGTCACCGCGCCGGGCAATCCGCGCCACATCGGCTCCTTCGCCGATCTGGCCAAGCCGGGCCTCAACGTCGTGATCTGCCAGAAGCCGGTGCCATGCGGGGCGGCGACCCAGCGCATCGAGGACAGCACCGGGGTGCATCTCAATCCGGTCAGCGAGGAAACCACCGTGACCGACGTCCTCAACAAGGTCACCACCGGGCAGGCCGATGCCGCGCTGGTCTATGTCACGGATGCGAAGAACGCGAAAGACAACGTCGCGACGGTCAACTTTCCCGAAGCCGCGGGTGCGGTGAACGTCTACCCCATCGGGGTGTTGAGGAAGGCACCGCAGCCGGCGACCGCGCAAAAGTTCGTGACGCTGGTGACGTCTGAGGCCGGCCAGAAGATCCTGGCTCAATTCGGCTTCGCGAAACCCTGACCCGCAGCCGTGCACGCGCCCACGCATCTGCCCCGCTGGGTGTATGTCCCTGCAACCATCGGTGCCGCCTTCGTGGTGTTGCCGCTGCTGGCGATCGCGATCAAGGTCGACTGGCCGGATTTCTGGTCGCTGATCACCAGCGCGTCGTCCAAGACGGCACTGCTGCTCAGCCTCAAGACCGCGGCCGCGAGCACCGTCCTGTGCGTGCTGCTGGGCGTGCCGATGGCACTGGTGCTGGCCCGCAGTACGGCCCTGCTGGTCCGGCTGCTGCGGCCCCTGATCCTGCTGCCGCTGGTGCTGCCACCGGTGGTGGGAGGCATTGCGTTGCTCTACGCGTTCGGCCGGCTCGGACTGCTGGGGCAGTACCTGGAAGCCGCGGGCTTGCGCATCGCCTTCAGCACCACCGCGGTGGTGTTGGCGCAGACGTTTGTCTCGTTGCCGTTTCTGGTGATTTCCCTCGAGGGCGCGGCCCGTACGGCGGGCGCCGACTATGAGGTGGTCGCGGCCACGCTCGGGGCTCGCCCCAGCGCGGTGTGGTGGCGGGTCACTTTGCCGCTGCTGCTGCCCGGACTGACGTCCGGCGCGGTGCTGGCGTTCGCCCGCTCGCTGGGCGAGTTCGGCGCGACGCTGACTTTCGCGGGTTCGCGCCATGGGGTCACCCGCACCCTGCCGCTGGAGATCTATCTGCAACGGGTGACCGACGCGAATGCGGCTGTCGCACTGTCGATTCTGCTCGTCGCGGTGGCCGCGCTGGTGGTGCTCGGCCTGGGCGCTCGCCGGCTGACCGGAACGGAGGCCGGGTAGCCCGTGAGCGAGCTGCAGCTTCGCGCGGTCGTCGCCGACCGCGAGTTGGACGTGGAGTTTTCGGTGTCCCCGGGTGAGGTGCTCGCGGTGCTGGGACCCAACGGCGCGGGAAAGTCGACCGCCCTGCACGTCATCGCCGGTCTGCTTCGCCCTGATGAGGGCGTGGTGCGGTTGGGGGATCGGGTGCTGACCGACACCGCCGCCGGGGTCGACGTGGCGACACACGACCGCCGGGTCGGGCTGCTGCTGCAGGACCCGCTGCTGTTCCCGCACCTGAGCGTCGCCGCCAACGTGGCGTTCGGGCTGCGAAGCCGTCGTGGCCTTTTCCAATCGGCTCGCGCCACCGAGAAGCAGACGGCCCTGCGCTGGCTGCGCGAGGTGGATGCCGAGCAGTTCGCCGACCGCAAACCGAGACAGTTGTCCGGCGGTCAGGCTCAGCGGGTGGCGATCGCACGAGCATTGGCCGCCGAGCCCGAGGTGCTGCTGCTCGACGAGCCGCTGACCGGGTTGGACGTCGGGGCGGCCGCCGCCATCCGCGCGGTGTTGCGGACCGCTGTCGCCCGCAGCGGCTGCGCGGTCGTCCTGATCACGCACGACCTGCTCGACGTGTTCACCCTGGCCGATCGGGCGCTGGTGCTCGAGGGCGGCAGGATCGCCGAAGTCGGCCCGGTCCCCGAAGTGCTCACCGCGCCGCGCAGCCATTTCGGGGCCCGCATTGCCGGCGTCAACCTGGTCAACGGAACCATCGGGCCGGGGGGCTCGCTGCGGACCCGCTCCGGCGTCCGCTGGTACGGAACCCCCGCCGAGCAGCTGGGCGCCGAGCTGACCGACGGGCAGGATGCGATCGCCGTGTTCGGGCCGACGGCGGTGGCGGTCTACCGCGACCTGCCGCACGGCAGCCCCCGCAATTGGGTCGAGGTCACCGTCTCAGAGCTGGACATTCGCGGACCCGCGGTCGTGGTGCGAGGCGAGGAACAGCCCGGCGGCGCCCCCGGACTGGCCGCCGAGATCACCGCCGAGGCCGCCGCCGAGCTGGAACTGACCCCCGGAGAACGGGTGTGGTTTTCGGTCAAAGCGCGCGAAGTGGCGCTGTATCCGGCGACACCCCGTCGCACCAACCCGCAGTGAACTGCGCAGACCCACCGAAGGTTGCGCTCCGGCAACAACGCGCGCATCGCCAGCACGGCATCCTTGCGTCGCAGCGGTAACACGGTAGGTTCGTCGCCATGGATCAGGTGGACTCACACTCGACACGTCGCAAAGGCCTGTGGGCGACGCTGGCGATCGCCACGGTGACCAGTGCCAGTGCCGTCACCTTCGCGTTGCCGGCCCCCGCTTATGCCGATCCCGAGGTCCCGACTCCGGTGCCGGCAACGACCTCCGCCCCGTCCCCGGCCCCGGCCCCGGGCGCACCCGCGCCGACGACCGCGGCGCCCGCGCCGGGCGGCCCGGCATCTGCCGGGCAGCCGGCGGCCGGTGACCCGAACGCGCCGGTGCCCCCGCCGCCCCCGCCGGTGGACCCCAACGCACCTGCGCCGCCGCCGCCCGTCGACCCCAACGCCGCCCGCATCACCAACCTCGTCGGCGGCTTCAGCTACCTGCTTCCCGGTGGGTGGGCCGAGTCGGACGCCTCGCACCTCGACTATGGTTCCGCGCTGCTCAGCAAGATGATCGGTCCGCCGCCGCAGCCCGGTCAGCCCGCGCCGGTGGCAAACGACACCCGCATTGTGATGGGCCGCCTGGACCAAAAGCTCTACGCCAGTGCCGAAGCCAATGACGCCAAGGCCGCCGTCCGGCTGGGCTCGGACATGGGTGAGTTCTTCATGCCGTACCCCGGCACCCGGATCAATCAGGAATCCGCCCCGCTCACCGGAGCTAACGGCATCACCGGAAGCTCGTCGTTCTACGAGGTCAAGTTCAGCGATCCGAGCAAACCCAATGGACAGATCTGGACCGGTGTGGTCAGCGCTCCCAACGCAGCTACCGCCGGTCCGCCCCAACGCTGGTTTGTCGTGTGGCTCGGTACCGGCAACAACCCGGTAGACAAGGTCGGTGCCAAGGCACTGGCGGAATCGATTCTGCCGTTCACCGCACCACCGGCTCCGGGCGCACCACCGGCTCCGGGCGCGCCCGCACCGGCTCCGGCAACTCCGGCACCGGGAGCCCCCGCCCCGGTGCCCGGCCAGGCACCCGCGAGCGAGGTCACTCCTACCCCGAGCCCGGCGCCGCAACCGACGTCGTTTAGTGCCTGACCCGTAAACGGGGGTATACCGCCACGACGGCGCCGGCTTTTACGCTGAGCTCTGCCAACGAACCGCAAGGAGACTCGCATGGATGTCATGGCGGCTACCGAGTACCTGGCCCGATCGACCACGACGACGAGCGTCGGCCTGATCGGCTACATCATCATCGGCGGTCTTGCGGGATGGGCCGCGGGCAAGATCATGAAGGGTTCCGGCTCCGGAATCTTGATGAACATCGTGATCGGTATCGTCGGCGCACTGATCGGCGGCTTTTTGCTCAGCTTCTTCTTCGACACCGCGGCCGGCGGCTGGATCTTCACCTTCTTCACCGCGTTACTGGGGTCGGTGATTCTGCTCTGGATCGTCGGCCTGGTGCGCAGGAGCTGATCGGCCGGGCGATCTGTGGCAAATCGGGTGCGGCGCGAATCGCCGACCCGCCTGGGGGCTTCCCGCGTCGCCGCATCAGGCCGAATTGCGGCATGAGAAGGGGCGTTTCGCCGAGGCGGTTGAGTCGGCTCCGACGGGGTATACGGCCACACGTCCCGTCTGTCAGTTAAATCGAAGGAGCCGGTCATGATTCTGCATATCGTCTGGCTGATCGTCTTGGGTCTGATCGTCGGCCTGGTCGCGCGCCTGCTGGTGCCGGGCAAGCAGCCGATGGGTTGGGTCGCCACCGCCCTGCTCGGCATCGTCGGCTCGTATGTCGGCGGCACCCTGGGCAGCATCGTCTTCCCGCCGCACCAGTTCGACATTCACCCGCCCATTCAGCACTCCTTCCTGGGTGCGCTGGTCGGCGCGGTGATCCTGTTGCTGATCTACAAGTTCGCCACCTCGCGCACGAAGACCCTGTAGCACCAGGGCCTTTGGGCCCATGCGTGGTGGCGGCGCATAGCGGCATGATGGGGTGATGGCCTCAGCGACGACCACAATGGACGCGTGGCGGGTGCGTCGGCCCGGCCCGATGGACACCGACCCGCTGGAGCGGGTCACCACCGAAGTGCCGCGGCCGGCGCCCTCGGAGTTGCTGGTGGCCGTGCGGGCCTGCGGGGTGTGCCGCACCGACCTGCACGTCACTGAGGGTGACCTTCCGGTGCACCGCGAGCACGTCACCCCCGGCCACGAAGTGGTGGGCGAGGTCGTTGAGGTCGGATCGGCGGTGGGCGTCGAGGCCGGCGACGGGTTCAACGTGGGGGACCGGGTCGGCATTGCCTGGCTGCGCCACACCTGCGGTGTGTGCAGATACTGCCGCCGAGGCGACGAAAACCTCTGCCCGCAGTCCCGCTACACCGGCTGGGATGCCGACGGCGGGTACGCCGAATTCGCGACGGTTCCAGCGGCTTTCGCGCACCACCTGCCGAGCGGGTACAGCGACAGCGAGCTCGCGCCGCTGTTGTGCGCCGGCATCATCGGATACCGTTCGCTGCTGCGGGCACAGCTGCCGCCGGGTGGCCGGCTGGGCATTTACGGCTTCGGCGGCAGCGCGCACATCACCGCCCAGGTCGCGTTGGCCCAGGGTGCCGAGCTGCACGTGATGACCCGCGGCGAGCAGGCACGCGAGCTGGCGCTGGCCCTCGGCGCGGCATCGGCTCAGGGGGCGGCGGATCCGCCGCCGGTGCCGCTGGATGCCGCGATCCTGTTCGCCCCGGTCGGAGATCTGGTGCTGCCCGCCTGCGAGGCGCTGGACCGCGGCGGCACGTTGGCGATCGCCGGAATCCACCTGTCCGATATCCCGGCCCTGAACTATCAGCGTCACCTGTTCCAGGAGCGCCAGATTCGCTCGGTCACCTCGAATACCCGGGCCGACGCGCGCGAGTTTCTCGACTTCGCCGGCCGTCACCGCATCGAGGTGACGACACCGGAGTATCCACTCGATCAAGCCGCCCGGGCACTGAGCGATTTGGCCGGCGGTCGCATCGCCGGGGCAGCAGTGCTGCTGGTGTAGGTCAGGTGGACAGATGCCAGACCAGGGCCGCGGCTAGG
>NZ_JCALDG010000049.1:0-11611 GCF_059812735.1 Mycobacterium sp. NGS40
ACTAGGGCGAGATCCGGTAGCCAGCAGTCGATCTGTAGCGGGTAACCCAAGGCCCGGCATGCTCAACTCGATGGTCGAGGCTACCGATGCGCTGGCTCCTGCATCGGCGAGCATGCGCAACTCGTCGTCAGTGGAGTCGCAGCAGTGGATGAACAGCAGGTCTGCATCCAGCAGCGCGGCGTCGTGAAGTTGGCGGATGCCGCCCGGTTGCCAACCGATGTGCATGCTGGCGCGCACGCCCAGGTTGCGCGCGATCGCAAGGTCATCGACGACCACATCCGGTTGACTCATGTCCGGCCCGCGTAGCATCGCGTTCAGTGTCACCAAATCTTGGTCGTTGCTCAGGATTTCGTGTCGGATCCGCACAATGTCGGGGGGGTGCCGACGGGTGCTGTTAAGCATCCAGGCGTCGGAGTCGACCGATGGCCAGCCGTGGGCGAACACCGCGCGTATTCCGGAGTCGCGCAGGGCGCAGATAACGGCGTCGGAGTGGGCGGGACTGTTCTGAATGTGGGACTCGCTGCGAATGGTGGTGATGCCCGAGTTGATGGCGGCCAGCGCGCCCACGAGCTCACCGATGTAGGCGTCGTTCGGGGTGAATTGTGGTCCCCAGGTGAGCTGGACATTGCGTCGGTAGGTAGGGAAGTCCCAGCCGAAGCCGATGAGGCGGAAAGCGCCTTGCCAGGTGTGGCGATGGGTATCGACGAATCCGGGCAGGACGGCTTTGCCCGTCGCGTCGATGACTCGCGCCGCGGGTTGGTCGCCGATGTCGCCGATCGCGTGGATGCGGCCGTCGACGACTCGGATGTCGCCGACGATGGTGCCAGTGGCTTCATCCTGCGTCAACAACAGTCCGCCCCGGATCACCGTGGCGGGCTTGTTGTTTGCGCCCGTACTAGGTGCTGAACTCACCGAGATCCGGGTGTGGGCTAGTCGTTGAAGGCATCGGCTTGGTGCGCGACGAGGTGGCGGTAGTCGTCTCGCACGGGTGCGTAAACATCGACGTTGAGAGCTACTTCATCGCCGATGAGCCACGCGGTGTGAGGCGCGTCAGCCGGGATGTGGAGCACCTCGCCGGCGGCTACTTCATACACTTCACCGTCGACGTCAAATCCGATCTTTCCTGAGAAGACGAAGCTGACCTGGTCGAATGGGTGGGAATGGGGCGGCGGTGTCTGGACTGAGTGGCCAGGGTGAAACCAGTTGATGGTGATCAGCGACTGGTCACCGCGTACGGCGGTGCGCACCAGCGCCCCGCCGGCCAGGCTTTCGGTGGGAAGCGTGTCGAGTCGAGCGTGGATGACACGGTTAGGCATTGTTGGTTCCTGTCGCTGATTGTTGCTGGTCTGCGGCCGCCGCCAATGGGTGGAGTACCCGCGCCCCAAAGCGCCAGTGTCCGTGGTTATCTCGTGCGTAACGGTCGCGGTATTCGCCGATGAAGTCGACGTATGGTGACTGCCCGCTGTCAGAAACGTGCAACACGAGCATCACTGTGCCCGAGGCGCCCTCTTCGTCGGGCCGCAGGCGGATATTGGTGCACTGATGATGGGTTTGGCGTGCGGAATTGGCTGCCCGTGTGTCGGCCCATTTGTGGAACTGGTCGCGCCCGACCAGTGTGTGCGCGCCCAGCGTGAGGGTGCCGTCATCGACATAGAGTTGGGCAACATCGTGCCATCGGCCATGATCGAGAAGCCAGGCATGTTCGACGATCAGGTCTTCGATGGCACGTCGGTCCGCGTCGGGAAGGGCGCCGTCGATCCAGGTCACGATGCCGCTCCCGCTTCCTGCGGGAGCGGCGAAGAGCCGACCGGCTCTCCCACCGGGTTTCGCAGTACGCCGATTCCGGCGATGTCGATCTCCACGGTGTCGCCGCTGTGCAGGAACGTCATTGGGCCGTGCGCGTGGGCAACCCCCGCGGGTGTGCCCGTGGCGATGATGTCGCCGGGGACCAGGGTCATGATCCGCGACAGGTAGCAGACCAGTTCAGCGACGGAAAAGATCATGTTTGCGGTGTTGGAGTCTTGCACGACAACATCATTGACTCGCGCCTTGATCGGCAGGCTCTGCACGTCGTTGATCTCGTCGAGGATCACCAACGTGGGTCCGGCGGGCGCGAACGTGTCGATGGCCTTGCCTCCCGTCCACAGCTGGTTGGCCAGCTGCAGATCGCGTGCGCTGACGTCGTTGAGCGCCATCACTCCGCCGACGTACTGCAATGCCTCATCAACGGCGATGTTATTGCCGCGCTTGCCGATAACGACGGCGAGTTCGGCCTCGTAGTCGACTTGATTCGTGATGGCCGGCGGGGTGATGGTGGCGCCGTGACCGATCAGCGAGTTGGCGAACTTGGCGAAGAACATCGGTTCTTTGGGAGCTGACTGGCCGGTTTCGGCGGCGTGGTCGTGATAGTTCAGGCCGATGCAGATGAACTTCTCGGGCTTAAGTACCGGCGGCAGCAGTGTCACCGACTCCACCGGGTGGACTGCGGATAGGGCGCGCAGCCGCTCTTCGTTCTTGTCGTAGAGTCCCAGCAGCTCGTGGGCCATCTCCGGGCCGGCCTGTAGGACCGAGGTGATGTCTGGGCTGGCGCCGTCGAGGCCATTCACTCCTGCCAATTCGGCCAGGGCTGCGATGTCGATCAACTCCGAGCCGGCGCGGCGTTGAAGTGCGGGGCGCGGGCCATGGCCATCGTCGTAGGTTGCTAAACGCACGTCATGTCCTTTTCTGAGTGAGAATGCGGTGTCTCATCGGTCCGCGTTTGCGGACTGAGTCGGTTGGTTGGTGCGTGTGCGCGCGAACTGTTCGTAGCGCCGCAGAAGGTCGATGTCATCAACCGATCCCGGGTCGACCGTCTGCGCTAGCTCGCTTCCCTGCAGCATTCGCTTCACGGGAACTTCGAGTTTCTTGCCGATCCGGTTGTGGGGAATCCCCGGCATCACGACGATCTCGTCGGGCAGGTGGCGCGGCGAAAGAGCAAATCGAATTGCGGCCTCGATACTCTGCTTTGCTAGCTGCGGGTCGACGCCGGCGCGTAGGTGAACGAACAGCGGAACGTAATACTGAGTGCCCAGTTCGACCCCGACGACTAGGGCCTCCACCACGTCGGGGAGTTGTTCGACCGCCGAATAGATTTCAGCGGATCCCATCCGGACTCCGTGCCGGTTGAGCGTCGAATCCGAGCGGCCATGGATGATGGAACTGAGATCCGTATCGAATTCGATGAAGTCACCGTGGCGCCACGCGCCGGGAAACATGCGGAAATAGGCGTCGCGGTAACGCTTTCCGTCGGGGTCGTTCCAGAAATACAGCGGCATGGATGGCATGGGCTTGGTGACCACCAGTTCTGCGGGCTCCCCAATTACGGGATTGCCGTCAGGGTTCCAGGCCGCCACCGCCACCCCAAGGCTGGGCGCCTGGATGCGCCCGGCCCGCACCGGTAGTAGCGGTACGCCGCCAACGAATGCTGAACAGATATCGGTACCCCCGCTACACGAGGCCAGCCAGGTATTCGTATTGACGTTGTCGCGCACCCAGAAAAATCCCTCCGGGCCCAGCGGGGATCCGGTGACGGTCAGCGTCCGTAGCCTGGAGAGGTCAAACGTTTGTCCCGGTTGTTGCTCGGCTGCCATGTAGGACTTGATCAGTCCGGCGCCGAGCCCGAGCACGGCGACCTGTTCCTCGGCCACTAGCCGCCAGATACGGTCCAGGTCCGGGTGAGCCGGACTGCCATCGACCACTACCAGTGTGGCGCCGATCAACAGGCCAGAGACCATCAGATTCCACACCATCCAACTGGTCGATCCGACGAAGAGAAATCGGTCTGCGGCACGCAGGTCACAATGCAGCCGCAAGGTTTTGAGGTGTTCCAGAACGATGCCACCGTGGCCGTGGACGATTCCTTTGGGCAGTCCGGTCGTGCCTGAGGAGAACAACACCCACAACGGGTCGTCGAAGTCGACCTCTTCGAATTCGATCGGC
Organism: Mycobacterium sp. NGS40; assembly: GCF_059812735.1. Taxonomy (NCBI): domain Bacteria; kingdom Bacillati; phylum Actinomycetota; class Actinomycetes; order Mycobacteriales; family Mycobacteriaceae; genus Mycobacterium; species Mycobacterium sp. NGS40. Next base: position 3,979 of record NZ_JCALDG010000049.1, read on the forward strand.
TCCTCGCCGAGGATCGTGTCAGTCCAGTCTGTTACGGCCCGGTCAAGATCTCCGTCGCCGATGCCGCCGACGGTAATAACCTGTTCAACGGTGTCCAGTGATGAGGCGATATGGCGCAATTCGTGGACGCGGTTGCGCGGCTTGCCGCCGTAGGAATACTGTGTTGCGCCGATGAGCACCTTCGGTCGGAGTTGCCCGAATCGGTTCAACACTGCGGCGGTGCCGAATTCTGGTGAGCACACTGACCAAATCGCGCCGATGGAGGCGCAAGCGAGGAACGCGACGATCGCCTCGGCGGTGTTGGGCAGATATCCCACCACGCGATCACCTTTGGTGACGCCCCAACTGCGTAAGGTGGCCGCCAGAGAGCCCACCTGCCGGCGTAGCTCACGCCACGAAACTCGGTTGACCGAGTCTTCGGATACGCAAATCAGGGCGTGTTCATCAGGTCCGAGCGCGCGGCGGAAGATCTGCTCGGCGTAGTTGATGCTGGCACCGGGAAACCAATGCGCCCCCGGCATCACCGCCTGGACCAGCGCCGGGTGGCCGCCCTCGACAAGGCCCAGTCCCTCGAAACCGTCGATAGATGTCCAGAACTCGTCGAGTTCGTCGACCGACCACTGCCACAGGGCGCGATACGAGCCGAAGTGCCGGCCTGTGCGCACCTCAAGCCACTCAAGGTAGTCCGCCAGGCCGCAATCACGGCGCACAGCCGCAGACGGGGTCCACACTATGGCGTCTCCTGGCGGTGAAGCTGCGCGACCGTCGTCCACGAGCATTGTTCAGTTCTCCCTCTCCTACTCGAAGAAAAACTGTATGCAGCTTCAAGCGGAGTTGCAAGCGCGGTCATACAAAGAGGCAGGCTCCGCACCGTGTCAAGGCCCGATTGCCATGGTTGGCCCGTCCCAGTATCGGTCTGTATGTATACAGATAGGAGAAGCGGTGCTGCGCATAAAACGAGGCGAGGCGCTCCCGACGACGACAGCCAGCGCCGTCGGTGGCGAGCGTGCGGGGGACCGACACGCACGGACGACACCTTCGTCCATCGAAATGTCAGACGATCAATCATCGAAACATGAAATGCGGCCCCCGGCTGGGCGAGGGATGGCCGTGACCCTCACAGCCACTAAATCAAAGTCCCCGTCATTCATTGGTAACGAATACTAGGCACGCGTCTGCATACAGAACAACTGAGGGTAACTGACGCTCCGTCGGCCCGCATTCGAGCCATCACCATGAATCAAGTGCGCTCAAAGTACCCGTTGTGATCGTATAGCCGTGTGTACCTGCCGAGAGGCGCTGACTGAGATCTTGACCAGCTCGCCGAATACTGCATACAGTCTGAGCAATGTGATTGTCGTGACCGGTGGCCGCGGATCGTTCGAGGGCGGTGTCAACCCTGCAGATGGGGTCGACACGTGTTTTTCCGGCGCTTGTCGTATCGCACATCTGACTGCGCAGCGGGGTGCGACGCACGGCCGAGGGCGCAGAGGCTCGATCGAATGGCGGGGTGAGGGTGCAAATCCATGGCTCGACGATGGCTATTTCCCGTGGCGCGCTCAGGGCCACCCGTATTGGCACCAACAGCCCAACGCACTTAACAGCACCCGTTGCCGGCCTCATCGATCGGAAGCGGGCTCATCCCGACGACATCCACACGGTGGTCGTTAGTTGTGGTCCCGCACGAGAAGCCGAAGGGATAGTCGAATGCTTGAGACCAGCAGCTGTCCGATGGAGATGGGCCAGTTCAACCACCACGAATCCACTGTTGAGGAGATGTGGAAGCTGTATCCGCAACTGCACTCTGGCTGCGCGGTGGCTCACAGCGCCGCGCTCGGCAGCTTTTACATGCTGGCTGGCTACGATGATGTCAAGGACGCCGCGTCTCACTGGGAGGACTTCAGCTCGGCCGGCGGCATGATGCTACCCAAGGCTCCGTTCCGGGTGGCAGCCATCGAATTTGATCCGCCCGAGCACGATTTCTGGCGCGGCTTGTATCGAGAAGTGTTGAGGCGCAGCACCTACCAGTCTTTCGCCGAGAGCCTCGAGCAACACATTCACACCCTCATCGGCGCGTTCGCCGGACGTGGCCACGCTGACCTGGTGACTGAACTGACCGATCCGCTTCCGGTGCTGAGCATCTGCGAGCTCATCGGCATCCACGAGCCCGAGCGAGCCAAGGAGATCCGCCGCATCGCCCTCGCTGCCTTCGATGCCACCGGCGACCCGGCGGCGGTGGCCGAAGCCCTCGGCGATTTCGCAGCGTTCTGCCTCAACGAGGTCAATCATCGCCGTGTGCATCCGCGCGACGACTTCCTGACCCGTTTGGGCATTGGCACCGTGGATGGAACCGACGGTGGCCGCCTGCTCGAAGACGCCGAGATCGTTAACCTACTCATTGGATTCTTGATCGCCGGGCACCACACCACCTCATCGACAATGAGCAGCATGCTGTTGCATGTGGCCTCTGATCCACAGCTGCGCCAACGTTTAGCCGACCACGCCGATCTTGTTCCGAAGATGATCGAAGAAACCCTGCGCCTGGACACCCCACTGCATGGGTTCTTCCGCCAAACCACCCGCGACGTCGAGGTGGGCGGTGTCGCGATTCCGCAAGGGTCGGAGGTGATGCTCAATTACGCTGCCGCCAATAGGGATCCAGCTGTGTTCGATCATCCCGAATCGCTCGATGTCGACCGCTCAAGGAACCCGCACCTCGGGTTCGGGTTCGGCATCCACACCTGCGTGGGTGCCCAACTCGCCCGACAGGAATTGCAAACCACACTGCGTATCGTGCTGGCCGAGCTCCCCGATTTGAGTCTGAACACCGAGGAGCCGTTCACCCGGCTTTGGAGCGGCGGCAATCTTTACATGATCGACCGGTTGCCCGTGACATTTACCGCACACCATTAGACGCCGGTATCCGTTGGGTGTCGCCGAGCCGGGTCTCAATTAGCTGGCGCGAATGCTAGCCCCCAAATCCGATTAGCGTTCTGACGGATTCGGGTGGCAAGCGGCGGCGGCAAGACTGCTTCCATACTGCTCGTCGGACACATGCACGACGTCGATAGGGTGGCCGTAAGTGGCGACGAAGGCGGTGGCGCGAGGATGTAGTCAAGGCGCAAGCGATCGTGGACATCGCGGCGCAGGTCCTCGATCAGATGAGCCCGTACCGCTGAGGTCGCAGGAGCCGGCGGCGCGACGATGGCAGCCCCGCTCTGAGCGAGGATCACGGCCGTGGGTGCAACTATGGGCTCCGGTACCGCGTCGTCTGAGTCGTATGTGAACGCGCTGCTGCTGAGAGTGATTGGGGTCGACACTATGGCGGCTGCTACTGAAGATAGTTTTTCTTGTCAACTAGAAGGCCGTTGTGCGGCAAGCGATTAGCTCGTCGACCCTCAGTGTCCCGCCAGAGTTGCCCACGCTTGAAACGTCGCTGATTCATCTGCCGAAGACGGCGTTCTTGTTCATGGATAATGACGATTATCCATCAGCACTCAAATATTTACGTGCACAACCTCTTTCATTATCGCTGGCACGCGCAGGACGTATTCGGGTGTGTCTTGGTCTTGGTCTTGGCTGTCGATGATGGGCGAGGACAGGCCGGTCACCATCACGTTCGACAACCACTACGCGCACAGTCTGTCGACGCAAGGTTCCTTCGCTGCCGCGGCGCTATGTGGGCAGATCTGCTGAAGCCACTGTCGATTCCCGGATGACGTCGTCTACCAGTGGTTTCGGCAGATGTTCCTGTTCGAGCTGCAGTTCGCGACCATGTTCATGGTGGTAGGCGTTGAGCCGCTGATATAGAGCAGCTTCGGTATCGGTGAGTTCGACAGGGATTGTGTCTGTGGCCTGCTGGGTGGCGGTAGTGTGCCAGGCACTGCGATGGGCGTCGAGGACCGTCTCGTCCATCAGGATGCTGGACACCGGCAGCCCGGCCCGGCGCACCGACGCGAGTATCGAGATCCCAGCGCGGTCTATGTCGCCCCAATACACAAGTCGCTCGGCAGTGTGAATCCAGTTTAGCTGGGCCAAGATTGGTGCGGCCTTACCGAGACCGCCGATCACCGCAACCCCGCCGAGATCGAGGTCGAGGGTCTGACCGGGAGCTTCGTTTTCTACAATGGCGATGATCGCCGGCGCCAACACGGTGTCGTTGAGGATGGGGATGGTCGCGTGAAAGCGCCGCAACCCCGCGGCTTGGGCGCGTAGCTTCGGGCAGGCCAACGTCACTTGCAGGCGTGTCTGCTTGGCGTCAAGCCCCAGGCGGGCGATGAGTCGCGTCAGTGGATCAGCCCCCTCGGAGTCGGTATCGGTGCCGAGCATCGCGCACAGCAGGGTCGCGTTCTGCTCGATCCATTTGCTGTGCACGCCGGGTATGCGGATCTGGCGAAGCACGGTCGCATCGCCGGGCCCGACCGCAACGAGGTGGGTGACCACGGTGAGCGCGGTCGCCCACTCGGCGTCATCGAGGCCAGCGATGGTCTTGCCAGACTTAAAAGGGATGTCGCTCAGCATATTCCACGCGATTTCCGGAGTGGCCAGGGCCTGCGCGAATCGGCCGGCCGCCAGCTCATACGAGGCAACGATCTCAGGGTCGGCGATCGCGAGCGCGGAGTCAAGGTCATCGATCACCCATGTGATGGGAAGCTCGTGGGTGCCCAGCCGGCGAGCGCGGCGCGCGGCAGTGATGAGCCGGCCGGGTATGCGATGCTCATCGATGGCTGAGCGCCAGGTGCCGGCCCAGGCAGTGGCGGCGATGACGTGGTCGTCGAACGACGTGCCCTGGGGGGCCTTCAGGGTCAGCTTGAGCGGCCACGGCCCGTCTTGCCCGAGTGCCCAGTGCAGCCATAAGTCGGCGCAACGCCGGCGCAGTTCACGGATCGCGGTCTCCACCGACAACATCATCTCGGCATCACCGCACCGTGGCGGCTGCCGGTGCGCCGGCCAGCTCGTGGCTGATCTCGGCGAATTCCCGCACGGTCACGGTGCGGGTGGAGGCGATCGGTTCGATGCCGGGGGTGTCGCGCTTGGACACCATGACCACGCTGTCGATGTAGGGCTGGATGGTGGTGGTGTTTTCCACGGTCGCCACGATCAACAATTGGAACCCAGACTTACGGAACGCCGAGAGCGCCTGATCGGCGAACACCGGGTCTGATTTCGAGAACGCCTCGTCGAGCATCAGCTGTGAAAACACCGGCCTGTTGTCGCTCGTGGAAGGATCGGCCAGGTTGAAACTCAACGCCCCAGCCAGGCAAAACGCCATCAGCTTTTCCTGCTCACCACCGGAATTGGCGCCGGCATTGCTGTAGGTGCGGATCAGTTCACCTGTCGTGGAGTCAGTTTCAGCGCAGTACAGGGTGAAGCGGTTCCGTACATCGAGGGCGTCGCGCGTCCACTGACGGGCCTCAGCGCTGTCGGAGGCCAGCAGGTTCCGCAGATCCAGAATGTCGCGGTACTGATCGTGGGTGGCCTTCTCATCGCGCATCGACACCGCCAGCGAGCGCCCCGAGATCCGCCGGGCCCGTTCGTGCAGATCTGTAACGGCAGTCAGCTTCTTGGGGTCGGCGTGCAGCGACAGCCGTGTGCCGCGGTTGAATTCCACCGATCCCAAACCACGGTTCACCCGGGCGATCTGCTCCTCGATGTGTTGGGCTTCTTCCTCGGCTTTCTGGTAGAGGTGCAGCGCAGCCATGGGCGCTTGTTCGGTTATCAGCCGCAGCATCCGATCATGGGCCTGGGGCAGTTCGCGGTCATCGATGCGCCGGCACAAAGCCACGTAGTCGTGGATCTTCTCGTTGAGGTCGTCGCTGTTGTTGGGGATTGCATCTTCGAACTGTGCATCGAAGTTGCTAATGATCCGCTTGAGCTCGGCGGTCAATCGGTTGACCGAATCTTGCAGCGTGCCTTGGTCTTTTTCGATGGTCCGGACGAGCTCGGCCTTGTAGGGGGCGGGTGCCAGGATCTCCAGGGGGATCGACAGTTGCGCCCGATAGGTCTCGAGCGCGGCCCGCGCGCTCGCGCCGACGACACCGGGTTTGAGTATCTCCTGCAGATCCAGCAGCTTGGTGCGTCGATCGTCGCTCACTGTTTCCCGCTCGGTGAGGATGCTGATCCGCCCGGTCAGCGCGCTGCTCTGCGTGAGCAGCTCTTCGGCCTGGTCTTCCAGCTTGGCCAGATCGGGGTTCGCGGCCTCGAGGGCCTCGAGCTGCTCTCGAAGCCGGCGAACCTCGGCGTCGGCGCCCCCGGCGTCGATGTCGCTGAACATAGTGAAGCTCACGTGCAGCTTGTTCCACCGGTCTCTGCTGACCGACAGCGACTCAATCGTGTCGTGCAGCTCGGTCATTGCAGCGTCGCTGGCCTCGAAGTCCGCGGTGGCTTCCTCGAGTTCGATTCGGAGTGCGGCGATCTTGGCGGCGATGTCTCCCTGGTAGATGTACTGGGAGGCTGACAGTGTGGCGCGGTCGTCTTTGACCGAGCGGGTCTCGTTCTCCTTATAGAGTCCCTCTTGGGTGACCGCACGGCGATGGTGGGCGAATTCATCAGTCCCGCTCACGCGGACAAAGTCGCCGACCTTGGCAACCAATCGCATTGCTGTACCGGCGCTTTCATGCCCCGGGTCGGTCAGCCCGAGGCATTCAGCCAACGTGCCCGCCTGCGGCGCGACAGAGGCGACGCCGCCAGCGGGGACATGCTCGAGGCGAACTAGGCCCCGCATGTGGTGGTCGTTGACGTAGCGCAGCACCTCACCGGTGGTAGCGGTCGGGCACCAGCAACACCAGCCCTGTGGAACGCAGAACTTTTTCAACCGCCGCGCGCCACGGCGCGTATTCGGTCTTGAGGTCGAGCAGCTCGCACACATACCGCAGCTGCTTGGCCGGGGCGCCGAGCGCCGCCGCGATCTCTCCGCGGATGCGGTCTTCGTTGGCCGGTACCGATGTTCCGAGCCGCTCAACGCGGGCGAGTTCCTCGCGGGCGGCCGTCATCTGGTCGCGCGCCGCCACACGTCGCGGGCCCTCGTCGTTGGCCAACCGTTCCCGCAGTGCCTTGAGCTCCTCGGCGATCCGCACGATTTCGGTCTGTGCCATGGCGCGCATGGTGTCGAAGTCGTCGGCGGACTGCACTTGGGGCGCGGTCCAACCCAGGTCGAAGATCTGGGTGTCGTAATCGTGGCGGCGCCGCGAGGTCGTGTCGGCGCGGTCTTCGGCTACTGCGAGTTCGTGGCGTAGCGTTGACAATCCAGACCCGGCCGCAGCGATGCGGGCAGTGAGTTCGTCACGGGTGCGGATCAGCACACGGTGTTTAGAATTCAACTCATCGCGCTCAGCGCCGATCCGCTCGATGTCGGCGTCGAGCACGCTGACCTCGGGTCCGATCGCGGCCAGGCGCAGTTCGTCGACCCAGTCGTGCACCATCTGCTTGTCGACGATGCCGATGCTGGCCAGCTGCGCGGACTCGGTCACATAGCGGTCGTGGATGAGCTCGATGTCGCCAAGGACCCGACGCTTGGATTGCGCCACCCCCAACGCTTTACGGGCATCGACCAGGGGGGTGATCGCCTCGACCGCATCACGGATGCCGGTGACGCTTTCCGGGGTGTCGAGCATGTAGTCGCGGACGAACTGCT
>NZ_JCALDG010000005.1:0-371381 GCF_059812735.1 Mycobacterium sp. NGS40
ACCTTGAGGATTTCGTCATCGGAAAGCTCCCTGGCCTCCTTGCCGGAGACTTCCTCGGTCTGGATAGCGGCCAGCAACATGCGCAGGGTCGCGGTCCGCAACTTATCCTGGGCCTTCATCGCCCCGGTGAGGTCCGCCCGAAGCCGGGCTTTGAGTTCCGCCATGCCCAGAGACGCTACGCGCCCGGACTGTGCAGGCCAGCGGTGGCGGGACCGGACACTGGGCAAGATTGAGAAAAGCCCCGACCGCCGACAGGATGGACCCCATGACGAACCACGACGGCTGCCGGACACGGTGAGCTCGCTTCCGCCTGGCTATCCGGCCGGCCCGCCGCCTGCAGGGCCCACACCCGGCGCCTTTCCGCCGGGGCCGCCCGCGCGCAGCGGTCCACCGCCCGGGTACGGGGCACAGCCCGCTTACGGGCCGCCTGGCTACGGACCGGGCTACACCCCACCACCCGGTTACACCCCACCACCCGGTTACGGCCCACCGCCTGGCTACGGACCGGGCTACGGCCCACCTCCCGGTTATGGGCCCCCGCCCGGCTACGGCCCACCTCCCGGTTACGGGCCCCCAACCGGCTACGGGCCACCACCCGGCTACGGCGCGCCGCCCGGCTACGGATCGCCCCAGCTGGCGCCGGGAGGCATCAAACCCGGGATCATCCCGCTGCGCCCGCTGAGCCTCAGCGACATCTTCAACGGCGCGGTCGGCTACATCCGCACCAACCCGAAGGCCACGCTGGGGTTGACCGCCATCGTCGTTGTGGTCATGCAGATCATTTCGCTGGTCGCGACCGTGGGGCCCATTGCCGCGTTCGGCGGGATCACCGACGACCGATCGGCAGAAATGAACTGGGGAGTGGTCGGCGCGTGGTTCGGCTCGATGGGTGTCGGCGTGCTGGTCACCTGGCTGGGCAGCATGCTGCTGTCCGGAATGCTCACCGTCATCGTCGGGCGGGCGGTGTTCGGATCGTCGATCACGATCGGCGAGACGTGGGCCAAGATCCGTGGGCGGCTGCTCCCGTTGCTCGGCCTGGCGCTGCTGGAATTCGCCGTCGTGGCCGCACTGTTCGGGCTCGCCGCCGTGATCATCGCGCTGATCGCGGCGATCGGCAACGGGGCCGCGGCGGTGCTGATCGGTATCCCGATGTTCTTGGCCCTGATCGCGTTGATGATGTACCTGTACATGGTCGTGCTGTTCGCGCCGGTGCTGATCGTGCTGGAGCGGCTGCCGGTCCTCGATGCGATCACCAGATCCTTTGCGCTGCTTCGTAATGGCTTCTGGCGGGTGCTGGGCATCCGGGTGCTGACGTTCATCGTGGCCGGTGTCGTCTCCGGGGCGATCAGCGCACCGTTCAGCATCGTCGGGCAGGTGATGCTGGCCGGAATGCCGTCCACGGGACTTCTGCTGCTGGGCACCATGATCACGTCGATCGGATCGGCGATCGGCCAGATCATCACGGCGCCGTTCAACGCCGGCGTCATCGTGCTGCTCTACACCGACCGCCGCATCCGCGCCGAGGCATTCGATCTGGTACTGCAATCCGGTGCGGCGAGCGGACCGTACGCAGCCGCCTCGACCGACCACCTCTGGCTGACCCGGCCATTAGCGGGCTGAGCGAGAACCACAGTGCCTTCTATCGACATCGACCGTGATGCCGCTCACCAGGCCGCAGCCGACGAGCTCAGCAAGCCGATCTATACCAAGGCGTCCGCGACCCAGCAGCTCATGGATTGGATCAACGAGTTGCTGTACCGGCTGTTACAGAAGACCTCCTCGCTACCCGGCGGCTGGTTGACCACCGCGGTGCTGCTCACCCTGCTGGCCATCGCAATCGTGGTTGCCATCCACACCGCGCGACGCACCATGCGCAGCAGGCGCCGCGGTGACTACCAACTATTCGAAGCCGCTCAGCTGACCGCGGCTCAGCATCGTGCGACGGCGGAAAGCTATGCGGCGGAAGGGAATTGGACCGCCGCCATTCGACACCGGTTGCGAGCCATCGCGCGCCAACTCGAAGAGACCGGGGTGCTGAATCCGGCGCCTGGGCGCACCGCCAACGAGCTGGCCCGAGACGCAGGCGAGGTGTTGCCTCACCTGACCGGTGAATTGCCGCAAGCGGCAACGGCGTTCAACGACGTCACGTACGGGGAGGTGCCGGGCACCCAGTCCGCATATCAGATGATCGCCGACCTCGACGACCATTTGCGGATGCGGGCTCCGGCCACCCCATCCACGTCCGGGCAGTACACCCCGGCCGAATCATGGGCTCAGGTGCGGTGATGGCCACCACCGCATCTCAACCCGCAACGGCGAGCACCGGCCGATGGCGGTCGTGGCGCGGCGTCATCCTCATATTGGTTGTGCTGGCAGCCATCGCCTGGCTCGGTGCCTACCTGACCGCGCCGCGACCGGGTGCCCGTCTGGACGCGGAGTCGACCGGAACCGACGGCGCCCACGCGTTGGTCACCCTGCTGCGCGACGGCGGTGTCGACGTCGTGGTGGCCGACAACCTCGCCGACGTCGAACACGCGGCCCGTCCCGACACGCAAATCCTGTTGGCGCAGAGCCAATTCCTCTCCGAAGACATGCTGGACCGGCTGGCCAAGGCACCCGGGGATCTGCTCCTGGTCGAACCAACGGCGCGGACCCGCGAGGCCCTGCTGCCCGGCGTGCGCATCTCGGGCGCCAGTTCTTTTGACAGCAATCCGGACTGCACGCTGCGCGAGGCCGCTCGGGCCGGATCGGTTCGTTTCGGCCCCGCCGACACATTCGACGTCAAAGACACCCGGGTGATCACCCGCTGTTACGACGGTGTGCTGATTCGTTTCCGGGACAACGGCCGAACCATCACCGCGGTCGGAAGCAGCGACTTCATGACCAACCAAGCCCTGACGCAGGCGGGCAATGCCGCGCTGGCGATGAATCTCGCGGGCGACCGGCCCCGCTTGATCTGGTACGCCCCGCACCATACCGAAGATGAAACAAATTCCGCCACATCGATTTTCGACCTGATCCCGGACAACGTTAACTGGATCGTCTGGCAACTGTGGGTCGTCGTGCTGTTGTTCGCGCTGTGGAAGGCCCGACGGCCCGGCCCGCTGGTGGCCGAGGACCTGCCCGTCGTGGTGCGCGCCTCGGAGACCGTGGAGGGCCGCGGCCGGCTGTACCGATCCCGGCGGGCACGCGATCGCGCCGCCGCCGCGCTGCGCACCGCGACGCTGCAGCGGCTGCTGCCCCGGCTCGGCCTGGGTACCGGCGCCCCGGCACAGGCGGTGGTGATGACCGTCGCCCAACGCACCGGGATCGACCCGGGATTCGTCTCCTACCACCTGTTCGGCCCGCCGCCGGGCACCGACAACGACTTGCTCCAACTCTCCCGTGCGCTCGACGACATCGAAAGGCAGGTCACCCACTCGTGACACAGTCCCCTTCCGCCCCACCAGCCGCTACGGCACAATCCCCACTCGCGGACTCGGCGCGCGACGCACTGCTGGCGTTGCGCGGCGAACTTGCCAAGGCCGTCGTCGGACAGGAAGGGGTGATCAGTGGCCTGGTGATCGCGCTACTGTGTCGCGGGCATGTGTTGCTGGAAGGTGTTCCGGGCGTGGCGAAGACACTGCTCGTCCGGGCGCTGTCCGCGGCATTGCAACTGGAATTCAAGCGAGTGCAGTTCACCCCCGACCTGATGCCCGGTGACGTCACCGGCTCACTGGTGTACGACGCGCGCACCGCCGAGTTCGCGTTCCGACAGGGCCCGGTGTTCACCAATCTGCTGCTGGCAGACGAGATCAACCGCACCCCACCCAAGACGCAGGCCGCGCTACTCGAGGCCATGGAGGAACGGCAGGTCAGCGTGGACGGCGAAGCTCGGCCGCTGCCAGACCCTTTCATCGTCGCCGCCACCCAGAACCCCATCGAATACGAGGGCACGTATCAGTTGCCGGAAGCGCAGCTCGACCGCTTCCTGCTCAAGCTGAATGTGACGCTGCCGTCTCGTGATTCCGAAATCGCCATCCTGGGCCGGCACGCGCACGGCTTCGATCCCCGCGATCTGTCCGCGATCAAACCGGTCGCCGGGCCCGCCGAACTGGCTGCGGGACGGCAAGCGGTGCAACAGGTTCTGATCGCCGACGAGGTACTGGGATACATCGTCGACATCGTTGGAGCGACCCGCTCCTCCCCTGCCTTGCAACTGGGCGTGTCACCGCGTGGCGCGACGGCCCTGCTGGGCACCGCGCGCTCCTGGGCGTGGCTGTCGGGCCGAAACTACGTCACTCCCGACGACGTGAAGGCGATGGCCCGCCCGACGCTGCGGCACCGGGTGATGCTGCGCCCCGAAGCCGAACTCGAGGGCGCGACGCCTGACGGAGTGCTCGACGGCATCCTGGCATCGGTCCCGGTGCCGCGCTAGTGATTCTGACCGGGCGCACCGGCCTGGTGGCGCTGATCTGCATCATCCCGATCGCGCTCTCTCCCTGGCCGGCAAAGGTTTTCGAGGTGCTGTTGGCAACGCTGGCGGTCGCCGTGGTTGTCGATATCGCGCTCGCCGCGAGTACCCGCAAACTGCGTTATGTCCGTTCGCCGAACTGTTCGGTACGGCTTGGTCAACCGGTGGACATCAGGCTGGAGATCCACAACGACGGCTCCCGCCGTTTCCGCGGCCAGATCCGCGATGCCTGGCCTCCCAGCGCGCGCGCCGAACCGCGCATTCACGCGGTCAAGATCGCCGCCGGGAATGTCCAGCAGGTCCAGACGCACCTGCGACCGGTCCGCCGGGGCGACCAGCGCGCGGCGGCGGTCACCGCCCGGTCGATCGGCCCGCTGGGATTGGCCGGACGGCAGGGTTCACAGCCGGTGCCCGGTCAGGTCCGGGTGCTGCCGCCGTTCCTGTCCCGAAAGCACCTGCCGTCGCGACTGGCCAAACTGCGCGAGATCGACGGATTGCTGCCGACGCTGATCCGCGGCCAGGGAACCGAATTCGACTCGCTGCGTGAGTATGTCGTCGGCGACGACGTGCGGTCCATCGACTGGCGCGCTTCGGCGCGGCGCTCCGACGTGATGGTCCGCACCTGGCGGCCCGAACGTGACAGGCGGGTGGTGATCGTGCTCGACACCGGGCGCATGGCGGCGGGCCGCGTGGGTGTGGATCCGACCGCGTCCGACCCCGCGGGCTGGCCCCGGCTGGACTGGTCGATGGACGCCGCCTTGTTGCTGGCGGCGCTCGCATCGCGGGCCGGCGATCATGTCGACTTCCTCGCTCACGACCGGTTGACTCGGGCCGGGGTGTTCGGCGCATCGCGTACCGAGCTGCTCGCCCAGCTGGTCGAGGCGATGGCCCCGCTGCAGCCCACACTGGTCGAATCCGACTGGCGTGCAATGGTTGCCGCGATAGCACGGCGTACCCGGCGGCGGTCGCTGGTGGTGCTACTGACCGACCTTAACGCCACCGCTCTGGACGAGGGACTGCTGCCGGTGCTACCGCAGCTGTCGTCCAAGCACCATCTGCTGGTCGCCGCGGTCTCCGATCCTCGGGTGGACCAAATGGCGGCCGGGCGTTCGGATGCGGCGGCGGTCTACGACGCGGCGGCCGCCGAACGGTCCCGCAACGACCGCCGTGCGATCGCGACACGCCTGCGCCAAAGCGGGGTGGAAGTCGTCGATGCGCCACCCGACGAATTGGCGCCCGCGCTGGCCGACCGTTACTTGGCGATGAAAGCGACTGGGCGGCTATAAGTTTCAGGCAGCGGGAACCACGTCGGGCGCATCGTCGATATCGCCGGTCTCCCCGGCCTGCACCGCGCGGCGCCCGAAGTAGATGACGTAGGTCAAGAACGCCGCCTCGGCGAGGACCCCGATGGCGATACGAATAAACGTCGGCAAGGGTGACGGCGTCACCATGGCTTCGATCAGCCCGGACACCAGCAGCACGCCGACGAGCCCAATCGCTACCGACACCACGGCCCGGCCCTGCTCGGCGAGCACCTGTCCGCGGGGCCGATCTCCGGGTGATATCACCGACCATCCCAGGCGCATCCCCGCTGCCCCGGACAGGAACACGGCGGTCAGCTCCAGCAGCCCGTGCGGGAGCAGCAAACCCAACAGGATGCCGCCCTTGCCGGCCTGAAACATCAGCCCCGCGATCAAACCCAGGTTGGCGGCATTCTGGAACAGCACGAACGGAATCGGCAGGCCCAGCAACACCGAAAACGCGATGCACTGGGCAGAGACCCAGGAGTTGTTCACCCAGACATGCAGGGCGAACGCCGCGGCAGGATGTTCGCTGTAGTACTCGGCGATGTCGTGGTTGACCAAATGGTCGATGTCGCTGGGTGTTCCGACCGCGGCCTGTACATCGGGATTGTTCGCCACCCATACCGCGATGATCACCGCGACGCCGAAGAAGGCCACCGCGGTGGCCAACCACCACCGCCAGGCACGGTATGCGGTCACCGGGAAGGACACCGTCCAGAACCTGGTGAACGTGCTGGTCAGCGGCGCATGGGCGCCGGTGACCGCGGAACGGGCACGCGCGATCAGGCTGGACAGTCGACCGATCATCAGCGAATCCGAGGACGCCGACCGCAGCATCGACAGATGGGTGGACACTCGCTGGTAAAGCTCGACGAGTTCGTCGACCTCCGCGCCCGTCAGTGACCTGCGCCGCTTGATCAACTGGTCAAGCCGGTCCCAAGTGGGGCGATGGGTCAGCACGAATGCGTCGACGTCCACCTTTGGCAGCCTAATCGGTTTTTCGGGGTCACCGACGACAGCCGGTCGCACCCGGCGAACCTGTACCGTTCGGTGTTATGTCGGAGGTGGTGACCGGGGACGCCGTGGTGCTGGACGTGCAGATCGCCCAGCTGCCGGTGCGAGCCCTGAGCGCGCTGATCGACATCACGGTGATCTTCCTCCTGTACGTCGTCGGGCTGATGCTCTGGGCGGCGACGCTGACCCAATTCGACGGCGCGCTCAGCGGGGCCATCCTGATCATCTTCACGGTGCTGGTGATGGTCGGCTATCCGATGGCATTCGAAACGGCCACCAGGGGACGCTCGGTAGGCAAGATCATCATGGGCTTGCGCGTGGTGTCCGACGACGGCGGCCCGGAACGCTTCCGGCAGGCCCTTTTTCGCGCGCTGGCATCGGTGGTGGAAATCTGGATGCTCGCCGGGAGCCCGGCCGTGATCTGCAGCATTTTCTCGTCGAAGGCCAAGCGCGTCGGGGACATCTTCGCCGGCACGGTCGTCGTCAGTGAACGCGGGCCACGATTGGGGCCGCCCCCGATGATGCCTCCGTCGCTGGCGTGGTGGGCGTCGTCGCTGCAGTTGTCGAATCTCGATGCCGGCCAGGCCGAAGTCGCGCGCCAATTCCTTTCCCGCGCACACCAACTCGACCCTGCGCTGCGCATGCAGATGTCCTACCGAATCGCCGGCGATGTGGTCTCCCGGATCGCACCGCCGCCGCCGCCCGGCACTGCGCCCGAGCAGATCCTGGCCGCTGTCCTGGCCGAACGCCACCGTCGCGAGCTGGCGCGGTTGCGCACGGCCATGCCACCGGCCCCACCGCCGGGACCCTGGACTGCCGGGCCGCAATTCCACGCTCCGCCCGGGTGGCCCGCCGCACCGCCGGCAGCCATGCCGCAGCCGGCACCGGTCCCGTGGCCACAGCCGGCAGCACCGCAGCCGACGCCGCCGCAGCAGGAACAGCAAACGGGCGGCTTCGCGCCGCCGCGCTAGTCACCTCGCGACTAGCGCGCGACAGAGGCCGCCATCAGCGCCACATCGGCGACCAATAACGCCCATCCGAGCAGCGGCACCGCGATGCCGCCGCGGCGTTTGGCCGTGAAAAACGTGATCAGGATGACGACGAAGGCCACCAGCGGCGCCCCGTAAAAGGCCACGCCGAAATCAATTCCGCCGCCCAGGTTGGGGCAGCTGCGGCCGGTGCATCCGTCGTTACTCATCGCGGCGCCGAGCGCGAAGAGCATGACGATCGCGGCGGCGGGCACCGTCGACAGCGCCAAACCCCAGTTCACCCACGGCCACACGGGCCGGTCCTGGCCGTCGTCGTGGCGCCCCGGTGCCCTGCGATGCGTGTCGCTGAACGTCGGGTTCTCTGCGTTCATCCCGAAGTCCGTACCCGTCGCCCATCCGGGACAAACGAAACCTCGCAACGAGTCTTTTCCGCAGTTCAGCGCCGCAAAATATCGCTTCGATCCGAAGCTGCCCGGAATCCGTCGTTGCATCGCGATCGTTTGCGATATATCGTGATATTCCGAAGCGCACAGACAGTGCGCAACCCGAAAACATTGAGGACTAGACAATGAGCAACCCATTCACTCCCCCTGAGGGACCATTCCCGGGTCATCCCGGCACTGGATTCGGCTTCGGCCCCGGCCACGGCCACGGCCGTGAGCAGCGACGTGCGCTACACGGCACACGGCGACAGGCCCGGCGGGAATTCTTCGAAACCCTCCGCGACCAGGCCGGCGATCAGGGCTTCGGCCCCGGTTTCGGCCCGGGCTTCGGCCCCGGCTTCGGGCCGGGCTTTGGCCCCGGGTTCGGTTTCGGGCCCGGCGGACGACGCGGCGGCTGGCGTCGCGGCGGCCACAACCGCGGCAAACGCGGTGATGTGCGGGCGGCCATCCTGGCACTGCTCGCCGAGCGGCCGATGCACGGCTACGAGATGATCCAGCAGATCGCCGAACGCAGCAATGGAATCTGGAAGCCCAGCCCTGGCTCGGTGTACCCGACGCTGCAACTGCTCGACGACGAGGGCCTGATCACCGCGAGCCAAACCGACGGCAGCAAGAAGCTTTTCGAGCTGACCGAAGAAGGGCGCGCGGCCGCCGAGAAGGTCGAGACCCCGCCGTGGGACGAGATCGCCGAAGGCGCCGACCCCGGCCAGATGAACCTGCGGTCGGCCATCGGCCAGCTGTTCGGGGCGGTCGCGCAATCCGCGCACACCGCCACCGCCGAACAGCAGCAGCGCATCATCGAGATTCTGAACAACGCGCGCCGCGAGGTCTACGGCATCCTCGGCGAGGACTGACCTTGCGCTGGCAAGTGCCCGTCGGCCATTCGCCGACGGGCACTTCGCTACGACACGTCGACCCAATCCAGCGTGCGCTGCACCGCCTTACGCCAGCCCGCATATCCCTGCGCGCGCTGATCGTCGTCCCAAGCCGGCGTCCACCGCTTGTCTTCCTGCCAGTTGGCCCGCAGGTCGGAGGGGTCGGCCCAGAACCCGACGGCCAACCCGGCCGCATACGCGGCACCCAACGCGGTGGTCTCGGCGACCACCGGCCGCACCACGTCCACGCCCAGCACGTCGGCCTGGATCTGCATGCACAGCTCGTTGCCGGTGATGCCGCCGTCGACCTTCAGCACCTCAAGGCGCACACCGGAATCCGCTGCCATCGCGTCCACCACGTCGCGGCTCTGATAGCAGATCGCCTCGAGCGTCGCGCGGGCCAGATGCGCGTTGGTGTTGTACCGCGACAGCCCGACGATCACACCGCGCGCATCGGAACGCCAGTACGGGGCGAACAACCCGGAGAACGCCGGGACGAAGTACACCCCGCCATTGTCCGGCACCGCGCGGGCCAGCCATTCGCTTTGCGCGGCACCGCTGATGATGCCGAGCTGATCGCGCAGCCACTGCACCGCCGAGCCGGTGACCGCGATCGAGCCCTCCAGCGCGTAGACGGGCTTGGCGTCCCCGAACTGGTAACAGACCGTGGTCAGCAGCCCGTTGTCGGAGCGCACGATGGTCTCGCCGGTATTGAGCAGCAGGAAATTGCCGGTGCCATAGGTGTTTTTCGCCTCTCCCGCGGACAGACACACCTGCCCGACCATCGCGGCGTGCTGGTCACCCAGCACGCCGGTGATCGGCACCTCGGCGGCGAGCGGCCCATCCGCGGTCGTGACGCCGTAGGGCTGCGTGGGTGACGACGACGCGATCGCCGGCAGCATCGCGCGCGGAATCGAGAAGAACGACAACAGCTCGTCGTCCCAGTCCAGCGTTTCCAGGTCCATCAGCATGGTCCGGCTGGCATTGGTCACGTCGGTGACGTGCACCCCGCCCCGCACACCGCCGGTCAGATTCCACAACACCCAGGTGTCCGGGGTGCCGAACAAGGCGTCACCGTTTTCTGCCGCCGCGCGCACGCCATCGACGTTCTCCAGGATCCACTGCAGCTTCCCGCCGGAGAAATAGGTGGCCGGCGGCAGGCCGGCCTTTCGGCGGATCACGTCGCCGCGCCCGTCGCGCTGCAACGCCGACGCGATCCGGTCGGTACGGGTGTCCTGCCAGACGATCGCGTTGTAATACGGCCGGCCGGTGCGCCGATTCCACACCAGAGTCGTCTCGCGTTGGTTTGTAATTCCCAGCGCGGCAATGTCTTTCGTTGAGAACTTCGAGGTATTGAGCACCGACATCAATACCGAGGAGGTACGTTCCCAGATCTCGATCGGATTGTGCTCGACCCAGCCGGCCTGCGGCAGGATTTGCTCATGCTCGAGCTGATGACGTGCGACCTCGGCGCCGTCGTGATCGAAAATCATGCAGCGGGTACTGGTGGTGCCTTGATCGATAGCTGCGACGAACTCGGCCACCTGTCTCCTTCGTCGTGAACTGCGACACGTTCCTGCCATCGTCCATGATGGAGGACCGGCCCACCAGATCTGCAGCTAACCGACCCGATTCGCGATTGGTGGGCGCACCCGCGCCGGCGCAATCCGCCGCCGAGGAGTCCGGTCGCCCTTGCGCTACCGCCGGTAACCCTGTTCCATCGGCGATGTGGGCGAAGAGGTCAAGCGCACCACGTACGACCGCGCCCACGCGCGGGAGTACCGGCGCAAGGTGCAGCTGTGTCTCGACGTCTTCGAGACGATGCTCGCCCAGTCACGCTTCGACTCCGACCGTCCGCTTACCGGCATGGAGATCGAATGCAATCTCGTCGATGCCGACTATCAGCCCGCCATGTCGAACCGGCCGGTGCTCGATGCCATCGCAGATCCGGCCTACCAGAAGGAATTAGGCGCCTACAACATCGAATTCAACGTGCCTCCCCGCCCGCTGCCGGGACACACCGGATTGGACTTGGAGGCAGAAGTGCGGGCCAGCCTCAACGACGCGCAGACCAAGGCCGGTGCCGAGGGCACCCGCATAGTGATGATCGGCATCCTGCCGACGCTGATGCCCGAGCATCTGTCGCGCGACGGCTGGATGAGCGATTCGAGGCGGTACGCCGCGCTCAACGACTCGATCTTCAGTGCGCGCGGTGAGGACATTCCGATACATATCTCCGGCCCGGAGCCGCTGAGTTGGGAATCGGTGACCATTGCTCCCGAATCCGCTTGCACCAGCATGCAATTGCACTTGCAGGTGGCTCCCGACGACTTCGCCCCGAACTGGAACGCGGCGCAGGTGATGGCCGGCCCGCAGCTGGCGCTCGGCGCCAACTCGCCCTACTTCTTCGGTCATCAGCTGTGGTCGGAGACCCGTATCGAGGTGTTCGCGCAGTCCACCGACACCCGGCCCGAGGAACTCAAGACTCAAGGGGTGCGGCCGCGAGTGTGGTTCGGCGAGCGCTGGATCAGCTCGATCCTCGAGCTGTTCAAGGAGAACATCCGTTACTTTCCGTCCCTGCTGCCCGAATTGTCCGACGAGGATCCGGCCGCCGAGATCGCCGCGGGCCGCATCCCCCGGCTTTCCGAACTTCGCCTGCACAACGGCACCGTGTACCGATGGAACCGGCCGGTGTACGACGTGGTCGACGGGCGCCCACACCTGCGGCTGGAGAACAGGGTGTTGCCGGCCGGGCCCACCGTCATAGACATGCTGGCCAACTCCGCGTTCTTCTACGGCACGCTGCGCACCTTGTCCGAGGAAGAGCACCCGCTGTGGGCGAAGATGAGTTTCGCTGCGGCGCATCACAATTTTCTCGAAGCGGCCCGCCACGGGATGGACACCGTGCTGCATTGGCCCGGGCTCGGTGAGGTGGCGGCGACCAAGTTGGTACTGGACACGCTGCTACCGATCGCCGACGAAGGACTGCGCCGGTGGGGGGTAGACGTCGAGGTGCGCGACCGTTTCCTCGGCGTCGTCGAGGGCCGGGCCAAGGCCGGCCGCAACGGGGCCAGCTGGCAGGTGGCAACGGTGCGCGCGCTGCAGGACTCCGGCATGACGCGGCGCGCGGCGCTGGCCGAGATGCTGCGCCGGTATTGCGACCACATGCACGCCAACGAACCGGTCCACACCTGGCCCTGCTGACCGCGGGTAGGTTGGATTCATGGCAACCGACGAGGTCATGGACTGGGACAGCGCTTATCGGGAGCAGGGCGAGTTCGCGGGGCCTCCGCCGTGGAATATCGGTGAGCCACAGCCCGAATTGGCCGCATTGATCGCGGCCGGGAAATTCCACAGCGACGTGCTGGACGCCGGTTGCGGCGTCGCCGAGCTGTCGTTGACGCTGGCCGCCCAGGGCTACACGGTGGTGGGCATCGACCTCACGCCTACCGCTGTCGCGGCGGCCACCAAGGCCGCCGAGGAACGCGGCTTGCGCACCGCCAGCTTCGTCCAGGCCGACATCACCTCGTTCACCGACTACCCGCCCGGCTCCGAGGGCCGGTTCGCGACGATCGCCGACAGCACGCTGTTTCACTCGCTGCCGGTTGAGGGCCGCGACGACTACCTGCGTTCGGTGCACCGCGCGGCCGCCCCGGGCGCCAACTATTACGTGCTCGTGTTCGCCAAGGGTGCCTTCCCTGCCGAGATGGACGAGAAGCCCAACGAGGTGGACGAGGACGAGTTGCGCGCCGCGGTGAGCAAATACTGGGAGATCGACGAGATTCGGCCCGCCTACATCCACGCGAACATCCACGCCATGCCCGACGCGCCGTTCCAGTTCCCGCCGCACGACCGCGACGAAAAGGGACGGACGAAGCTTCCCGCTTATCTGCTGACGGCGCACAAGGCAGGCTGATTCAGGTCACGGCCCCATAATGGCCAGACCCCAGTCCAGGTGGCCCTGCCATACGCCGGCGATCCGCCCGCCCTGCACCGCGGGTTTCGGATCACCGATCGGACCGCCGGCTGCACGAATCGCGGTGACGGTGGCGTCCAGGTCGGGCGACCAAAGCGCGAGCCCGATCAGCGCCGGCTCGCCGCCCGCGGCAACCACCTCGATGAAGCCTTCGCCGACCCGGTAGAACGCCATCTCGGGACCTTGGGCACCCCGCGGGTGGAACCGTCGACGCGGCGGCGCACCGAGCACCGCGGTGAGAGCGGTGATGGCAGCCTCCAATTCGCGCACCGTGTAGACGATGTGGTCGACGTGAGTGACACCGCAAGGGTGCACCGCGCCGGTCACCGGCGGGTGGACCGCCGTCGGCACCCCGAGGGCGTCGGGCTGCGCGCAGATTTCGTCGAACCCCCAGCCCCGCTCGACCGTTAGCGCACAGCCCACCCGTCCGATCCGGATCGTGCCGTCATTCACAACGAATCCCAGTGCACTCCAGGAACTTTCGTCACCAGGTACGCCGAGCCAGGTCAGGGTGGACATCGCGGCTTCCGTCACGTCGCCGTTGCGGCGGTCGCGGCGATCAGCGCTTCGGCGAAGCGTTCCAGATCGTCGGCGGTAGTGTCGGCGTGTGGCGAGATCCGCAGCCGCGGCGCGGTCATCTCCAGTGGCGCCCGTTGCACACCGGCGAAGGTGGTCAGGATTCGCCGCTCGGCGAGCAACCAGTCCCGCACGGTCTGCGGGTCGGCGCCTTCGACCGGCGCCAAAGTAGTGATGGCGCTGGGCTCTTCG
Source organism: Mycobacterium sp. NGS40 (assembly GCF_059812735.1). Taxonomy (NCBI): domain Bacteria; kingdom Bacillati; phylum Actinomycetota; class Actinomycetes; order Mycobacteriales; family Mycobacteriaceae; genus Mycobacterium; species Mycobacterium sp. NGS40. The sequence goes on from NZ_JCALDG010000005.1 coordinate 13,823, forward strand.
ACCTCTTCGAGCACCGCCCACCCCGGTACGTCAGCCAGCGTCGTGCGGCTGATGCCGCCGAGTTCGGCCAGTCGCGCGCGCACCGCATCGGGACCGAACGCCAGATACTCACCCAACGCCACCGAAACACCCACTCGCGCAGCAATATTGGCTTCGCCGAACTCGAGCTGCTGGGCCACCGAGAATGACCCAGACCACTGCGGGGCGGCCAGTCGGGGATGGAGCCGCCGCATCACGTCGGGCTCCACCGCCAGGAAGCCCACCCCGCGTGGACCCGCGATCCATTTGCGCGACGAGGAATAGGTGACGTCGGCGCCGACCGCGCAGTCGACCTGGCCCAGCGCCTGGGCGGCGTCGACGACCAGCGGCAGCCCCAACTCGCGACACAATTTCGCGATCATCGAAATCGGTTGCACGACACCGCTATGGCTGGCGACCGGGGTTAGGTGGACGAAATCGGGCGGGTCGTCGCCGAGGGCGTAGGCCGCGTCGTCGAGCGCGAGGCGGCCATCCTCGAGGACCGGCAACAACTGCCGGTCGAATCCGTGGGCAGCCATCACGGCGAGGTTGGGACCGTATTCGCCCGGCAGGCAGGCCAGCCGCCGGCGCTCGGCGGGCCAGCTGCCCAGCAGCAGATCCAGCGCATGCAGCGATCCCGTCGTGTAGACCACCTCGGCGTCGGTCATCCCGGCCAGGGCGGCGAACGCGGCACGCCCGGCGTCGAGCGTCGGTGTCGCGGCCTGCGCCGCGACATATCCACCGACCTCCGCCTCGTGGCGGGCGTGCTGCGCGGCGGCGTCGATGGCCGCGTAACTCTGGCGCGAGCAGGCGGCACTGTCCAGGTGTAAACCGGCTACGGGCGGGCGGGCCTCCCGCCATCGGTCGGCCAGCGACCCGCCATCGCTCACTTGACCGCTAACGACAACCCGAAATCGCCTGCGGCGTCGGTCCACCAGCGGACGCGACGCAGTCCGGCGCCGGCCAACTCGGCGCTCACGCCACCCGGGTGGAACTTGCTCGACACCTCGGTCAGCATCTCCTCGCCGGCGGCGAACTCGACGGTCAGGTCCAGGGCGCCGACCCGGACCGTCTGCGGCCGGTCGGTCCGCAGCCACATCTCGACGCGCTCCTCGTCGGCGTTCCAGCGCGCCACGTGCCGGAAGGCCTCGACGTCGAAATCGGCGTCGAGTTCGCGGTTGACGACCTCGAGCACATTGCGATTGAACCGGGCCGTCACCCCGGCGGAATCGTCGTAGGCGCGCAACAACCGACCGATGTCCTTGACTAGGTCGGTGCCCAGCAGCAGGGTGTCGTCGGGCTGCATCACGTCGGCGAGGGACTTGAGGAATTCCGCCCGCGGCCCGGGCGTGAGGTTGCCGATCGTCGACCCGAGAAACACGAACAGGCGCCGACCGCCGCGCGGAATCTCGCCGAGGTGCTCCTCGAAATCGCCGCAGACAGCTTTGATTTCGACACCCGCATACTCCCGCTGGATGGCGGCCGCCGCGGTCGACAAGATCGTCGAGTCGACGTCGAACGGTACGAAACGGCGCAGCGATCCGCGGCCGTGCAGCGCGTCCAGCAAAAGGCGCGTCTTCTCCGAGGTGCCACTGCCGAGTTCGACCAGGGTGTCGGCCGCGCTGGCCGAGGCGATCTCGGCGGCCCGGCCGCGCAGGATCTCCGCCTCGGCCCGAGTCGGGTAATACTCCGGCAAGCGGGTGATCTGGTCGAAGAGATCACTACCGACCGAATCGTAAAACCACTTGGGCGGCAAGCTCTTCGGCGTGCGCTGCAGACCGTCGAGCGCGTCGCGGCGCAATGCGTGGTACGCCGAGTCGGCGGCGAGATGGTTGGACAACGTCAGTGTCATCAAAATCCTTTCGGCTCGTCCAGCGGGGTCATCGTTACGCCTTTAGTGCTCACTTCGACAAGGTGGTGGTCGGGTACGTCCTCCCATTCGGAGTCGTCGTTGTAGGGTTCGCTGGCCAGCACCACACCGTCGTCGCGGCGCAGGATGGACAGGGTGTCCCTCCAGGCGGTAGCCAGCAGGCGAGACCCATTGGCGGCCAAGACGTTCAGCCGGGCGTTGGGATCGAGAGTCCCGATCTGCGCGATGGTCTCGCCGAGCACCTCGAGCCCCAGCGAGAATATGGTGGCTGCCAACATCGCACTGTCGCAGACGGATTCGGCTGTCGCGGTCAAGGGCAGGACGCCGCGATCGACGACACCGTTGTGCGACAGCAGCCACTGTCCGTCGGTGAAAGGTGCCGTCGCGCTGACGTCCAGCGGCATGCCGACGGTCGCCGAACGGACCGCGGCCACCACGCAGCCGCTGCGCAGCGCGGGCGCGACCGATTCCAGTGACGTGTCGCCCCACAGCGGGGCGGTGCTGCGCCAGCGCCGCGGCACACCGTCTGCTGGAGTGCCGCCGGACGAACGATCGAAAAACCCGACGCCCCAACCGTCGGCGTTCATCAAGCCGTGCTTCTGCCGGCGCGGGGAATACGACTGCACGCGCAGGCCGAAGGGCGGATCGAGAATCAGCGAGGAGACGCTGACGTCGGCGCCGAGCCAGCCGAGGTGACGACACATCAGGCGCAGTCCCCCGCGTCGGGGACATCCCAGGCCAGGCGGACGCCGGAGAAGATCTGACGACGGATCGGGTGGTCCCAGTTGCGGAAACTCGGCCGCAGGATCGCGGATTCGACGGCCCACGATCCGCCGCGCAGAATCCGGTAGTCGCCGTCGAAGAACGGCTGGGAGTAGCGGTCGTAGATCATCGGGACGAAGCCGGGCCAGGGCCGCAACGGTGAACTGGTCCACTCCCAGACGTCACCCAGCATCTGCTCGACGCCATACGCCGACGCGCCGGCGGGGTACGCGCCGACCGGGGCCGGCCGCAGCGCGGCGCCGCCGAGGTTGGCGAACTCCGGCGACGGGTCCTGCGCTCCCCAGGGGTAGCGACGCCGGGACTCGGTGACGGGGTCCCACGCGCAAGCCTTCTCCCATTCCATTTCGGTGGGCAGCCGCGCGCCCGCCCAGGCCGCGTATGCCTCGGCCTCGAAGTAGGTGATGTGCTGCACGGGTTCGTCGGCCGGAATGTCTTCGATGTAGCCGAAGCGGGTGCGGGTGCGACCGTCGGGCCCCCAGAATTGCGGCGCGCCGAGCCCCGCGCCGCAGCGGTGCTCCCAGCCGCGGTCCGACCACCAGCGCCGGTCCCGGTAGCCGCCGTCGTCGATGAACTGCTGCCATTCGCCGTTGGTGACCGGGACCCGGCCGATGCGGAACGCCGGCAGATCGATGATGTGGGCGGGGCGCTCGTTGTCCAGCGAGAACGGCTCGCTGGTGGCGTCCACGCCCAGCACGAACGGGCCACCGGGCACCAGCACCGACGTCCCGGCCAGGCCCGTCCTGCCCCCGGGCAGGACGGCGGGGTCACGCAGCAGCGCGGCGCCGGTGCGCAGGTTCAACGCCTGCAGCATCGTCTCGTCGTGCTGGTTTTCGTGGCTGGCCACCATCGCGTAGACGAAGGCCGCGCGGTCTGCGGCGGGGTCGTCAGGCAATGCGTCCAGCGCATCCAGCGCGGCGGAACGCACTGTGCGGCAATAAGATCGGGCTTGGTCGGGAGATAGGAGCGGCAAATCGACGCGACTGGCGCGGGAGTGTTCGAAGGCGTCGTAGAGACCTTCGACCGACGGATCCAGCATCCCCGGGCGGCTCGGGTCACCGCCGCGCAGCAGCCACAGTTCCTCCTGCTGACCGATGTGCGCGAGGTCCCACACCAGTGGGCTCATCAACGGGTCGTACTGACGCCACAGTTCGGCGTCGTCGAAATCGACCAACCGCAGCGTGCGCGTGCGCGCCCGCTCCAGATCGTCGGCGATCCGTTGTCGCGGAGTCACAGCCCCCCTTGCGCCAACTGCGACACCGTGGCCGCGATGCCGTGGTCGATTACCTGGTCGGAGAAGTCGTCGCCGGGACATCGGCCCCGCTCGACGTTGCGGATCAGCCGGTCCATCGCGTCGGTGAGCTCGGGCGGCGCCTTCGCGGCCGCGATGGCCACACAGGCGATGGCGGCCTCGTACAGGCGCCGGTCGCTCAACCCGAGCCGCGCTGCGTTGTCCCACGCGGTGGCCACGGGTTCGACCGCCGCGGCGGCGGCGTCGGCCGCGACCGGGTCGTCGAGCAGCGCGGCCAGCGTGAACGCGATCGCGGGCCAGTGGGCGTCCGGTGCGCTGTCGAGGTAGCGGATCTCCAGCCATTGCCTGGGACGCACTGGCGGGAACAGCGTGGTCAGGTGATAGTCGAGATCGGCGAGGGTGGGCCGACGATCGCAGAGCCGCGCCGAGCCGTCCGCCCAATCGGCGAAGGACACGTAGTGGGTGAGCGCTCGGAAGTCCGGGACTTCCGGGTTGTGCACCATCATCACCGGTGCCTTCAGTGCGTAGCGCGCCCAGTCGGTGCCGGGGTCGTCCCCGCTGGCGCCCAGGATGGGCCCGCAGCGCGCGGAGTCCATCTGGCCCCACACCCACTGCCGGGTGGACACCCACCCGGAGAAGTCGCCGCCCAGCATCGGGGAGTTGGCGGCGATCGCGATCATCGTGGGGCCCAGCGCGTGCGCCAGCCGGATCCGCGCCGCCCAGCCCGCCTGCGGGCCGGCGTCCAGGTTGATCTGGACCGAGGCCGTCGACGTCATCATCGCCGCGCCCGCGTCGGCGGAGTTGCTCGCGGCGAAGAACTCCTCCATTGCGCGATAACGCGCGCCCGGGTTGACCCGCCCGGGTGCCCGCAGCGGGTCGGCACCCAGAAAGACCAGTCCCAGCCCGGCATTGGCGAAGGCCTTGCGCAGCACGGCCTGGTCGTTGCTCATCGCTTCGATGGCGCCGACGACGCCGTCCTCGGGCGGCCCGGACAGTTCGACCGCGCCACCGGGCTCGACGGTCACCGCACTGCCGCCGGGCAGTGGCGGTAGCTGGTCGATGACCTCGGTGATCTCGTCCCAGCTCGGCCGCCGGTAGGGATCGACCGGGTCGATGCAATGCGCTTCCATCTCCAGCCCGACGCGCCCCAGCGGGCCGTCGATCAAACAGCCATCGGCGATGTACTGGGCGGCTTCCTCGGAACTGGTCAATTCGGAGTCGGCCGGGCGGGCGGCATCTAGCTGCGAGGCCGCGGCGGTGATAGCGGCGAGCGTCATATCACGATCCCTCCGGGCCCGACCACGCCGGAACATCACCGGGCCGAGCGCCAAGTTGGGCAGCTATCCGAACGATAGCCGCCGTCTCTTCATCTTCCAGATCGCCCCGACATATTCCCGTTCCCGCAGGTTCTCGCCGCACGGCTTACCTGCATACCCACTTCACCGATTATTGCCCCAGCGCGTTTTGCATCGCCCCGGCCAGCACATTGACCGCGGGCCCCGCGTTGCCAGACTGGCAAACCTTCGCCTGCAGCAACACATTTTCACGCAGCCGGGTTTGATTGAAGCAGCGACGATCGGTGCCCGCTTCTTGCTTGGTCCAGTTCGCGTCGGTCGCGGTGGCCGGTGCGCCGGCAAACGACCACACCTGCGTCTGCCCGTTGTCCAGGTGCATCGTGGTGGTCTGGCCGGAGCAGCCCCCGGTGCGGTCCACCAGCCGATGGAATGCCCGGCCTGCGGCATCGTTGGTGGCGAACACGCCGACGGCCTGCTTGACGAGATGGGTCTGATCGTTGGCCGACGTCTGCGACGTGGCCCCGTTGAAGGACGCCAGGTCGGGATCGTCGTACACGTCGGGCAGTCCGATGTCGGCCCAGTTGTTGCAGTCGGCCAAGTCGACGAAGAAGCCCTGCACCGGCGCGGTGAACACCGCTTCCCACCCCATCGGCCCGCCGACGATGTTGCCCACCGACCCTTTGCCCAGGACCGCATACGACACCACCCCGGGATCGGATGGATGAGCCGCCGCGACGGGCACACCCGAAGCCGCCCCCAAGCCCAGACCGACGCTTACCGCCACAGCGGAGATCCGCATCATGAATCTCGATCATGCCAGGGCGGCGGCCCGTGCCGAACAGGGCGCCTGATGGCGCCACAACTATTGAGCCCGAACGCCCTCCTCGACCTTTTTGCCGAGATCGGGGTCGACGTTGCGCCAGTACTCGAAGACCCGGGACAGCACCGGTTCTTTGACACCCTTGGATACGTGCCCAATGATGTTGTGGGCCAAGCGATCCCGGGCCGCGTCGTCCAGAACTTCGCGGACCATGGTGCCGGCCTGCGAGAAGTCGTCGTCCTCGGCGCGCAGCGTGTATGCGGCGCGGATCATCTCGCCGTCTGCCTGCCAACGCACCTCGGCAGCGCGCTGCGGGTCCGCTTGCGGGCCGCCGTAGGAGTTGGGCGCATATACCGGATCCGACACGTTCTTCATCCGCATCGCGCCGTCTTTGGAGTAGCTGTTGACCTCCACCTTCGGCTCGTTGACCGGGATCTGCCGGTAGTTGGCCCCCAACCGGGCGCGATGCGCGTCGGAGTAGGAGAAGCCGCGGGCCTGCAGCATCTTGTCCGGACTGAGACCGGTGCCGGGCACGGTGTTGTTGGGCTCGAACGCGGCCTGCTCGATCTCGGTGTGGTAGTCGGTGACGTTGCGGTTCAACGTCATCTTGCCGACGTCGATCAGCGGGTAGTCGCCGTGCGGCCATACCTTCGTGAGGTCGAACGGGTTGATCCGGTAGGTCTTGGCCTCCTCGTACGGCATGATCTGCATCTTCAGCGTCCAGCTCGGGAAGTTGCCACTCTCGATCGAGTCGTAGAGGTCCCGCTGGTGGTAATCGCCGTCCTCACCGGCCAATTGGTCGGCGTCCTCTTGGGTCAGGAACTCGATGCCCTGATCGGTGATGAAGTGATACTTCACCCAGAAGATCTCACCGCCGGCGTTGATCCAGCTGTAGGTGTGGCTGCTGTAGCCGTTCATATTGCGCCACGTCTTGGGGATTCCCCGATCGCCCATCAACCAGGTCACCTGGTGCGCGGATTCCGGCGACAGGCTCCAGAAGTCCCACTGCATGTTGTGGTCACGCAAATTCGTTGCCTGCATCCGCTTTTGGGAACGGATGAAGTGCTGGAACTTCATCGGGTCGCGCATGAAGAACACGGGCGTGTTGTTGCCGACCATGTCGAAATTGCCCTCGGTCGTGTAGAACTTCAGCGCGAAGCCGCGCGGGTCGCGCCAGGTGTCTGGGCTGCCGCGTTCGCCGGCCACGGTCGAAAACCTGCCCAGCATCTCGGTTTTGGTGCCGGGCTGGAATACCGCGGCCCGGGTGTACTGGCTGACATCATTGGTCACCTCGAAATGACCGAAGGCGCCACCACCCTTGGCGTGCGGCTGACGCTCCGGGATGCGTTCCCGATTGAACTGCGCCATCTGCTCGATCAGGTAGTGGTCCTGCAGCAGGATCGGACCGTCGGGACCGACCGTCAACGACTGGTCGTCACTGGGCGCGGCAATGCCCGCATCGGTCGTGGTGAAGCGCTCCGTCATCTCGCCATCTCCTCGCTAAGTGGACTGAATCCGAGGGCCGTGCGACGTGTACCCATCCAGTGTGAACCCAAATCGGTGGCAAGCGCGTTCAGGGCAGGAAACGGCCCGGCATCTCTTCGCGGGACGCCGGGCCGTTCGCGATACCGGTGCTAGGGACGTGGCGCGGGGGCACTGGTCGCGGGAGCGGGCGCGGCCGGAGCAGTCGGGCCGGCGCCGGGGCCGCCGGGACCACCCGGGCCGTATCCCGGAGGCGGACCGTACTGGTAGGGCGGCATCATTCCGGGGCCCCCCGGGCCGCCGTACTGCCACGGTCCGGGGCCGCCCGGGCCACCGGGCTTCCACATCTGGCCGTGGTGATGGCGGCAGTGGTGGTTGTGATATCCGAAGATCATGGCGCCGGAAAAGAAGACGACCGACAAGATGAAGACGATTCCCGCCACGATCACCACCCACGCCGCGGCCGTATAGACCTTGGGTGGCTTGACCAGATGCGGCGGTGGGGGCGCAGCCGTGTCGACGGCCGCCGGCTGTATCCCGCGTTCAGGTGTTTCACTCATGGCTTGAATACTGCCCCTGAATGCAACTGCTGCAACAGATTCCGGCGACAAAGTTGCTGTGAATTAATCCGAATGCGATCAGCGAGCGGGTTGCGGCGAAACCACTGGTAGCCCGGCGCTCTGGTGAGCGCCGGGCCAGTGCGTGTGAATTAGTGGCCCCCCGGAGTCCTCCTATTACTCCGTGAGCATCTGAATGGTTGGGGTCTGGGCTACGGCGTGCGAGACGGCGCGACCGAGGACGGAACCTGGCTGGGCCCCGGAGCACCGGGGGTTACGGCCCCGGGTCCACCCGGCTGCTGGTTCGCACCGGGCCAACCCGGACCGCCGGGGCCACCCGGACCGCCGAATCGGTGGGGATGCACCATCGCGTGGTGCTTGTGGTGGTGGCCGTGGCCGTGGTGCCCGGTCGACTTACCGAGCAGGAAGCCGGTGAAGAAGATGACCGCGATGATGAACACGGTCCCGGCGGCGATGGCGACGTAAGCCGCGGCTTGGAAGACCCTGGGGGTCCGGTGGACGACGACTGGCTCGGCAGGCGCCGGTGCCGTTGCGGTCGAGGACCGCACAGTGGGGGTTTCAGATGTTTCACTCATGAGACAAATGATGCGGGGGTAAACAATGGTTCTGGCTATGCGCTACTTATGTAGCAGCTGTGAGCCGAAACCCCTGCTCAGCGGCTGAAACCGCCGGTATTCGGTCCCAGCTCGACGCCGAAATGGCCGACCGAGTGGGCGCCCAGCCTCGTCGGCGCCGAATGGGGGAAATGAACCAGTCGTCGCGCGGGCGGTTCGGCTCAGCTGAGTCGGCTGAGCAGGCGTTGTTTCTGCTCGTTGAACTCCTCGTCGGTCAGCAGCCCCGAGTCGCGCAGATCACCGAGTTTGCCCAAAAGCTCAGCGAATTCACGCATGTCGGAGGCGATACCGCTGATCTGGCCAGCCGCGGCGGACGGGCCCGGCGAGTATGGATGAGCAGCCGCCCCGACACGCTCACGGCGAGCCGGACTCACCGTGCCGTTGATCGCCTGGCCGGCGATGCTTGCCAGGGTCATCTCACCGAACACGGCAGCCGGGCCGGCGGCGAAGGCTTCCGGCACGGCGCCCAGGCCGGTCGCCGGCAACGCCAGCGTGGCCAATCGGAGCTGCGGTGCCGCGGTGGTCCAGCCGGGCGGCACCGATAACGCCCCGATCGTGGCGGCCTGTCCCAACCCTGCCGAGGCCGCCTGGCCGACGGTCCCCAACTGATCGAACCTGCCCAAGATCCGCATCTCGGCACCCGAGATTTGACGGGTGAGCGCATCCTGGTCGTCGGCGATTTCGCGGCCGGCGGCCTCGATCTCGGTATCGGCTTTCGCGGCGTCGGCCCATGCCCCCGACGCGGTACCCAATTCGCTCGTCGCGACACCCAGGCTCGCGGGCTCGAAGAACGTCGAAGGCGATATCAGGTCCAGGCTCTGCAGCGCGTCGAAGATTCCCGACGCGGGTGACACCGCGCCGGCTGTGGAGGTCGGGGACGAAGCAAGCGCCTGCAGCGTCGTGGGCACGTCCGAACTCAATTGCGCCAGCGCCGTCTGGGTCTCGGTGGCGGCCGACGTGGCCGTGGTCCGCGCGAGCGCGTCGGCTTGGTCGCTGTACCCGCCCGGGCGGGTACTTTGCGGTGACGGGGTGAACGGAGTCAGCGTCGTCGCGGCCGCCGACAGCCCGGCATAGCTGTACATCACCGCGGCGTCCTGTGCCCACATCTCGGCGTAGCCGGTCTCGGTGACGGCGATCGCCGGGGTGTTCTGCCCGAAAATGTTCGTCGCCACCAGCGCCTTCAGCGTGCTGCGGTTTGCCGCGATCACCGGCGGGGGCACCACCGCCGCAAACGCCACCTCGTACGCGGCCGCAGCCGCTTTGGCCTGACTGGCGGCCTGCTCGGCCTGGCCGGCAGCGCTGCGCATCCAAGCCACATAGGGAGCAGCAGCGGCCGCCATCGACGCGGATGCCAGACCCAGCCAGGGCCCGGCAACCAGCCCGGCGATCACCGATGTGTAACCCGCCGCCGCCATGTGCAACTCAGCGGCCAGCTCGTCCCAGGCCGCCGCAGCGGCCAGCAGCGAGCCCGCTCCAGGGCCGGCATACAACTGGCCAGAGTTGAATTCTGGCGGAATTGTTGCAAAATCCATTGCTGCACAACCTCCTAGCGCGGCGATCAGATGGACGGCGTACGGCCCTCTTCGCTGTATTAGTGCACAACAGGCACCAGTCCGCAGATCTCGCAAGCGTTCCGGGTCTGGGGCCACGGCGCCCGGCTGGCTCCAGCCGGGCCAGGCAACGCTTGCGGCGCACCACGGTTTTCGGGCTTCAGCGGGGGATCACCGCGCGTTCACCTCAGCCTTATTAGACACACGTTAGGGTGCCGAGCAAACGGTCGCTCTTAGCTCAAAAAAGGGATAAGGCATGGACTTTGGTTTGCTGCCGCCGGAGGTCAACTCGGGACTGATGTACACCGGGCCCGGCTCGGGGCCAATGCTGGCGGCGGCGGCGAACTGGGCGGCGGTGGCCGCACAGCTGGAGTCCGCCGCCGGCGGCTACTCATCGGAGATCGCCGCGCTGAGCGGGCGGTGGTCGGGCCCCTCGTCGATGAGGATGGTCGCCGCGGCGACCCGCCAAGTGACGTGGCTACACGTCAGTGCCGCGCAGGCTGCACAGACCGCCGCCCGGGCGTACGCCGCGGCAGCCGCCTACGAGGTCGCGTTCAGTATGACGGTGCCCCCGCCGGTCATCGTGGAGAACCGGATGCGGCTGATGGTGCTGGTCGCGTCGAACTTCTTCGGGCAGAACACCCCATCGATCGCGGCGACCGAAGCGCAGTATATGCAGATGTGGAGCCAGGACGCCGCGGCCATGTACGGCTATGCCGCCGCGTCCGAAACCGCCGGCACCCTGGAAGCTTTCGCCGAACCATCGCAGACCACCAACCCGAACGGCCAGGCCGACGCGGCCGCGCGGGCCGCTGCCGACGCAACCAGCGGCCGCGCGCAATCCTCGATCCAACTGGCTTCGTCGCAGGCGACTCAGGTCGCCTCGACCAACGTCCCTGTTGGTGATACCGTGACCGCGCCGGCCGGCAGCACCGTGACCCTGGAACCGGGCTCTGACGCCTACATCAGCAGCGGCAGTGTGACCGCTACACCCGGCACCGCGGTCGGCAGCGAATCCTCGATCATCCTCAACGCCGGTAGCAGCATCATCCTCAATTTCGACAGCGGCGCCATCACGTCGGACGGCGTCGTCTACCCCGCGGGTGCCACACTGACCGCCGGCGCCAATCCCGTCACGCTCGCCCCGGTCGCCGCCGGTCAGGCCGTCGAAGGCACGGTTGTCAGTGGCTCGGTAACCGTCCCAGGTAATGCCTCAGCGCTCAGTGTTGTCGCAGCCGTCGGCAATTCGGCCGTTACCGTCACGGTCGACGCAGGTGGCGCCACCATCACCAACCTGCAAGGCGTCGTTTCCATCACCACCACCCCGATCGCCAGCGTCTCGTCGAGCAGCGTCGGGGCGGCACCCGCGGCAGCGGCCACGCCGGGCCCGGCCGGGACGGCGGGGATCCAACCGCAGCTCAACCCGGCGGGACTCGCGGAATGGGTTCGGGGCATCTCCGGTGCCGACCTTGCCGCGGGTCTCGCCGAGGCGGCCGGCTGAGGACCTATTCCGGTTTGAACGGGTTCACCGCGAACTGGATCACCCGATACGGCGCGGACACCCGCGCGCGAGTGTCCCACTGGCTGACGAAGATTCGCAGCTCGTCGAGCGTGGAACCAGGCGATATGTAGCCGCCATATGGTTGCGCGAGCCGGTTGTCGGACGGCGGCGGCAGGCTCTCCGCCGGCTCGGGCCATTCGTCGTGCTGTACGACCGTGGTCACCGGCGCCTCGCCCAGCGACGTCGGGTCGTTGGCCACCCGGACCTCCATGTTGCCGTTGCTGGCGTTGAAGTAGGACAGCACTGTTTTTCCGTCGATCTGCCGGACGGACATCTCCCCTACCTGGTCGGGCCACAGCGGCGTCGGCGCCTTGTTCCAACCGCCGGTGGACCCGGCCGCCCAGCCCTGCCATCGCGAACGGTCCGTAAAGTTCTGCGGCGCAACCCGATACAGCACCACCGACTGACTGCGGGTGAAGCTGTTGGCCACGATATACACCCAGCCACTGGGCGAGTCACCGGTCGGAATCGGGTCGTAATACCCGCTGATCTGGGTCTGCGAACCACCCTGATAGGTGGCGTCGCGCTTCGACCCGGCTACTGTCTGCCATCCCCCGCGCGCCGCTTCGGCTACCACCAACCGAGAGTTCTGCGGCTTGAGATCCTTTGTCGTGGTGACCATCAGGTAGTTACGCCGGTTGATCTGCACGACTCCGGCGGGCAGTTGCGAATCCCCCGAAGGCGTTGGGTCGGCCAGCAGCGGCTTGGTGGTTCCGGTGACGCCGGTGTAGCGCACCCCGGCGGGATCGTCGACCGACGACGTGTCGACATGCAGCGCGATCGGCGCGTACCAGCCGCCGAACCCCACGCCCTGCCCGGCGAAGCTATCGCCGCAGACCTGCAGCAGTTCGGTCGGAAACTCCAGGAATTCGCAGAGATCAGTGGCGCCGACACCGTAATCGCCTGTAGGAGTGCCGGTTCCGGCCGTCGGACCCATTCGCAACACCTGGCCGGGCGCCAATGGCTGCACTATCGGCTGCGGGACAGGCGCCGGAGGATCGGCGCGTGCGATCGAAACAGCTTGCGGCCCAAGCAAAAACAGCGCAGTGAGCAGCGATACCCGCGCGCCGCTCACCCGCGGGTCACAGCTGCGCGGCGAGCAGCTCGGCGATCTGAATGGTGTTGAGCGCAGCCCCCTTGCGCAGGTTGTCCCCCGAGACGAACAGCGCCAGACCACGCCCGTCGGGCACCCCGGGGTCGTGGCGAATCCGGCCCACCAACGAGTCGTCGACGCCCGCGGCATCCAAAGCTGTTGGCACGTCGACCACTTTCACCCCAGGGGCGGCGCTGAGCAATTCTCGGGCCCGCTCGGGTGAGAGGGGCCGGGCGAACTCGGCGTTGATCGACAGGGAGTGACCGGTGAACACCGGAACCCGCACGCAGGTCCCGCTCACCAGCAGATCGGGAATGCCGAGAATCTTGCGGCTCTCGTGCCGTAGCTTCTGGTCCTCGTCGGTCTCCCCGGAACCGTCGTCCACCAACGAACCGGCCAGCGGCAGCACGTTGAAGGCGATCGGCGCGACATAGGTCTTCGGCGCCGGAAACTGCAGCGCATGACCATGGTGCACCAGCTGCTCGGCGTCGTCGATCACCGCGCGTGCCTGCGTCGCCAGCTCCTCGACACCGGCCAACCCGCTGCCGGATACCGCCTGGTAGCTCGACACCACCAGGCGCTGCAACCCAGCTTCCTCGTGCAGCGGCATCAGCACCGGCATCGCGGCCATCGTGGTGCAGTTCGGGTTGGCGATGATGCCCTTCGGCCGGTTGGCCGCATCGCGTGCGAAGTTCACCTCGGAGACCACCAACGGCACCTCGGGGTCCTTGCGCCAGGCCGACGAGTTGTCGATCACGGTCACCCCGGCCGCGGCGAACCGCGGGGCCTGCACCAGCGACATCGTCTTGCCGGCCGAGAAAAGCGCGATGTCCAGGCCGCTCGGATCCGCCGTCGCGGCGTCCTCGACCTCGATCTCCTGGCCGCGGAATTCCAGCTTGCGGCCCTGCGAGCGGGCGGACGCGAAGAACCGCACCGTGCTCGCCGGGAAGTCGCGCTCGTCCAGCAGGCTGCGCATCACCTGGCCCACCTGGCCGGTGGCGCCCACTACACCAATTGCGAGCCTATCGGCGCCCATATCTATCGACCCGTCCCCGCATACACCGTGGCCTCTTCCTCGCCGCCGAGGCCGAACGCCTCGTGCAACGCCACGACGGCCTTGTCTAGTTCGGTGTCGCGGCACAGCACCGAGATCCGGATCTCGGAGGTGGAGATCAGTTCGATGTTGACGCCCACCTCGGCCAGCGCCTCACAGAAGGTCGCGGTCACGCCGGGGTGGCTGCGCATACCCGCCCCGATCAGCGACACCTTGCCGATGTGGTCGTCGTAGAGCAGCTGGGTGAAGCCGATCTCGTCCTTGAGGGCGTCCAGCTTGGCCACCGCGGTGGGCCCGCTGTCGCGTGAGCAGGTGAACGTGATGTCGGTCTTGCCGTCCTCGACCTTGGACACGTTCTGCAGCACCATGTCGATGTTCACGTCGGCCTCGGCGACGGCCCGGAAGACGCGGGCCGCATACCCGGGGATGTCCGGGATGCCGACGACCGTCACCTTGGCCTCGCTACGGTCGTGGGCGACGCCGGTCAGAAGGGGGCTTTCCATGGATATGTCCTTGATCGATCCGACAACGACGGTGCCTAGCTTGTCCGAGTACGACGACCTGACGTGCACCGGAAGGTTGTAGCGACGGGCGTACTCCACGCAGCGCAGCATCAGCACCTTGGCGCCGCAGGCGGCCATCTCGAGCATTTCCTCGAAGGTCACGGTGTCGAGCTTGCGGGCGTTGGGCACGATGCGCGGGTCGGCACTGAAGATGCCGTCTACGTCGGTGTAGATCTCGCAGACGTCGGCGTGCAGCGCCGCGGCCAGCGCCACGGCCGTGGTGTCGGAGCCGCCGCGGCCCAGCGTGGTCACATCGCGACTGTCCTGGCTCACACCCTGGAAGCCCGCGACCAACACGACGTCGCCCTGCTCGAGCGCGGACTGCAATCGCGTCGGCGTGACGTCGATGATCTTCGCGTTGCCGTGCGTGCCGGTGGTGATCACCCCGGCCTGCGACCCGGTGAACGAGCGGGCGCGAGCCCCGAGCGATTCGACCGCCATGGCCACCAGCGCGTTGGAGATCCGCTCGCCGGCGGTCAACAGCATGTCCAGTTCGCGAGCCGGCGGCACCGGGCACACCTGCTGGGCCAGATCCAGCAGGTCATCGGTGGTATCACCCATCGCCGAGACCACGACGACGACGTCGTTGCCCTGTTTTTTGGTCTCGACGATGCGTTCCGCGACACGACGGATCCGATCGGCGTCGGCCACCGAGGATCCGCCGTACTTTTGTACGACGAGCGCCACTGTTTTCCTGCCTGCCCTTCCGCACCCACAGACGTGGTTCAAGTTCACAACAGGATACGTGGCGGCGCATCTTGTTTTTAGACCCGCTGGCGGGTGCCGCAGCCTGCGGTTTTGGGTTCGATTGGGCGTAGTTTTCGCCTGGGCACCGATCGCGGTAGAGTTCACAGCGTGCAGCGGGTGCTCCTTCTCGGACGCCGCGACGGGGTCTGATCCAGACCGGCTTCCCGTCGCGGGTGTTCGCGATGCGCCGGTCTGAAGTCCCTTCTGACACCCGGAGCAATAACCGTGACCAACTTTTCGCAGCCCGCCAACCCGGACGCATACACCTCAGCCCGCACCGTGACGAAGCCCGCGGGCCCGATCCGACCCGATCAGCCCGCGTGGAATCCGCAGCGCGGCTCGTCGATGCCGGTCAACCGATACCGCCCCTTCGCTGACGAGGTGGAGGCCATCCGGCTCGCCGACCGCACCTGGCCCGACCGCGTCACCAGCCAGGCACCGCTGTGGTGCGCGGTGGATCTGCGCGATGGCAACCAGGCACTGATCGACCCGATGAGCCCGGCCCGCAAACGCCGCATGTTCGACCTACTGGTTGCCATGGGCTACAAGGAGATTGAAGTCGGGTTCCCGTCGGCCAGCCAAACCGACTTCGACTTCGTGCGCGAGATCATCACCGACGGCGCGATTCCCGACGACGTCACCATCCAGGTGCTGACGCAATGCCGTCCGGAACTGATCGAGCGCACCTTCGAGGCGTGCCGCGGCGTGCACCGCGCGATCGTGCACTTCTACAACTCGACGTCAATCCTGCAGCGCCGCGTGGTATTTCGCGCCGACCGCGCCGCGGTACAGGCCATCGCCACCGACGGCGCGCGCAAGTGCGTCGAAGAGGCGGCCAAATACCCGGACACGCGATGGCGCTTCGAATACTCGCCGGAGTCCTACACCGGAACGGAATTGGAGTACGCCAAGCAGGTCTGCGACGCCGTCGGCGAAATCATCGCGCCGACGCCGGAGCACCCGATCATCTTCAATCTGCCCGCCACCGTGGAGATGGCGACACCCAACGTCTACGCCGACTCGATCGAGTGGATGAGCCGAAACCTGGCCAACCGGGAGTCGGTGATTCTGAGCCTGCATCCGCACAACGACCGCGGAACCGCCGTGGCGGCAGCCGAATTGGGCTACCAGGCGGGTGCCGACCGGATCGAGGGCTGCCTGTTCGGCAATGGTGAGCGCACCGGAAACGTGTGCCTGGTGACGCTGGGGCTGAACCTGTTCTCCCGCGGTGTGGACCCGCAGATCGACTTCTCCAACATCGACGAGATCCGCCGCACGGTCGAGTACTGCAACCAGCTGCCGGTGCACGAGCGGCACCCCTACGGCGGCGATCTGGTCTACACCGCGTTCTCGGGCAGCCACCAGGACGCCATCAACAAGGGCCTGGACCAGATGAAGGCGGACGCCGACGCCGCGGACACCGACGTCGAGGACATGCTCTGGCAGGTGCCGTATCTGCCGATCGACCCGCGCGATGTCGGGCGCACCTACGAGGCGGTGATCCGGGTCAACTCGCAGTCCGGCAAGGGCGGGGTGGCCTACATCATGAAGGCCGACCACGGCCTGGCCCTGCCGCGGCGGCTGCAGATCGAGTTCTCGCAGGTGATCCAGAAGATCGCTGATGGCGAGGGTGGTGAGGTGTCGCCGAAGGAGATGTGGGACGCGTTCTCCGAGGAGTACCTGGCGCCGATCCTGCCGCTGGAACGGATCAAGCAGCGCGTCGACGCCTCGGAGGAAGACGGCGGCACCACCCGGATCGCCGCGACCGTCAAGATCAACGGGGCGGAGACCGAGATCACCGGTGCCGGCAACGGTCCGCTCGCCGCGTTCGTCCACGCGCTGGGCGATGTCGGGTTCGACGTCGCCGTCCTCGACTACTCCGAACACGCGATGAGCTCCGGCGACGACGCGCAGGCCGCGGCGTATGTGGAGGCGTCGGTGGTCATGCCGATCGCGAGCGCGGCGCAGCCGGGGGAAGCGGGTCGGCATGCAAACGCCATGCCGATCGCGAGCGCGGCGCAGCCGGGGGAAGCGGGTCGGCATGCAAACGGCGAGCGCCGCACGGTGTGGGGGGTTGGCATCGCGCCGTCGATCACCACCGCGTCGCTGCGTGCTGTGGTGTCTGCGGTCAACCGCGCATCGCGCGGCTGACAACGGAGCGGGGCGGGCGGGCTCGCATATGGTCGCGAACCCTGCTCATGATGTCGCCGAGGTTGCTGACGTCGCCGTCTGACAGCGGATCGAACAGCAAACCGCGCACCACCTCGATGTGCCCGGGTAGCACTTTGGTGAGACGAGCCCGGCCCGCCTCGGTGATATCGACGATGGTCGCCCGCTGATCATGCGGACTGGCCGCGCGAGCGATAAGCCCCGCTTTCTCCAACAGTCCCGCCTGATGGGTGAGGCCGCTGCGGCTGTAGACCACTCTGTCCGCCAGATCGGTCATGGTCAGTTGCCCGTCGGCGTCGGCGAGGTGGGCCAGAATCTCGAACTGCACGTAGCTGAGATCGCCTTCGGCCTGTAGCTGCTGGCGCACCGCGTACTGAAGCAGGCTGACCGCCTCGGTGAGGGCGAAGTACGTCCGCATTTGCTCCGGCTTGAGTGGTTCGACCATGCCGCGATCGTACTGCTTCGATGTCGAAGCAAAGAGACGAAGGCCACAGTTATCTCGGGATTGCTTCGATCTCGAAGCAAGTTACTGCATGGGTAACTGCTTCAATCTCGAAGCAAACAAGGAACGGAGAAGATCATGAAGGCAGTGCTTTACCACCGGTACGGCAGCAGCGAGGTGCTGGAGTACTCCGAGGTCCAGCGACCGACTCCGGGCGCCGGCCAAGTTCTGGTGAAAGTGGCCGGGACGTCGTTCAATCCGGTCGACGCGGGCATCCGCGGCGGCTACCTGTCCGAGGTGTACGAGATCACCTTCCCGCACGTGCCGGGGATCGACGTCGCGGGCACGGTCGCCGAGCTCGGCGGCGGCGTAACAGGCTGGAGCGTCGGTGACGCGGTCGTGGCGTTGCTTCCGATGGATGCCGACGGTGCCGCCGCCGAGTACGTGCTGGCACCGGCGGAGGCGTTGGCGCCGGCGCCGCGGACCGGGAGCCTGGCGGATTCGGCCGCGCTGCCGACCGTCGGCTTGACGGCGTGGCAGGCACTGTTCGAGATGGCGGGCCTGCAGGCCGGGCAGACCATCCTGATCAACGGCGCGGGCGGAGCGGTCGGTGGCTACGCCGTCCAGCTCGCCAAACACGCCGGTGCCATCGTCACGGCTACCGCATCGGCGCGCAGCGCGGACCGGCTACGTGCATACGGAGCCGACCGGATCATCGGCTACATCGACTACACGCAGACACCGATCGCCGTCGCCGGGGGCCCGTTTGATGTGGTGTTCAACCTGGTGAGCACCACGCCCCAGGAAACCGAAGCGCTCGTCGACGTGGTCGCCGACGGCGGCTTCTACGTCGGCACCATGACGTCGGGGACGGAGGACACCGGCCGAAACGTCCGTGCGCAGCGGATATTCGTCCGCAGCGACGCGAGGCAGTTGGCCGACCTGGTCAGCCGGGTAGACGCCGGCCAGCTGCGCATCGACGTCGCCGAGCGTCGCCCGCTGAACCAGGCCGCCGCGGTCCACGAAGCCTCCGACGCCGGCCGGTTGCCGGGCAAGACCATCCTGTTGCCCGCCGATCGATAACCCGCGACGCGACCCGCTCCGCACCAATTGTGCCGAGCGGGTCGCTTACGCGGCGGGTGGATGTGGACCTCAGCGAATTCGCCCGGAGGTGCGGGCGCCGACCCGAGTCCAGATCAGCAACACGATCACAGCGCCGATAACGGACCCGATGAGTCCGGCGGGCTGAAAAAAGCCCTGCTCAGCATCCTTGTGGAAGAGCACATAGCCGAGGAAGCCACCGACGAACGAGCCGACGATCCCCAAGGCCATCGTCGACAGAATCGACATCGGCTGGTTGCCGGGAACCAGCAACCGCGCCAGCGCTCCGGCGACGAGCCCGACGACGAGGAGGGTAACGATAAGTCCGATCATGATGCGAGCCTTTCGCGTTGTGCCGCAAGCGGCGTTTCGTACCTGCGTGGCCGAGCGGATGCCCGACACATCTCCCAGACAACAACCCCAAAGGGTGGTGGCACTACACCCCTAGGGGGGTAAGTTCTACGCCCATGGCCGCTCGTAACGCAGAACCGATCACGGTGGCGCTGGTCGACGACTACGACGTCGTCGTGATGGGCGTGGCCAACATGTTCGACCGATACAAAGACCGCATCGTCGTCGCCGAACTGGACTCGAACATGTCCCTGGACGACACCGTCGACATCGTCATGTACGACTCGTTCGCACAGCCCGAATCGGATTACGACGAGATCGCCGAGCTGGCGGCGAATCCCCGTGCGGCCCGAGTTGTGGTGTACACCTGGAACTTTCACCCCGATCTGATTCGCCACGCGCGCGACAAGGGCGCCGATGGTTACCTGTCGAAGGCGTTGCCGGCTAGAGAACTGGTGGCAGCGTTAGAGGCGGTGCATGCCGGTGAGACGGTGATAAGCGAGGCTCCGCCGCGGGCGCGCAGCGCACTGGGTCTCGACTGGCCCGGACGCGGTGAAGGACTCAGCGACCGGGAGGCGGAGATCCTGGCGCTGATAACCCAGGGCAAGAGCAACGCCGAAGTGGCGCGGCTGACTTATCTCAGTCCCAACACCGTGAAGTCCTATATCCGAAGCGTTTACCGCAAGATCGGTGTGGCGAGCCGGACTCAGGCCGTGCTGTGGGGAGTCGACCACGGCTTTATGCCGGACCACCATCGCATCGAACACTGGCGCGGCGGACCCTGAGGTACCGCGAGGAGCGCCGGTTAGCTCGCACGGCCGTTGCGCCGAGCCGATGCCCAGCGTCGCACCGCACTCTGCGGCGGCCGGGGGAAGTACGGGGTCAGGTGCCGTGTCCGTTCGGTGTCTTCGTTGAGATCGTGCAGGCGGGCGGTGAGCAAATCCTTCATCAGCAGATGGCCTTGGTCGCAGCCGTCCGGCGATATCACGCGCAGTGGCCGGCCGTCCGATTCGGCGAAGACATTCGCCGCGTGCCGCAAGGTGGCCTGCGAGCTGATCGAGGCGCCCGCCGGTGTGGGCGACGGCCCGGGACGCACCACTTCGCCGACCAGGAATGCTTCCAGCGGGTCCGTTGTGTAATCACGGGTGAGGTGCATCCCGCTGCGGGCGATCTTCTCGGTGAGCACCGAACGCGCCAGCACCAGAACGGATATCACGTAGGCGGTGATCGTGGCGATGATCACCGGGAGCATCGCGGGCCAGGCTCGGGTGAGTTCCAGGGTGAACATGATGGCGGCCAGCGGTGCCCGCATGATGCCGCAAACCACGGCCGCCAGGCCCAACATCGCCCAGAAACCTGGAAACACGTGCGGAAACCAGTGCCCGAGGAATGCTCCGAGCGCACTGCCGATCATGAACACCGGAGCGAAAACACCACCCGAAGTTCCCGAGCCGAGCGACAGAGCCCAGATTGCCGTCTTCACCACGAGGATGCCGACGATCAGCGACAGGCCAGCATGCCCGGTGAGGAGCGCATCGATCACGTTGTAACCAACCCCGAGAGCGCGCGGTTCAATCAGCCCGCCCACGCCGATGATCAGACCGCCGATCGCCGGCCACCACATCCAGTGGATCGGCAGGCGCGGAAAAGCGCCCTCGGCCCAATAGACCAAGTGCGTCGCGCCGATGGCCACTGCGGCGCCGGCGATTCCGACCGCGACCGCCAAAACATCTATTTGCCAATGCACTTCGGCCATCCGTGCAGCGACGGGAAATATCGGCGCGCCGCCCATGATGAATAGCCGCGTAACGGTGGCGACGGCGACCGAACCGGCGACCGGGACCAGGCTGCGAGGCCGGAATTCGAACAGCAGCAACTCGACCGCCAACAAGATGGACGCCAGCGGAGCATTGAAGGTGGCCGCGATGCCGCCCGCAGCGCCGGAGGCGAGCAGGATCTTTCGCTCATCCGCGGTCAAATGCAGGAACTGGGCGACAACCGAACCCATCGCGCCGCCGGTCATGACAATCGGCCCCTCCGCGCCGAACGGGCCGCCGGTACCGATACTGATGGCCGCCGAGATTGGCTTTAACACAGCGACTTTGGGTTCGACCCGGCTGCTGCCGGTGAGGATCACCTCGATGGTCTCGGGCATGCCGTGGCCGCGGACCTGATCCGACCCGTACCGAGCCATCAAGCCGATCACCAAACCGCCGGCAACCGGCGCACCCAGGATCAGCCACCATGGATGCTCATTGGCGGCGGGTGACACCAGAGCATCCGAAAATCTATGGTAGAAAACAAGATTGGTGACAAGTCCGATCAACTGGACCAGACACCATGCCACCCCCGCCGATAGGGCGCCGATGCACAGCGCAATCCCGGTGATCAGCAATACCCGCCGATCGACGGCGAAATCCGCCAACGGTCCACTCACCACAGATTTCCTCACTGCCGCGACGAGAACTGCCCCAATGCGGCGTTTCTTTTCGATCGTTTCCCCAAAACGCCACGCGCAGCCCGTGTTTGCGCTCCGTAATGGCCCGCCGATAGTAACGATCAGCCTCTGCCCAACGGCTGGGGAGTTGCCGGGTGCCAGCTGAGAATATGCTGAATCCGGGAACGATCTGGTCGGCAGTCGGAGCAGTTAGAACAGCGCAAGCTGGTCGTCGGCGCTGGCAGCGTCGACAAACTCCTCCATGCTGGTGCCTCCGACCACGGTGCCCACGCCGGCCATGAACTGCGCGTCGGACACCACCGGCACACCCAGCTGCTGAGCCTGGTAGCCCTTGCCCTGCTCGGGGGCGGGGGCGTTACACACCACCAGTGAGGTCTCGCGGTCGACCACATCGGTGTAGGCCAGCCCGGCGTGCAGGATCCGCTCGACGAGTTCCTCGTGGGTGCGCCGCACCTCGGCAGCCAGCGCCACCCGCATGCCCTGGACCAGCGGCCGGCCGCGGACATACGGCCCGGGATTGAGAAAGGGGCACGGCATCCGCGAGGCCAGCGCCTTCAGCGGGCGCAGCTCGTCGTGGGTGACCCGGCCGTTGGGCCAGCGACGGCGCGTGACGGGGCGCACCGGCAACCAGATGTCGAGTTCGCGGGCCCGTCCCAACGCGGACGCGAGCACACCCGTGAGCACCAGGGCGTCGTCGAAGGCGTCGTGTGGCCGCTCCTGGGTCACGCCCCAATGCGTGGCAAGGGTCTCCAATCGCAGGTTCTCGACACCGAGGTTGAGCCGACGGGCCAGCTCGACCGTGCACATGACGCTGTCGACGGGCAGTGCGATGCCGGTGAGCTCGGCCTCCGCGGCCAGGAACGCGTAGTCGAAGGCGACGTTGTGGGCCACCAGCGTGCGCCCGCGCAGCACCTCGATCACGTCACCGACGATGTCGCCGAACTGGGGCTGATCCTCGAGCATGGCGGCGGTCAGCCCGTGCACGTGCGTGGGACCGGGATCCACCCCGGGGTTGAGCAGGCTGACGACGGACTGCTCGACGCGGCCCTCGGTGTCGAGCCCGAGCACCGCCAGGCTGATGACCCGGGCCTGACCGGGACGGAAACCCGAGGTCTCGACATCGATGACGGCCCAACCCGCATCCGGATGGCTCGCGGGCCGGCCCCAGGGCGTCGGATTTGTGGGGCTCATAGACGAAGAATCGCACGTCTGACCGACATCACCGCGCCGCTGCGCGGCCGTGTCGGCGGTTAGTTGGATCCGAGCGGCCACCCTTAAACTGCGCGGGTGGTCACCACCCGCGCACGTCTGGCCCTCGCCGCAGGAGCGAGCGCGCGCTGGGCGTCGCGGATGACCGGGCGCGGCGCCGGCGCGATGATCGGTGGCCTGGTCGCGATGACACTGGACCGCTCGGTGCTGCGCCAGCTCGGCACGGGCCGGCGCACGGTCATCGTCACCGGCACCAACGGCAAGTCCACGACCACCCGGATGACCGCGGCCGCTCTCGGCACGCTGGGACCGGTCGCCACCAACGCCGAGGGCGCCAACATGGACGCCGGCCTGGTCGCCGCGCTGGCCGCCGACCGTGACGCGGGGCTGGCGGCCCTGGAAGTCGACGAGATGCACGTGCCGCACGTCTCCGATGCCGTCGAACCGAGCGTCATCGTGTTGTTGAACCTGTCGCGCGATCAGCTGGACCGGGTCGGCGAGATCAACGTCATCGAGCGCACGCTGCGCGCGGGGCTGGCCCGTCACCCGAACGCCGTCGTCGTCGCCAACTGCGACGACGTGCTGATGACCTCGGCCGCCTACGACGCCCCGAACGTGGTGTGGGTGGCCGCCGGCGGCACGTGGGCGAACGACTCGGTCAGCTGCCCGCGCAGCGGCGAGGTGATCGTCCGCGAGCAGGGCCATTGGTATTCCACCGGCGCCGATTTCAAGCGGCCCAGCCCGCAGTGGTGGTTCGACCCCGAAGATGGGGGCACGCTGTACGGGCCCGGCGGGCTGGCCCTGCCGATGCGGCTGGCGCTGCCCGGCGCGGTGAATCGCGGCAATGCCGCCCAGGCCGTCGCGGCCGCGGTCGCGCTGGGCGCCGACCCCGCGGCCGCCGTCGCGGCGGTCTCGGGAGTGGACGAGGTCGCGGGCCGGTACCGGACCGTGCGGATCGGCCCGCACGACGCCCGGATCCTGCTGGCCAAGAATCCGGCCGGCTGGCAGGAGGCGCTGTCGATGGTCGACAAACACGCGGCCGGGGTGGTCATCTCGGTCAACGGGCAGGTGCCCGACGGCGAGGATCTGTCGTGGCTGTGGGACGTACGCTTCGAACACTTCGGTGAGACGGCCGTTGTCGCCGCCGGCGAACGCGGGACCGACCTGGCGGTGCGCCTGGGGTACGCCGGCGTCGAGCACACCCTGGTGCACGACACCCTGGCGGCGATCGCGTCCTGCCCGCCGGGACGCGTCGAGGTCGTCGCCAACTACACCGCCTTCCTGCAGCTGCACCGGGCATTGGGACGTCATGGCTGAGTCGAGCGTGCGGATCGGGCTGGTGTTGCCCGACGTGATGGGCACCTACGGCGACGGCGGCAACGCGGTGGTGCTGCGGCAACGACTGCGGCTGCGGGGTATCGCCGCCGAGATCGTCGAGATCACGCTGGACGAGCCGGTGCCGGAGTCCCTGGACCTCTACACCCTGGGCGGCGCGGAGGACTACGCGCAGCGATTGGCCACCCGTCACCTGCTGCGGTACCCGGGCCTGCAGCGCGCCGCGCAGCGCGGTGCACCCGTGCTGTCGATCTGCGCGGCCGTCCAGGTGCTCGGGCACTGGTACGAGACGTCCTCGGGAGAGCGGGTGGACGGGGTGGGCTTGCTGGACGCGACGACCTCGCCACAGCAGGCGCGCACGATCGGCGAACTGGTGAGCAAGCCGCTGCTGGCCGGGCTGACCCAGCCGCTCACCGGCTTTGAAAACCACCGCGGCGGCACCGTGCTCGGCCCCGCCGCCGCACCGCTGGGGGCCGTGGTCAAGGGCGCGGGCAACCGGCTTGGCGACGAATTCGACGGCGTGATCCAGGGCAGCGTCGTCGCGACCTACATGCACGGGCCGTGTCTGGCCCGCAACCCGGAGCTAGCCGACCTGCTGCTGAGCAAGGTGGTCGGCGAGCTGGCGCCGCTGCGACTGCCCGAGGTGGACCTGCTGCGCCGCGAACGACTGGCGGCGCGCTAGTGCCGGTCGTGAAGATCGCTGCCAGCGGCGCGCTGCTCGCCGCGTTCATCGCGTCGGCGGCACCGGCACACGCCGACCCGGACGTCCCGAGCGGCCGGTACAACGTGCTCTATCCGGACAACGGCAAATCGACCGCCTGGCTTTTCGCCCCCTGCGGATCGGACTGCACCCGGGCAACCTCGCAAGATGGCGGGACCTTCGTCATCAGCTGGGAATTCCACCTGGCCAATGGGCGCTGGACGCACAGCGGTACGGCCCAGGCACCATGCCCGAACGGCGCATCGATCTCACAGGCCCCGGTGACCGTCGACTACAGCTTCGATGCCGTGTCGCTCGCCGGCGAAGCCCGGACGACGGCCTCGGACGGGTGCGGCGCGGAGCCGGGCAAGACCTTCACCAGGCCGTTCCAGTTGAGCAAGGCCTGAGGAACGTCAGACCCGCCCTACCTGGGCGACAAGGTTCTTTATAGGGCACTAGCCCACCCTTCCGCTACGCCGACGCGCCCCGCGGCGGCCCGAGAAAGGGTCCCCATGACCAGCACCCCCGCAAGCATGGCCAGGGCGGTACGCTTCGGCGCCCTCGCGGCGTTGATGGCCGCGGCCGCCGCCGGCTGGGCGGCCGGAATCGCGCACGCCGCCCCGAGCATTCCCGCCCCACACCTCGTCGCCGGAACGCACGGCGACCCGGCCGCCGCCGCGCCCTACTGGCGCTACCAGCAACAGGACCTCGACTGCGGCGAGATGGCGGTCGCCGACGTGATCGGCCAGATCAGCGGCCACGAGCCCAGCGAGGACGAGATCACCGCCGCGGCGGAGAACATCCCGAGCGTGGCCCACCCCGGGCCGATCTACCACCCGGGCGGCCGAACCAGCAATCGCGACCTGGTCCCGCTGTTGGAGCACTACGGCGTGCACGCCAGCGCCGTTCACCCGGACACCGAAGCGCTGGCTGTCGATCTCGATCGCGGCCGCAAGATCATCGTCGGGGTCAACGACAACGTGATCTGGAACAGGCCGGGCAACCGCACCAAGGAAAACCACTTCGTGGTCGTCATCGGGATCGACTACGACGCCGGTGTGGTGCACCTCAATGACAGCGGCGCCCGCGCGGGCCGCGACGAGCAGGTCTCGGTCGCGACGTTCGAAGAAGCGTGGGCCGCCAGCGACAACTTCACGGTCGTGACCGCGTGACGTTCCGACGGGTCAGACCATGGACCGGCGGCCGGTGAGCGCGCGGCCCAGCGTCAACTCGTCCGCGAACTCCAAGTCGCCGCCCATCGGCAGCCCGGACGCGATCCGCGTGACCGTCAGGCCGGGAATGTCGCGCAACACCCGGACCAGGTAGGTGGCCGTCGCCTCCCCCTCGGTGTTGGGGTCGGTCGCGATGATCACCTCGGTGATATCCACACCGTCGACCCGCTCGCCGATGCGGCTGAGCAGCTCGCGGATCCGCAGCTGATCGGGGCCCACGCCGGACAGCGGATCCAGCGCGCCGCCCAGCACGTGGTAGCGACCGCGGAATTCGCGCGTGCGCTCGACGGCCTGGACGTCCTTGGGCTCCTCGACGACGCACACCAGCGAACCGTCCCGGCGCGGATCGCCGCAGATCCGGCAGCGCTCGTCATCGGACACGTTGCCGCAGACCGCGCAAAAGCGGACGCCGTCGCGGACCTTCGCCAGCACGGCGGTGAGCCGGTCGATCTCCGGCGGTTCGACCGACAACAAGTGAAAGGCGATGCGCTGCGCGCTCTTTGGACCGATACCCGGCAGCTTGCCGAGTTCGTCGATCAGATCCTGGACCGGTCCCTCGAACATCTAAGAGGTCAGAGCCCCGGTATCTGAGTCGGTGGGGCGGGCGGGGCCGGCGGCGCGCTCAGGCCGGCGGTCAGCGATCCCAGCTGTTCCTGCGCCATCTTGGTGACCTGCTTGGAGGCGTCGACCATGGCGCCGACGATCAAGTCCTGCAACGTCTCGACGTCCGAGGGGTCCACGACCGAGGGATCGATCTTGACCGCGACGACCTCACCACTGCCTTTGACGATTGCCTCGACCAGCCCGCCGCCCGCCTGACCGCGAATCTCGGCATTCGCGAGCAGTTGCTGAGCTTCCATTAGCTTTTGTTGCATCTGCTGCGCCTGAGCGAGCAGCGCCGACATATCGCCTCCGGGTTGCATGACAATCCCTTCGCATCTTGGTCTCGAGTTGGTTTCGCCTGTGGATGTCGGGCGATTCGAAACACCCAGCGTAGACCGCGCGACGTTACCTTTGCGCCGTGGACCAACGAGTGAGCAGGCGTGTCGGCATCAAGACGGCGATCAGCATGCTGGTCGCCGCATCGACCCTGATCGTGCCGACCGCGACCGCGACCCCATCCAACATCGCCGGCATGGTCGTTTTCATCGATCCCGGCCACAACGGCGCCAACGACGCGTCCATCGGCCGGCAGGTCACGACCGGCCGTGGCGGCACCAAGGATTGCCAGACCAGCGGCACCGCGACCAACAGCGGTTACCAGGAACACACCTTCACCTGGGACACCGCGCTGCGGGTTCGCGCCGCACTGACAGCACTCGGCGTCAGGACCGCCCTGTCCCGCGGCAACGACAACGCCCTCGGACCGTGTATCGACGAGCGCGCCAACGTGGCCAACTCGTTGCGGCCCAACGCGATCCTGAGCATCCACGCCGACGGCGGTCCACCGTCCGGGCGCGGATTCCATGTCAATTATTCGGCCCCGCCGCTCAACCAGGTGCAGGCCGGACCGTCGGTGCAGTACGCGCGGATCATGCGCGACCAGATGCAGGCCGCCGGTATCCCGCCGTCCACCTACATCGGCCAGGGCGGGCTGTACGGACGCTCCGACCTGACCGGGCTCAACCTGGCGCAATACCCCGCGATCCTCGTCGAATGCGGCAACATGAAGAACCCGGTGGATTCGGCGCTGATGGAGTCCCCGGATGGCCGGCAGAAGTACGCCGACGCACTCGTCCGTGGCGTGGCGGGCTTCCTGGCCACCCAGGGCCAGGCGCGCTGACCGCGGCGGTTCCGCGGTTTCGGGTAGCGCCGATGCCATCCACCCGGTAGCGTTGTCGGCAGTTTTCGGACCCCTGGCTTGGGCGGTCACGAAACCAGATTGCTTGCGGCCCTAGCGGTTTCGCAGTGTGAACTCGCCTGCGCGAAACTCGCGGCTAACACCTCGCTAACATCAAGAACTTTGCCGAAACCCCTGTTGGAGCCCGTTTTGGTCCACTAGGGTTTGTTCCACTCATGTCGATTAGACGTGTGGGGAGAATCGGTGAGCAACAAACCGTCGGCGACACATTCGTCCAGGTCAACGACGACCATCCGCACCGCCCGGGGTGGGCTTCCGCGGACGTCGCCACCTGTGGATAAGCGGTTCACCACAGGGCCTAAGCCGCGGCGGTTTTCGGCCGCGTCCCACGCTGTCGCACCGATACACGGCCATGGAATCTGCGGCACCCGGAACCGGATAAGGCCTTTACTGCGTAAGCCTTTCGGGTAGGGGCGGTCGGATGGAATTTGACGCCCGTGCCCTCCCGCTGACGCGCCGGCAATTGGATATCTGGCTCGCACAGGAAACGGGACGCTCCGGCACCGACTGGCAACTCGGCCTATTCATCAAAATCGAGGGCACGGTCGAGCCTGATTTGCTCAGACAAGCAATCAGCAAAACGTTGCACGAGGCCGAACCGTGCCGCGCCGCATTCTTCGAAGTCGACGGTCAGGTTTTCCAAAAGGCAGTCGATTACCCGGAATTCGAGTTGGACTTCCACGATCTCCGCGGCTGCAGCGATCCCGTGGCCGAGGCCCGCGAGATTGCGTCATCGATCCAGCACACCCTGATGCCGCTGGATGGCCGGCTACTCAAATTTGCGTTATTCCGCACGAAAGCCGATGAATATTACTGGTCTGCCTGCTGCCATCACATCGTCCTCGACGGCTTGGGTATTGGGCTCGTCGGCCGCCGGATTGCGGCTCTCTACACCGCACTCGCGTCCGGCACGGCCAGCTCGCCCGCGTTCTTCGGCTCATTACAGGACCTCGTTCGCGGCGAGCTGGAATACGAGGCGTCCGCGGAATACCTGGAAGACCAGGCCTACTGGAACGCCAACCTGCCGTCGGAGAACGGACCGGACTATCGATTGGCGCCGGCCACCTCGCGGCCGGATCCGAATCAGCCGACCACGCCGGTTCAGCTGGATCCGTCCGTCGTCGGCCAGATCAAACAGCTGTCCAAAACGCTGGGTGTACGTCGAACCTCGATCCTGACGGCGGCGTGTGCGCTGTTGGTGCGCGGATGCACCGGCGGCTCGGAGGTCGTGCTCGACTTCCCGGTCAGCAGGCGGGTCCACCCGGAGTCCAAATCCCTTCCCGCAATGGTCGCCGGGGTGGTTCCCCTGGTGCTCAAGACGTCACCGGGGTCGACCGTTGCCGACTTCTGCAAGCACGTCGATAAGCGAACGCGAGAAGCTTTGCGGCATCAGCGTTTTCCGGTGCAGGTCCTGGGGGACGAGGGCGGTCTTCGCGGCGCCGGGCAGACGGCGAATCGAGTGGTCCTCAACTTCGTTCCGTCCAGGATCACCCTGAACTTCGCCGGAGTTCCGGGCACCGCGACGTACACCAGCTTTGGACCGATAGGTCACTTCGGGCTGTTCTTCGTCGGTGCCGGCGACGAGCAGTTCGTCACCACTGCCGGGGCCGGGCAACCATATTCGAACTTCGACGTCGCGGAACTGACGCAACGGTTGCAGCGGGTGCTGAAAGCCATGGCGTCGGCACCCGAACACGAGCTCGCCTCGATCGATCTGCTGGACGACGACGAACACACCGGCGTGGACCGGTTGGGTAACCGGGAGGTGCTGACGCGGCCCGCGACCGCGGCGTCGATCCCGGCATTGTTCGCAGCACAAGTCGCGCGCACCCCGGACGCGGCAGCGGTGAGCTTCGACGGCCGTTCGCTCACCTACCGCGAACTCGACGAGAACGCCAACCGGGTGGCCCACCTGCTAGCAGACCGGGGCGCGGGGCCGGGACAGTCTGTGGCGCTGCTCTTTTCGCGATCGGCCGACGCCATCATCGCGATCTTGGCGGTGCTGAAGACCGGAGCCGCGTACCTGCCGATCGACCCGGCTCACCCCGCGACGCGGATCGAGTTCATGCTCGCCGACGCCGCGCCGGTGGCCGCACTGACCACCACCGCGCTCGCGGACCGGCTGGACCCTTACGGCCTGGAGATCATCGATATCCACGACCCGGCGGTCGACGCCCAGCCCGCCACCGCGCCGCCCGGTCCGTCACCAGATGACATCGCGCACATCATCTACACCTCCGGCACCACCGGTGTCCCCAAAGGCGTGGCCATCACCCATGACAACGTCGCCGCGCAACTCGACTCGCTGAGCGCCGGATTGCCCCCCGGACAGGTCTGGACCCAATGCCACTCTTACGCCTTCGACTTCTCGGTGTGGGAGATCTGGGCTGCGCTGCTGCACGGCGACCGGCTGGTGGTGGTCCCCGAGTTGGTCACCGCTTCGGCCGACGATTTCGGCGCCCTGCTGATCGCCGAGCGGGTCAGCGTACTGACGCAGACACCGTCGTCGGTGGCGGCGCTGTCGCCGGAAGGTCTGGGATCGGCGGCGCTGCTGATCGGCGGCGAGGCGTGCCCGGCCGAGGTGGTCGACCGGTGGGCGCCCGGGCGCGTGATGATCAACGCCTACGGCCCCACCGAAACCACGATCTACGCGGCGATGAGCGCGCCGCTGTCGGCCGGGAATGCGGTACCGATCGGTGCGCCGGTCTCCACGTCGGCACTGTTTGTGCTCGACGACTGGCTGCGCCCGGTGCCCGCCGGGGTGGTCGGCGAGCTTTACGTGGCAGGCAGCGGCGTCGGATACGGCTACCTGGCGCGGTCCCCGTTGACAGCATCGCGGTTCGTGGCCTGTCCCTTCGGCGGACCCGGCGCCCGTATGTATCGGACCGGAGACCTGGTGCGCTGGGGCGCCGACGGACAGCTGGACTATGTCGGGCGCGCCGACGAGCAGGTCAAGATTCGCGGCTACCGCATTGAGCTCGGCGAAATCCGCGCCGCACTGGCAGGCTTCGACGGGGTCGAGCAGGCCGCGGTGATCTCCCGCGAGGATCGCCCCGGTGAAAAGCGCTTGGTGGGTTATGTCACCGGCACCGCCGATCCGGCCGAGCTGCGCAGCGCACTGGCCGAGCGGTTGCCCGCGTACATGGTGCCGGTCGCGGTGCTGGCGATCGACGCCTTGCCCTTGACGGTCAACGGCAAGCTCGACACCCGCGCGCTGCCGGCACCGGACTACCGCGACGTCGAGAACTACCTCGCACCGGCCACCGCGGTCGAGGAGATTGTGGCCGGTATCTATGCCCAGGTTCTGGGAGTGGACCGGGTCGGAATCGAGGAGTCGTTCTTCGATCTGGGCGGAGACTCGCTTTCTGCGATGCGGGTGATCGCCGCGATCAACACCGCCCTGGACGCCGGGCTTTCGGTGCGGGCATTGTTCGAAGCCCCGACGATCGCGCAGCTGGTACCCCGCATCGACACCGGGCAGGAGCGACTGACGCCATTGACGGCCGGCTGGCGCCCGGCGGTGGTTCCGCTGTCGTTCGCCCAGTCGCGGCTGTGGTTCCTGGACCAGCTGCAAGGTCCATCGCCGATGTACAACATCGCGGTCGCGTTGCGGCTGTCGGGCAGCCTCGACGTCGACGCGCTGGGCGCCGCGATGGCCGATGTGATCGCCCGGCACGAGAGCCTGCGTACGGTGTTCCCCGCGACCGAGGACACCCCGCGGCAACTGGTGTTGGCCGCCGACGGTGCCGAGTTCGGTTGGCAGGTCGTGGATGCCAACGGCTGGCCGGCATTCCGGCTGGATGAGGCAGTCGATGCGGCGGCGCGCCACACCTTCGACCTGACCAGCGAGATACCCTTACGGACAACGCTTTTCCGCTGCGGCGACGACGATCATCTGCTGATCGGCGTGCTGCACCACATTGCCTCCGACGGCTGGTCGATTGCGCCGCTGATGCGTGATCTGGCGCAGGCGTATGCCGCTCGGTGCCTCGGACGCGAACCGGACTGGGCCGAATTGCCGGTGCAGTACGCCGATTACACGCTGTGGCAGCACGCGCAATTCGGAGACCTGGCCGACGCAGAAAGCCCGATCGCGTCGCAACTGTCCTATTGGGAAGAGACGCTGGCGGGGATGCCGGAGGTACTGCCGCTTCCCACCGACCGTCCCTACCCGCCGGTGGCCGATCAGCACGGGGCCAGTGTGGCCGTGCAGTGGCCGGCCGAATTGCAGCAGCGGGTCCGCGAAGTGGCCCGGGAGCACAACGCCACCAGCTTCATGGTGGTCCAGGCCGCCCTGGCGGTGCTGCTGTCGGCGATCAGTGCGAGTTCCGATGTGGCCGTGGGCTTCCCGATCGCCGGGCGCCGCGATCCCGCGCTCGACGAGCTGGTGGGCTTCTTCGTCAACACCCTGGTGCTGCGGGTCGATGTGGCTGGCGATCCCACCGTCGCGGAGTTGTTGGCTCAGGTACGGCGACGCAGCCTGGCCGCCTACGAACACCAGGACGTGCCGTTCGAGGTTCTGGTCGAGCGGCTGAACCCGACCCGCAGCCTGGCGCACCACCCGCTGGTGCAGGTGATGCTGGGCTGGCAGAACACGGAGCCGGCCGAACTGGCCTTGGGCGATGTGCGAGCCACCCCATTGCCAATCGACACCCGCACCGCACGAACGGATTTGGCCTTCACTCTGACCGAGCGCTTCACCGCGTCCGGTGAACCGGCCGGAATCGGCGGGGCGGTGGAGTATCGCACCGACGTGTTCAACCCGGACAGCATCGAGGCGTTGGTCGGGCGATTGCAGCGCGTGCTTACCGCCATGACAACCGATGCTGCCCAACGGCTCTCGTCGATCCAGCTGTTGAATTACGCCGAACGCAACCAGCTCGACGCGTTCGGCAATCGCGCCGTACTGGCTCGGCCGCAGACCCCGACCACAGTTCCGGCACTGTGGGCCGCGCAGGTGGCCCGCGCCCCGGAATCGGTAGCCGTAACCTTCGAGGGCCGGTCGATGACCTATCTCGAGGTCGACGCGGCCGCCAACCGGTTGGCACACCTCCTGCGCGCCGAAGGCGCTGCACCGGGAGGGTCTGTGGCACTGCTGTTTTCGCGATCCGCCGAAGCGATCATCGCGATCCTGGCGGTACACAAATCCGGTGCGGCCTACCTACCGATCGATCCCGGCCACCCATCGGCACGTATCGCGTTCATGGTGGCCGACGCCGCGCCGATCGCCGCGATCACCACCGCCGAGCTGCGGCCGCGGCTGCAGAAATGCGAGCTGCGGATCATCGACGTGGACGACCCCCGCATCGACGCCCAGCCCGCGACCGCGCCGCCCGGACCGTCGCCAGACGACATCGCTCACATCATCTACACCTCGGGTACCACCGGCATGCCCAAAGGCGTTGCGGTTACTCAGCACAACGTCACTCAACTCTTCGACTCGCTCGACACCGGCCTGGAACTGTCACCCGGACAAGTGTGGACCCAATGTCATTCGTACGCCTTCGACTTCTCGGTGTGGGAGATCTGGGGCGCGCTGTTACACGGTGGCCGACTGGTGGTAGTGCACGAAGCCGTGACCGGTTCACCGGCAGACTTCCACGCCCTGCTGGTCGCCGAACGCGTCACCGTTCTCACTCAGACCCCGTCCGCGGTCGGCGTGCTCTCCCCGCAGGGCTTGGAATCGACCGCGCTGGTCATCGGCGCCGAACCCTGCCCGGCGGAACTGGTGGATCGGTGGGCACGCGGCCGACTGATGATCAACGTCTACGGACCGACCGAAACGACGATGTGGGCGGCCAAGAGTGCGCCGCTGGCAACGGGTTCGGGCGTTCCGCCGATCGGCTCGCCGGTCTCGGGGGCCGCGTTCTTTGTGCTCGACCAGTGGTTGCGCCCGGTGCCCGTCGGCGTGGTAGGTGAGTTGTACCTGGCCGGGCGCGGGGTCGGGTGCGGGTACTGGCGCCGGGGCGGGCTGACCGCGTCGCGTTTCATGGCCTGTCCGTTCGCGGAGCCCGGCGCCCGGATGTACCGTACCGGCGACCTGGTGCGGTGGCGTCCCGACGGGCAACTCGACTACCTGGGCCGCGCCGACGAACAGGTCAAAATTCGCGGCTACCGCATCGAGCTCGGCGAAATACGAGCGGCCCTGGCACGTTTGGAAGGCGTGGAGCAGGCGGTCGTCGTCGCCCGCGAGGACCGGCCCGGCGTCAAACGCCTCGTCGGCTACATCACCGGAACCGCCGACCCCAACCACGCCCGGGCCGCGCTTGCCGACGGCCTTCCCCCGTACATGGTTCCGTCGGCGGTGGTGGTGCTCGACGCGCTGCCGATGACGGTCAACGGCAAACTTGATACCCGCGCGTTGCCCGCACCCGAATATCAGGATGCCGATCATTACCGCCCCCCCACCGATGCCGTCGAGGAGATCCTGGCCGGGATCTACGCGCAGGTGCTGGGGTTGAAGCGCGTCGGGGTCGATGAGTCGTTCTTCGACCTGGGCGGGGACAGCATCCTGTCGATGCAGGTGGTGTCCCGGGCGCGCGCGGCCGGGGTGGTGTGCCGACCTCGGGACATCTTCGTCGAGCAGACTGTCGCCCGGCTGGCCCGAGTAGCCAGTGTCGCAACGGATGACGCCGGAGTCGTCGATGAAGGCGTGGGCGAGGTGCCGGCCACCCCGATCATCCGCTGGCTGGAGGGCGTCGCGGGTCGCGTCGAGGAGTTCAACCAGACCGTCGCCATTCAGGCCCCGGTCACGGTGACCGAAGCCGACGTGGTGGTGGTGCTGCAGGCGTTGCTGGACCGGCACGCGATGCTGCGGCTGCGCGTCGACGACGACTTCGCCGGCGGCTGGTCACTGTGGGTGCCCGAGCCCGGTTCGGTGGACGCGCAAGGTTGCCTGCGCGTCGTCGACGAGCTCACCGATGAGGTACTGGTCCAAGCGCGGGCCCGGCTGGATCCGGTCACCGGAAAGATGCTGAGCGCATTGTGGGTGGCGCCGATCGGTGAGCTGGTGCTGATCATTCACCATCTGGCCGTCGACGGGGTGTCATGGCGAATCCTGTTGGAAGACATCAACCTTGCCTGGGCACAGCATTGCGCCGACCAAGAGGTGGCGTTGCCCGCACCGGGAACGTCGTTTGCCCGCTGGGCGTCGTGGCTCGATCAGCACGCCCGCGATCCCGAAGTCGTCGCCCAGACGCAGGTGTGGCGGCAGATAGCCGCGGTCCCGTCCACACTGCCGGCACCCCGGCCCGAGCTGGACACCTACGCCAGTGCGGGCCGGTTGTCGGTGGACCTCGACGTCGACACCACTCGGATGTTATTGGGCGAAGTGCCCGCGGCGTTTCACGCCGGCGTGCAAGACATTCTGCTGATCGCGTTCGGGTTGGCCTGCACGGAGTTTCTGGGCGCCGGCCCGATCGGCATCGACGTGGAGGGCCATGGGCGCCACGGTGAGCTGGCCGGCGACATGGACTTGTCACGGACGGTGGGATGGTTCACCACCAAATATCCGGTGGCCCTGGACGGCGGTGGCTTGTCCTGGGCACAGGTGCTCGCCGGTGCGCCCGCGCTGGGCGCGCTGATCAAGAACGCCAAAGAGCAACTGCGCGCACTGCCAGACGGCCTGACCTACGGGCTGTTGCGCTACCTGAACCCCGAAGTGGATCTGGACTCGGCCGACCCGTTGATCGGGTTCAACTACTTCGGACGCCTGGGCGCCGGCGCCGTTGAGTTCTCCGACGATCTGTGGCTGATCGGCGAGGACGGTGTGACGGTCGCCGCCGTGGCCTCGGCCATCCCAATGCCGTTGGGGCACACCGTGGAACTCAACGCCGGCACGCTCGACACGGACATCGGCCCACGCTTGCACGCGACCTGGACCTGGGCTGCCTCAGCGCTCACCAGTGAGCAGATCGGCCGGCTCAACCAAATGTGGTTCGACGCCCTGACCGGGATCTGCGCTCATGTCCGCGCCGGTGGTGGCGGTCTGACTCCGTCGGATATCGCCCCGGCGCGGCTCAGCCAGCAGCAGATCGACGAGCTGTGCCGACGCGACCACATCGCCGACATCTTGCCGCTCACGCCGCTGCAACAGGGCCTGCTGTTCCATGCCAACACCCACGGCACAAGCGATTTGGGCGAGCTCTACGCGGTCCAGCTGGATATCACCATCACCGGCCCGCTGGAACCCGACCGGTTGCGCGCCGCGGTCGACACGGTGGTCGGCCGCCATCCCAACCTGGCAGCCCGGTTCTGCCCGGAGTTCGACGACCCGATCCAGGTCATTCCGATCGACCCCGAATCAGCTTGGCAATACCTGGAACTCGACGGGGCCGTCGATACCGAGGAACACCTCGCGCGGCTGTGCGCTGCCGAACGCACGGCAGTCGTCGACCTGACCGAGCCGCCCGCGTTCCGGGTCGCGCTGATCCGCATCGGCAGCGACCTGCACCGGTTGGTGTTGACGAACCACCACATCGTGCTCGATGGCTGGTCACTGCCAATCCTGTTGCAAGAGATCTTCACAACCTATTACGGCCAGCGACTCCCGGCACCGGCGCCGTACCGCCGGTTCGTGTCCTGGCTGACCGACCAGGACCGCGGCAGCGCCGAGACGGCCTGGCGGCAAATGTTCGCCGGTTTCGAGGTTCCCACCCTGGTGGCCCCGCCGGGGCGCGCCGGGCTCGGGCGGCGAGCGGTGGTGACGTCGCGAGTGCCCGCCGACACGACCCAGGCCGTAACCGAGCTGGCGCGGCAGAATCACACCACCGTCAATACCGTCCTGCAGGCCGGCTGGGCGCAGCTGTTGATGTGGCTGACCGGCCAGCGCGACGTCGCCTTCGGCACCGCGGTTTCGGGCCGCCCGCCCGAGCTGGCCGGCTCCGATTCGATGGTCGGCCTGCTGATCAACACGGTGCCGGTGCGCGCCACGATCACCACGGCCACCACCACGGCCGACCTACTCGACCAACTGCATCGCGCCAACAACCACACCCTCGAACACCAGCACCTGGCACTGCCCGAGATTCACCGCGCCGCAGGCCACGACCAACTCTTCGACACGCTGTTCGTCTACGAGAACTACCCCGTTGATCCCGCATTGTTCGGCGTCAACGGCCTGGCCGTCACCGGGTACAGCGCTCGCGAAAACAACCACTACCCAATGACTTTGCAGGCAATGCCCGGCGACGAACTGGGCCTGCGGATCGAGTACGACACCGACGTCTTCACCGCGGACAGCGTCCACACCCTCATCCGGCAGTTGCAGCGGGTCCTGGTGGCCATCACCAACGATCCCACCAGCAGGCTGTCGCTGATGGATCTGCTCGACGCCAACGAACACCACCGCCTCGATGAGATCGGTAACCGAGCGGTGCTGACTCGGCCGGCAACCGGGATATCCGTGCCGGCATTGTTCGCCGCACAGGCCGCGCGCACCCCCGACGCGATCGCGATCACGTTCGACGGCCGCTCGATCACCTACCGCGAGCTCGACGAAGAGTCCAACCGGGTGGCGCACCTGCTGACCTCGCACGGGGCGGTCCCCGGACAGTTTGTGGCACTGCTGTTTTCGCGCTCGGCCGAGGCCATCGTCGCGATCTTGGCGGTGTTGAAATCCGGCGCGGCATACCTGCCGATCGACCCGGCACACCCCGCGGCACGGATCGAATTCATGGTGACCGACGCCGCGCCGATCGCCGCACTCACCACCACCGAGCTGCGCGCGCGAATCGACGGGTACGACCTGACGACGATCGATATCCGCGATCCCGCGCTCAGTGCTCAACCCGCCACCGCGCTACCGATGCCGGAGCCCGACGATGTCGCCCACATCATCTACACCTCGGGCACTACCGGGGCGCCCAAAGGCGTTGCGGTCAACCACGCCAACGTCACCCAGCTCTTCGACTCACTGGAGATCGGGCTGAAACTGACCGCGGAGCAGGTGTGGACGCAGTTCCACTCCTATGCGTTCGACTTCTCGGTGTGGGAGATCTGGGGCGCGCTGCTCCACGGCGGGCGGCTGGTGGTGGTGCCCGAGCAGATGACCCGCTCACCCGACGACTTCCACGACCTGCTCGTCAACGAACGCGTCACGGTGCTGACCCAAACCCCGTCCGCGGTGGCCGCCCTTTCCGTTAACGGTTTGGAATCGGCGGCGCTGGTGATCGGCGCCGAACCCTGCCCACCCGAGGTGGTGGATCGATGGGCGCCCGGGCGGACGATGGTCAACGTCTACGGGCCCACCGAGACCACGATGTGGCTGTCCAAGAGTGCGCCCCTCATCCCGAAAACCGCTGTGGTGCCGATTGGTTCGCCGACAGCGGGCGCGGCGTTCTTCGTGCTCGATGGCTGGTTGCGCCCGGTACCCGTCGGCGTGGTCGGCGAGTTGTACCTGGCCGGGCGTGGGGTGGGATACGGGTATTGGCGCCGCGGCGGGTTGACCGCATCGCGATTCATGGCCTGTCCTTTTGGGAGTCCCGGTGCCCGCATGTATCGCACCGGCGACCTGGTGCGGTGGGGCGCCGACGGGCAGTTGCAATATGTCGGGCGCGCCGATGAGCAGGTGAAGATTCGCGGCTACCGCATCGAACTCGGCGAAATACGCGCGGTCCTGGCCGGTTTGGACGGCGTGGAACAAGCTGCGGTGATCGCCCGCGAGGACCGCCTCGCCACCAAGCGTCTCGTCGGCTACATCACCGGGACCGCCGACCCGGCCCTGGTCCGTGCCCAGCTGTCCGAGTTGCTTCCGCCGTACATGGTGCCGTCGGCGGTACTGGTGGTCGACGCGTTGCCGATGACGGTCAACGGCAAGCTCGACACCCGGGCCTTGCCGGCACCGGACTACCGCGATGCCGGTCGGTACCGGGCGCCGGCCAGCGCCGTCGAGGAGATCCTGGCCGGGGTCTACGCCCAGGTGCTGAATGTGGAACGGGTCGGAGTCGACGATTCCTTCTTCGATCTCGGCGGAGACTCGCTGTCGGCGATGCGGGTGATCGCCGCGATCAATACGGTTCTGGACGCGGACCTCAAGGTGAGCAGGCTTTTCGACGCACCCTCTGTCGCCCAGCTGGCACCCTATCTCGGCGCGCCGGCGAGCCGCCGTGAGCCGCTGGTCGCTCTCGAACGACCGGCGGTGGTGCCGCTGTCGTATGCCCAATCTCGGTTGTGGTTCCTGGATCAGCTGCAAGGACCGTCCGCCGTGTACAACATGGCGTGGCGTTGCGGCTGTCCGGAAGCCTCGATGTCGACGCGCTGGCCGCGGCACTGGGTGACGTGGTGGCGCGCCATGAAAGTCTGCGAACGGTCTTCTCGGCACCCGACGGCATCCCGCGGCAGGTCGTGCTGGATCCCGACCGGGCCGAGTTCGGCTGGCGCTTCGTCGATTCCACCCGATGGTCCGCGACTCTTTTCGACGACGCCATCGACGCCACGGTGGGTCACCGCTTCGACCTGTCTGCCGAACTGCCCCTTCGGGCCACCCTGTTCAGGCGCAGCGATCACGAGCACGTGCTGGTGGGTGTCGTGCACCATATCGCCGCCGACGGGTGGTCGATCGCTCCGCTGGTGCGCGATCTGGGTCAGGCGTATGCCGCCCGATGCCGAGGACAAGCGCCCGCCTGGACCGAATTGCCGGTGCAGTACCCCGATTACGCGATATGGCAGCACACGCGGTTCGGTGATCTGGCCGATCCCGACAGCCCGATCGCCGCCCAGCTGGCGTTCTGGCGTGACGCCCTGGCCGGGATGCCCGAGCGCATTGCACTGCCGACCGACCGGCCGTACCCGGCGGTCGCGGATCAGCGCGGCGCCACGGTGGCGTTGCAGTGGCCGGCCGAGTTACAGCGGCGGGTACACGAGGTGGCCCGCGAACACAACGCGACGAGCTTTATGGTGGCCCAGGCGGCGCTGGCGGTACTGCTGTCGGCCGTCAGCGCGAGTTCGGATGTGGCCGTTGGCTTTCCGATCGCCGGGCGCCCTGACCCGGCACTGGACGAATTGGTGGGCTTCTTCGTCAACACCCTGGTACTGCGCATCGACGTGACCGGCGATCCCACCGTCGCCGAGCTGCTGGCGCAGGTTCGCCAGCGCAGCCTGGCCGCCTACGAACACCACGACCTACCGTTCGAGGTGCTGGTCGAACGGTTGAACCCGACCCGAAGCCTGGCACATCACCCGCTGATCCAGGTGATGCTGGGCTGGCAAAACGCCCAGCCCGCCGAGCTGCGACTGGGCGATGTGAAGGCCACGGCGCTCCCGATCGATACCCACACCGCACGCATGGACGTGTCGTTCTCCTTGACCGAACTCTTCACCGCGGCCGGTGAGCCGGCCGGGATTTCCGGCACGATTGAATATCGCACCGACGTATTCGACGCCGACAGCATCGAGGAATTGGCCGAGCGCCTTCAGCGGGTGTTAACGGCTATGACATCCGATGCGGCGCAACGCCTCTCGTCGATCCAGCTATTGGGCGCCGACGAGCATGCCAGGCTGGATATCTTGGGTAACCGCACGATGTTGGCACTGCCCGCGCCGGTGGCGGTGTCGGTGCCGGAATTCTTCGGCGAGCATGCGCAGCGCACCCCGGACGCGGTAGCCATTACTTACGCGGGCAGGTCACTGAGCTATCGCGAACTCGACGCATCCGCCAACCGGCTGGCACATCTACTGGCCACCCGAGGTGCTGGGCCGGGAACGATTGTGGCGCTGTTATTTTCGCGTTCCACCGATGCTGTTGTCGCGATGCTGGCGGTGCTGAAGACGGGGGCAGCGTATCTGCCGATGGATCCGGCGCATCCCGACGCGCGAATCGGGTTCATGCTCACCGACGCCGCGCCGGTCGCCGTCGTCACCACCGCGGAGCTGGGACCGCGGCTCAGCGATTACAACCTCGCGGTCATCGACATCGATGACCCTGTCGTGGGATCGCAGCCGGCGACGGCGCTGCCGGCGCCCTCGCCTGACGACATCGCGTACCTGATCTACACGTCGGGCACCACCGGTGTACCCAAAGGTGTTGCGGTCAGCCACCGCAACCTGGCCCACCTCGCGGTGTCCACGCCCAGCCAGCTGCCGGTGATGCAGGTATGGACGCAATGCCACTCCTACGGATTCGACTTCTCGGTCTGGGAGATCTGGGCCGCCCTGCTCGGCGGCGGACGATTGGTCGTCGTCCCCGAAGTAGTGGCGGCCTCGCCGCACGACTTCCATGCTTTGTTGGTTGCCGAACACGTCAACGTGCTCACCCAAACCCCCTCCGCTGCAGCGGCATTGACTCCGGACGGGCTGGAGTCGGTGTCGCTGCTCCTCGGCGGGGAGGCCTGCCCCGCCGAGGTGGTGGATCAGTGGGCGCACGGGCGGATGGTGATCAACGCGTACGGCCCCACCGAAGCCACCGTCTACGCCTCGATGAGCAACCCTCTCGCGGCGGGATCGGGCGCCGCACCCATCGGCGTACCCGTGGCCACCTCGGCGCTGTTCGTATTGGACCCCTGGCTGCGCCCGGTACCGGCCGGAGTGGTCGGCGAGCTGTACGTCGCCGGCACCGGGGTGGCGTACGGATACCTCGGCCGGGCCGAGTTGACGGCCTCGCGATTTATCGCCTGCCCGTACGGCGAACCCGGCACCCGGATGTACCGCACCGGCGACCTGGTGCGCTGGCGCGCCGACGGGCAACTCGACTACCTCGGCCGCGCCGACGAGCAGGTCAAAATCCGCGGCTACCGAATCGAACTCGGCGAAATCCAAACCGCGCTCGCCGCCCTCGGCGGCGTGGATCAGGCCGTCGTCGTCACCCGCGACGAGCGCGCCGCCACCCGGCTCGTCGCCTACGTCACGGGGACGGCCGACCCGGCCGGGCTGCGCGCCGCGCTGGCCGAGCAGCTTCCGGCGTACATGGTCCCGTCGGCGATCGTCGTGCTGGACGCGCTGCCGCTGACCGTCAACGGAAAACTCGACACCCGCGCGCTGCCCGCACCCGATTACGAGGATGCCGGTCGCTATCGCGCCCCCGCGGACGCTATCGAAGAAATCCTGGCCGGTATCTACGCCCAAGTCCTCGGCCTCGAACGCGTCGGCATCGATGACTCGTTCTTCGACCTGGGCGGCGACAGCATCTTGTCGATGCAAGTGGTTGCCCGGTCGCGCGCGGCCGGTGTGTTGTGCCGTCCGCGTGACATTTTCGTCGAGCAGACCGTGGCGCGGCTGGCCCGGGTGGCCAGCGTGGTCGACGACGAAGCCGCCGGCGACGATGCGGGCATCGGACCGGTGGTGGCCACCCCGATCATGCGATGGCTGCGCGACGTCGACGGCCCGGTCGCGCAGTTCAACCAGACGGTCGTCGTGCAGGCACCGGCGGGCGTGACCGAGGCCGACGTGGCAATGGTGTTGCAAGCCCTGCTGAATCGGCACGCGATGCTGCGGCTACGGGTCGGCGATGCGTGGTCGTTGCAGGTGCGCGAGGCCGGAGCGGTCGACGCGCGGAGCTGTCTGCAATCCGTGGAAGTGCTCTCCGATGAGGTGCTGGTGCGGGCGCGTGAGCGGTTGGATCCGGGCAGCGGGACGATGGTGAGCGCGCTGTGGATCACCTCGACGTCCCAGTTGGTACTGATCGCTCACCATCTGGCCGTCGACGGGGTGTCGTGGCGAATCCTGTTGGAGGACATCAATATCGCGTGGGCCCAGCACCGCAGCGGGCAGCCGATAACACTGCCGGCGCCCGGGACCTCGTTCGCCCGGTGGGCTTCGCTGCTCGATGAGCACGCCCACTCCGCGGCGGTGCTTCGAAGCGCGCACGCGTGGCGGCAGGTCGCCGCCGTGCCGAACGCATTGCCGGCACCCCGGCCCGAGCTGGACACCTACGCCAGCGCGGGACAGTTGTCGGCCGAACTCGATGCCGAGACGACCCGCATGCTGCTCACCGAGGTCCCCGCGGCGTTTCACGCAGGCGTACAAGACATTCTGTTGATCGCGTTCGGCTTGGCCTGGGCGGAGTTCTTGGACACCGGCGCGGCCATCGGTATCGATGTCGAAGGCCACGGCCGCCACG
This sequence comes from Mycobacterium sp. NGS40, assembly GCF_059812735.1. Classification (NCBI taxonomy): domain Bacteria; kingdom Bacillati; phylum Actinomycetota; class Actinomycetes; order Mycobacteriales; family Mycobacteriaceae; genus Mycobacterium; species Mycobacterium sp. NGS40. The sequence goes on from NZ_JCALDG010000005.1 coordinate 57,010, forward strand.
ACGAATTGGCCGCCGGTGTCGACTTGTCCCGCACGGTGGGGTGGTTCACCACGAAATACCCGGTGGCGCTGCGCATCGGCGATCTGGATTGGGCGCAGCTGATTGCCGGTGATCCCGCGCTGGGTGCGGCGGTCAAGGACGCCAAGGAACAACTGCGGGCGCTGCCCGATCCGCTCAGCTACGGGCTGCTGCGTTATCTCAATCCCGACGCCGAGCTGACCGGAACCGACCCCGCGATCGCGTTCAACTACCTCGGACGACTCGGCGCTGGCGCCGCCGAGCTGTCCGACGATCTGTGGCGGGTCAGCCGGGACGGCGCAGCGGTGGCGACCACCGCCTCGGCGATCCCAATGCCGTTGGGACACAGCGTAGAACTCAATGCCGTCACCATTGATACCGACACCGGTCCACGCCTGCAGGCGACGTGGACATGGGCGCCCTCGGTGCTCGGCGGCGAGCAGGTCGACCGCCTCAGCGCGTTGTGGTTCGACGCGTTGACGGGGATCTGCGCACACGTTCGCCGCGGCGGAGGCGGGCTGACACCGTCGGATATTCTCCCGGCCCGCCTGACCCAGCAGCAGCTCGACGAGCTGTGCCGGCAAGACCACGTCGCCGACGTCCTGCCGCTCACCCCGCTGCAGCAGGGGCTGCTCTTCCACGCCAGCGCCGCGAACGACAACACCGACGACCTGTACGCGATGCAGCTGGATCTCACCATCGCGGGGCCGCTCGATGCGGACCGGCTGCACGAAGCGGTGCGTACAGTGGTCAACCGGCACCCCAACCTGGCCGCCCGATTCTGTCGGCAGTTCGACGAGCCGGTGCAGGTCATGCTCGTCAATCCCGTTGTGGCCTGGCGGTTCTACGTGCTGAGCTCCGAGGAGCGAATCCAGCAGATCTGTGCCGCCGAACGCACCGCGGTCTGCGATCTGACCGAACCGCCGGCATTCCGGGTCGCGTTGATCCGCACCGGCGACGACGTGTACCGCTGTGTGCTGACGAATCACCACATCGTGCTGGATGGCTGGTCATTGCCCATCCTGGCGCAGGAGATCTTCGCCGGCTACCACGGGCAGCGGCTACCCGCGGCCAGGTCCTATCGGAGGTTCGTCGCCTGGCTGGCCGAACGAGACGTCGGCGCCGCGGAGCTGGCCTGGCGAGAAGTGTTGGCCGGCTTGGATTCGCCCACCCTGGTGGGCCCGCCGGGTCGGGTGCGGCCCGGACGCCGCGGCAGCGCCGGTTCGGCCTTGTCGGAGCAGACTACCCACGCGCTGGGCGCGCTGGCCCGCGCGCATCACACCACCGTCAACACCGTGTTGCAGGCCGGCTGGGCGCAGGTGCTGATGTGGCTGACCGGCCAGCGCGACGTCGTCTTCGGCACCGCTGTCTCGGGCCGCCCGCCCGAGCTGGCCGGCTCCGATTCGATGGTCGGCCTGCTGATCAACACCGTGCCGGTGCGGGCCACCAGCACCGCGGTCACCACCACCGCCGACGTGCTGGATCAGCTGCACCGCGCCAACAACCACACCTTCGACCACCAGCACCTGGCGCTGACCGAAATCCAGCGCGCCGCAGGCCACGACCAACTCTTCGACACCCTGTTCGTCTACGAGAACTACCCCATCGACACGTCCACCGCGCTCGGCGGCGGCTTGGCCATCACCGCGATGACCGCCCGCGAATTCAACCACTACCCGCTGACCCTGCAGGCGATGCCCGCCGACGAACTCGGCCTGCGCGTGGAATACGACACCGAGCTATTCGACGCGAAAACCGTTGAGGCGCTGATCGGGCGGTTGCACCGGGTACTGGCGGCGATGACCGCGGATCCGGAACAACGGCTGTCCTCGATCCAGCTGCTGGACGACGCCGAACACGCCCGGCTCGACGAGCTCGGCAACCGAGCGGCGCTGACGCGACATGGTCCCGCTCCCAAGCCGATTCCGCAGCTGTTCACCGCGCAGGCCGTACGCACCCCCGATGCGATCGCGATCACCTGCGACGGCCACTCGATCACCTACCGCGAATTGGACGAGTCCGCCAACCGGATGGCGCATCTGCTCGCCGACCAGGGTGCTCGCCCGGGACATTCGGTGGCACTGCTTTTTTCACGCTCTGCCGAGGCCATCGTCGCTATGCTGGCGGTGCTCAAGACCGGCGCGGCGTACCTCGCGATCGACCCCGCGCATCCCGACAGCCGCATCGAGTTCATGCTCACCGATGCCGCGCCCGTCGCCGCGCTCACCACTGCGGGCCTGCGGCCGCGGCTGCGCGGGCACGACCTACCGATCATCGACGTCGACGACCCCGCCGTCGTTCTGCAACCCGCCAGTGCGCCAGAAGCAACGCCGTCGCCGGACGACGTCGCTTACCTGATCTATACCTCCGGCACCACTGGTGTCCCGAAAGGTGTTGCGGTCACTCATCGCAACCTGGCCCACCTGGCCGAGTCGACGCCCGCTGCGCTGCCCGTGCCACAGGTGTGGACGCAATGCCATTCCTATGGCTTCGATTTCTCGGCATGGGAGATCTGGGCCGCGCTGCTCGGGGGTGGCCGCCTGGTGGTGGTACCCGAGGCGGTGACCAGCTCGCCACCGGACTTCCACGCCCTGCTGGTGCGCGAACGGGTCAACGTGCTCACCCAAACACCCTCGGCCGCAGCGGCCTTGACTCCGCAGGGCCTCGAGTCGGTAGCGGTGCTGCTGGGAGGGGAGGCATGCCCCGCGGAGGTGGTGGATCAGTGGGCGCCCGGCCGGGTGGTGATCAATGCCTACGGCCCCACCGAAGCCACCGTGTACGCCTCGATGAGCGCCCCGCTGACACCGGGCACCGCCGTCGTCCCGATCGGAGCGCCGGTATCGACCGCGGCCCTGTTCGTCCTCGACGGCTGGTTGCGCCGGGTGTCACCCGGAGTGGTCGGCGAGTTGTATGTGGCCGGGGCGGGCGTGGCAGGTGGATATCTAGGCCGCACCGAGTTGACCGCATCCCGTTTTGTCGCATGCCCTTACGGACGACCGGGCGATCGGATGTATCGCACCGGAGACATGGTGCGCTGGCGCGACGACGGGCAACTCGACTACCTGGGCCGTGCCGACGATCAGGTCAAGATCCGCGGTTACCGGGTCGAACTCGGCGAAATTCAAACCGCCCTGGCCAGCCTCGACGGCGTCGAACAGGCCGTGGTGATCACCCGCGAGGACCGCCTCGGCGCCAAACGGCTCGTCGGCTACGTCACCGGATCCGCCGACACGGCCGCGCTGCGCAGCGCACTGGTCGAGCGGCTGCCGTCCTACATGGTGCCGTCCGCGTTGGTCGCCCTGGAGACACTGCCGCGTACGCCCAACGGCAAGCTCGACATCCGTGCCCTGCCCGCACCCGAATATCAGGGTATCGGCGGCGATCACCGCGCCCCGTCTACGGCCATCGAGGAGATCCTCGCCGGCATTTACGCGCAAGTCCTCGGTGTCGAACAGGTCGGTGTCGACGATTCCTTCTTCGACCTCGGCGGCGACTCGCTGCTGGCGATGCGCCTGATCGCCACGATCAACTCGGGCCTCGACGCAGGTCTGCAGGTGCACACCCTGTTCGATGCCCCGACGATCTCCCGGCTGGCACCGCGTGTCGGGACCGGTCGAGGATGGCTGGAGCCATTGGCGGCCTGGTCGCGACCCGCGGTGGTGCCGCTGTCCTTCGCCCAATCCCGGTTGTGGTTCCTGGATCAGTTGCAAGGGCCGTCCCCCGTCTACAACATGGCGGTCGCGTTGCGGTTGTCCGGTCGCCTCGATGTCGACGCGCTCGGAGCCGCGCTCGGCGATGTGGTCGCCCGGCACGAGAGCTTGCGGACGCTGTATGTGGCGCCCGACGGCGTCCCCCAGCAGGTGGTGGTGGCCGCCGAGCGCGCCGAGTTCACCTGGCAGGTGGTCGATGCCCGCGACTGGACCACCGCGAAGCAGGACGCGGCGTTCGAGGCCGCAGCGGGATACACCTTCGATCTGACAAACGAAATCCCGCTACGCGCAACTCTTTTCCACCTGGCCACCGATGAGCACGTACTGGTCGGCGTGGTTCACCACATCGCCGCCGACGGCTCCTCGGTCGCCCCGCTGGTACGCGATCTGGGCGTGGCGTACGCCGCGCGGTGTGCCGGACAACCACCGGCCTGGATGCAATTGCCGGTGCAATACGCCGATTACACACTGTGGCAGCACGCGCAGTTCGGCCGTCTGGACGACCCCGGCAGCCCCATCGCCACCCAGCTGTCCTACTGGCAAGACGAGCTGGCCGGAATACCCGAACGCTTGACGCTTCCCACCGATCGGCCCTACCCGGCGGTGGCCGACCAGCGCGGCGCGACCGTGGACATCGAGTGGCCGGCCGAATTGCAGCAGCGGGTGCGTACGCTGGCCCGCGAGCACAACGCGACCAGCTTCATGGTGGTGCAAGCCGCCCTCGCCGTGCTGCTGGCATCCGTCAGCGCGAGTTCCGATGTCGCCGTGGGCTTCCCGATCGCGGGGCGCCGCGAGGTGGCACTCGATGAGCTGGTGGGCTTCTTCGTCAACACCCTGGTGCTGCGCGTCGAGGTCAACGGCGATCCCACCATCATCGAGCTACTGGCCCAGGTCCGCCAGCGCAGCCTGAGCGCCTACGAACACCAGGACGTACCCTTCGAAGTTCTCGTCGAACGCCTCAACCCTTCCCGCAGCCTCGCGCATCACCCGCTGGTCCAGGTGATGTTGGGCTGGCAGAACCTGTACGGCGACGACCCCGCCGCCGCGTTGGCGCTAGGTGAAGTCCGGGCCACCCCGCTGCCGATTGAAACCCGCACCGCACGAATGGATTTGGCGTTCTCACTGGTGGAACGTTGGACCCGCGCCGGTGAGCCTGCCGGTATCCGCGGGACGGTGGAGTATCGCACCGACGTGTTCGACGCCGACAGTATCCATACCCTGACCCGGCGATTCGAGCGGGTGCTGGAAGCCGTCACCACCGACCCCACCCGGCGGTTCTCCTCGATCCGGTTGCTGGATGTGGGCGAGCGCGGCCGCCTCGACGAGATCGGCAACCGCGCCATATTGACCCGGCCTGCCGCGACCGCGAAGTCGGTCCCGGCACTGTTCGCCGCACATGTGGCCCGCGCACCCGAAGCGGTGGCGATCACCTTCGAGGGCGACTCGTTGACTTATCGCGGCCTCGATGAGGCCTCGAACCGATTGGCGCACTTGCTGATTGCTAACGGCGTGCGGGCTGGACAGTGTGTGGCGCTCGTGATGGAGCGCTCGGCCGAGGCGATCGTCGCGATGCTCGCGGTGCTGAAGACGGGTGCTGCCTACCTGGCGATCGACCCGGCGCTGCCCGACGCTCGGATCGGCTTCATGCTCACCGATGCCGCGCCGTCCGCCGCGATCACCGCCCGGCAGCTGCTGCACCGATTGGACGGTCACGACCTCGCGGTGATCAGCATCGACGACCCCGCGGTGGGCATTCAGCCCGGAACCGCGCTGCCGGCGCCGTCGGCCGACGAGATCGCCTACCTCGTCTACACCTCGGGTACCAGCGGCACTCCCAAGGGGGTGGCGGTCACGCACCGCAACCTGGCGCACTTGGCGGAGTCGACACCGCGAGAGCTGCCGCGCGACCAGGTGTGGACGCAGTGCCACTCGTATGCGTTCGACTTCTCGGTGTGGGAGATCTGGGCCGCCCTGCTCGGCGGAGCCCGGCTGGTGGTGGTGCCCGAGGCGGTGACGACCTCACCGGACGACTTCCACGCCCTGCTCGTCACCGAGCGTGTCAATGTGCTGACCCAAACTCCTTCTGCGATAGCGGCGTTGGCGCCGCGGCAATTGGAGTCGACGGCGGTGCTGCTCGGCGGCGAGCCCTGCCCGGCCGAGGTGGTGCGGCAATGGGCGCACGGTCGCGTGGTGATCAACGCCTACGGCCCCAGCGAGGCCACCGTGTACGCATCGATGAGCGCCCCGTTGGCGCCGGACACGGCAGTGGTACCGATCGGTGCGCCGGTGTCGACAGCTGCGCTGTTCGTCCTCGATGGCTGGTTGCGCCCAGTGCCCATTGGCGTGGTCGGCGAGTTGTACATCGCCGGCGACGGCGTGGCGTGCGGGTATGTCGGACGAGCCGGCCTGACGGCAGCACGGTTCATTGCGTGCCCCTTCGGTGAACCGGGATCGCCTGGACAAAGGATGTATCGCACCGGAGACCTGGTGCGATGGCGGGCGGACGGACAGCTCGACTACCTCGGGCGTGCCGACGAGCAGGTCAAAATCCGCGGCTACCGCATCGAGCTCGGCGAGATCCGGTCAGCGCTGGCCAGTTTGGACGGCGTGGACCAGGCGGTGGTGGTCACCCGCGAAGACCGCCCCGGCACTGCCCGCCTGGTCGGCTACATCACCGGCACCGCCGACCCCGCTCAGATACGCGCGGCGCTGGCCGATCGGCTGCCGCCGTACATGATCCCGTCGGCGGTGGTGCTGATCGACGCGCTGCCGTTGACGGTCAACGGGAAACTCGACACCCGCGCCCTGCCGGCTCCGGAGTATCGCGATGTGGATCGCTACCGCGCTCCTGGTAGCGCCACCGAGGAAATCCTGGCCACGATCTACGCCCAAGTCCTCGGCCTGGAGCGGGTCGGGGTCGACGATTCCTTCTTCGATCTGGGCGGCGACAGCATCTTGTCGATGCAAGTGGTCGCCCGGGCGCGGGCGGCCGGTGTGGTATGCCGTCCGCGCGACATTTTCGTCGAACAGACGGTCGCGCGGCTGGCCCAGGTTGCCACGGTGGCCCGCGATCAAGTGATCGTCGATGACGGCGTCGGGCCCGCGGTGGCTACCCCGATTATGCGCTGGCTGCTGAACACCGACGGTCCGGTCGAGGATTTCAACCAGGCATTGGTGGTGCAGGCGCCCGCCGCGGTGACCGAGGACGACGTGGTGCTCGTTCTCCAGGCGTTGCTCGATCGGCACGCCATGCTGCGGTTGCGCGTAGCCACCGACGGCTCCCTGGAAGTACCCGAGGTCGGTTCGGCGGATGCCCGCGGGTGCCTGGACACCGTCGACGAACTGTCCGAATCGGCGCTGGTCGCGGCCCGGGCGCGGCTGAACCCGGCCGCCGGGGCGATGTTGAGCGCCGTGTGGGCGACCCGCACCGGTCAGCTGATGCTGATCATCCATCACCTGGCCGTCGATGCGGTGTCATGGCGAATCCTGTTGGAGGATATCAATATCGCCTGGGGTCAGCAGCACAACGGGCAACCGATCGCGCTACCCGCCGGCGGAACGTCGTTCGCCCGCTGGTCGTCACTGCTGTCCGAATACGCGCGCGCCGCGGCGGTCGTCGAGCAGGCCGACGCCTGGACGCGCGCGCTGGCGACCCCGGCCGCGATTCCCGCACCAAACCCCGACGTCGACACCTACGCAAGTGCCGGCCAGCTGGCGGTGGAGCTGGACATCGAGACCACCCGAATGCTGCTGGGGGAGGTGCCCGCCGCGTTTCACGCCGGCGTGCAAGACATTCTGTTGATCGCGTTCGCAATGGCCTGGGCAGAGTTTCTGAACAGCGACTCGCCGATCGGCATCGAAGTCGAGGGCCACGGCCGACACGAGGAGCTGGCCGACGATGTGGACCTGTCGCGCATCGTGGGCTGGTTCACCACCAAATACCCGGTGGCACTGAGTGTCGACGGCCTGAACTGGACGCGGGTGCGCGCCGGCGACCCGCCGCTGGGTGCGCTGATCAAGGATGCAAAAGAACAACTGCGCGCGCTGCCGGACGGACTCACCTACGGGCTGCTGCGCTATCTTAACCCCGAGGTCGACCTGACCGGGCCCGACCCGGCAATCGGGTTCAACTATCTCGGGCGGCTCGGCGGCGCGGCCGAACTCTCCGACGACCTGTGGCAGATCAGCCAAGACGGGCTCTCGATGGCCGCGGCATCGGCTGCGATTCCAATGCCGTTGGGGCACACCGTCGAACTCAACGCGAGCACGCTGGACACCGACGCCGGACCTGCGCTGCACGCGAACTGGACCTGGGCGCCCTCGGCGATCGGTGAGGCGCAGATCAGCCGGCTCAGCCAGCTGTGGTTCGACGCCCTGGCGGGAATCTGCGCTCACGTCCAGCGCGGTGGCGGCGGACTGACCCCGTCCGATATCGTCCCGGCGCAACTGAATCAGCAGCAGATCGACGAGTTGTGCCGGCAGGACCCCACCGCCGATATCCTGCCGCTCACCCCGCTGCAGCAGGGACTGCTGTTCCACGCCAACACAATCCACGGCAACACCGACGATGTCTACGCCATGCAACTCGGCATCACCATCACCGGCCCGCTGGACCCTGACCGGTTGCGCCGGGCAGTACACACCGTGGTCGGCCGCCACCCCAACCTGGCCGCCCGCTTCTGCCGTGAATTCGACGAACCGGTCCAGGTCATCCCGGCCGATCCGGTGCCGGCGTGGCAATACATCGAACTCGGCGATGATGCGCAGTCCGTCGGGCAAGTGTCCGCCGCCGAACGTAGCGCGGTCTGCAATCTCACTGAGCCACCGGCATTCCGGGTCGCATTGATCCACACCGCCAAGGATCGCCATCGACTTTTGCTCACCAACCACCACATCGTGCTGGATGGCTGGTCGTTACCGATCCTGGCCCAGGAGATCTTCGCCGGCTATTTCGGGCATCGACTCCCCGCACCCACGCCCTACCGCCGGTTCGTCAGTTGGCTGGCCGAACGAGACATCGGTGCCGCGCAAGCGGCCTGGCGAGCGGCGTTCGCGGGGTTCGAGATTCCCACCCTGGTGGGTCCACCAGCGCGAATCGGGCTGGGGCGCAGAGGGGTACGGACATCTCGGGTCGGCGAACAGATGACCCAGTCGCTGAGTGACCTGGCTCGCGCACATCACACCACGCTCAATACGGTGTTGCAGGTCGGCTGGGCACAGCTGCTGATGTGGCTGACCGGTCAGCACGACGTCGCCTTCGGCACCGCGGTCTCCGGCCGTCCCACCGAGCTCCCCGGCGCGGATTCGATGGTGGGCCTGCTGATCAACACGGTCCCGGTGCGGGCCAACTGCACGCCACTGACCACCACCGCCGACCTGCTCAACCAACTGCATCGCGCCAACAACGACACCCTCGAGCACCAGCACCTGGCGCTGTCCGAGATCCACCGCGTGACGGGTCACGACCAACTCTTCGACACGTTGTTCGTGTTCGAGAACTACCCTGTCGACGCCGCCAGCCTCGCCGGTGTCGACGGGCTGGCCATCACCGAGATGACCGCGCGCGAATACAACCACTACCCCCTGACGCTGCAAGCCATGCCCGGCAAGGAACTCGGGCTGCGCGTCGAATACAACACCGACATCTTCGCGGCGGACAGCATCGACACCCTCATCCCGCAGCTGCACGACGTACTCCTGGCCATGACCACCGCACCCACCCGCAGGTTGTCGTCGGTTCAGCTGTTGGACTCCGACGAGCAGGCCCTGATGGATGAGGTCGGCAACCGGGCGATGTTGGCCCGGCGCGCGGCCACGCCGGTGTCGATCCCCGAGTTATTCGCCGAGCACGTACAACGCGACCCGGATGCGGTGGCGGTGAGCTTCCGGGGACGCTCGCACAGCTATCGCGAGCTGGATGCGGCGGCCAACCGGCTTGCGCACCTGGTGGCCGGCCACGGTGCCGGCCCGGGACAGTTTGTGGCACTGCTGTTTACGCGCTCACCTGAAGCCATTGTCGCGATGCTCGCGGTGCTCAAGACCGGAGCGGCCTATCTGGCGATCGACCCGGCGCTGCCCGACGCACGGATCGGGTTCATGCTCGCCGACGCCACCCCGATCGCGGCGCTCACCACCGACGATCTGCGCCCGCGACTCGACGGCTACGACGTATCGATCGTCGACGTCAACGACCCCGTCGTGCACACCCAGCCCGCCACCCCGCCGGCGGCACCGTCGCCCGACAATATCGCGTACCTGATCTACACCTCCGGCACCACCGGTGTTCCCAAAGGTGTTGCGGTCACTCATCGCAACCTGGCCCACCTGGTCAGCTCGACGCCCACACACCTGCCGCTGGCACAGGTGTGGACGCAGTGTCACTCCTACGGCTTCGACTTCTCGGTGTGGGAGATCTGGGCCGCCCTGCTCGGCGGCGGACGCCTCGTCGTGGTGCCGGAGTCGGTAGCCGCCTCACCCGAGGACTTCCACGATCTACTCGTCAATGAACGGGTCACGGTTCTCACCCAAACCCCCTCAGCCGCAGCGACATTGACGCCAGACCGATTGGGCTCGATGGCGGTGTTGCTGGGCGGCGAGGCTTGCCCCGCCGACGTCGTGGACCAATGGGCGGACGGCCGCGTGGTGATCAACGCCTACGGCCCCACCGAAGTCACCGTCTACGCCTCGATGAGTGCGCCCCTGACGGCGGGGTCGGGGACGGCGCCCATCGGCGGACCGGTTTCGACCGCGGCGCTGTTCGTGCTTGACGACTGGCTGCGCCCGGTCCCCATCGGCGTGGTCGGTGAGTTGTATGTCGCCGGCGACGGCGTGGCATGCGGATACCTGCACCGACCGGCATTGACGGCATCACGATTTGTGCCCTGCCCCTTCGGCGAGCGCGGTGCACGAATGTATCGCACCGGAGACCTGGTCCGTTGGCATCCCGACGGGCAGCTGGACTACGTCGGGCGCGCCGACGAGCAGGTCAAGATCCGCGGCTACCGTATCGAGCTGGGTGAAATCCGAACCGCGCTGGCCAATTTGGACGGCGTCGAACAAGCCGCGGTCATCACCCGCGAGGACGCGCCCGCCACCACCCGTGTGGTCGGGTATATCACCGGAACGGCCGACCCCGCCGTGCTGCGAAATGCGTTGGCGGACAGGCTTCCTGCCTACATGATCCCGGCTGCCATCGTGGCACTCGAGGCATTGCCGCTGACCACAAACGGCAAGCTCGATGTCCGCGCCTTACCGGCGCCGGACTACCACGACCGTAGCAACTACCGCGCCCCGACCAATGCCGTCGAGGAAATCCTGACCGGCATCTACGCCCAAGTCCTGGGGCTCGAGCACGTCGGCACCGACGACTCCTTCTTCGACCTCGGCGGCGACTCGCTCTCGGCGATGCGCCTGATCACCGCGATCAACTCCGCTCTCGACGCCGGCCTCGAAGTGCACACCTTGTTCGACGCACCCACCATCGCGCGGTTGGCACCCCGCATCGGCACCGACCGAACCGGGCGGCGTCAGCCGCTGGTCGCAGGTCAGCGGCCGGCCCTGATTCCGCTGTCGTTCGCGCAATCCCGGTTGTGGTTCCTGTATCAGTTCGAGGGCGGGGTCGCGACCTACAACATGCCGACCGCGTTCCGGATCAGCGGGTCACTGGACATCGAGGCACTGGACGCGGCCCTCGACGACGTGATCGCGCGGCACGAATCACTGCGCACCATTTTCGTCGAGATCGACGGCGTCCCCTACCAGGAGGTGCTACCGGCCGCGGCGGGAATGTGGCGGCGCGGCCGCGACGCGGTGGTACCGCTGGCGCGCCACCACATGGTCTCCGAAATGGTGGCATTGGCGAACTACCGGTTCGATTTGTCGGCCGAGATCCCGATTCGTGCCCAGATCTACTCGGTCACAGCCGAGGAATACTACATCGGGATTGTGGTGCACCACATTGCCTTTGACGGATGGTCGCTGGCGCCGATGGTCAGAGACATCGGCGAAGCCTACCGGGCTCGACGACAGCACCGGAACCCGCAACAAGCGCCGCTGTCGGTGCAGTACGTCGACTACACGCTGTGGCAGCGCAAACAATTCGGTGATCTGGCCGACGCCGGCAGCCCGATCGCCGCGCAGCTGGCCTACTGGGAACACGCGCTGGCCGGAATGCCCGAGCGCTTGCAGCTGCCCACCGATCGGCCTTACCCGCTGGTCGCCGATTACCGCGGCTCCCACGTGGCGTTGCAGTGGCCGGCCGAGCTGCAACAGCGCATCCGCGAGACCGCCCGCGAGCACAACGCGACCAGCTTCATGGTGATCCAGGCCGCCCTGGCGGTACTGCTCTCGGCGGTCAGCGCCAGTTGCGATGTGGCGGTGGGCTTCCCGATCGCCGGGCGGCGTGACCCCGCGCTCGACGAACTTGTCGGCTTCTTCGTCAACACCCTGGTGTTGCGCGTCGAGGTGGCCGGTGACCCCACCTATGCCGAGCTGCTGGCGCAGGTCCGCCGACGCAGCCTTTCCGCCTACGAGCACCAAGACGTCCCCTTCGAGGTGCTCGTCGAGCGCATCAATCCCACCCGTTCCCTGACCCATCACCCGCTGATCCAGGTGATGCTGGCCTGGCAGAGCGCCCCGGGACCCCGGGTCGACTCCGCCACCGGATTGACCCTCGATGATCTGCAGGTCGCTCAGTTGCCGATGGACACCCAAACCGCCCGAATGGATTTGGTGTTCCACCTCGCCGAGCACTGGGACGACGCCGGTGACCCGGCCGGGATCGGCGGGACGGTCGAATATCGCACCGACGTGTTCGACGCGGCCACCATCAGTGCGCTGATCGAGCGCCTGCAACGGGTGTTGGTGGCCATCACCACCGACCCAACTCAACGGCTGTCGTCGGCGGATCTCCTTGAACCCGAAGAATATGAGCGCCTGGACCGTTGGGGCAACCGGGCAGTGCTGAGCGGGCGCAGTTCCGACGTCGCGTCGATCCCGCTGCGCTGGGCCGAGCAAGTCGCACGCACTCCCGGTGCGCTCGCCGTCACCTTCGCCGGACTGTCGATGACCTACCGGGAACTCGAGGAGGACGCGAACCGGTTGGCGCATCTGCTGACCGCGCACGGAGCCGCCCCGGGACAGACCGTGGCACTGCTGTTTACCCGTTCGGCCGAGGCGATCATCGCGATCCTGGCGGTGCTGAAAACCGGGGCGGCCTACCTGGCGATCGATCCGGCCCACCCCGACGCCCGCATCGGATTCATGGTCGCCGACGCCAAGCCGGTCGCCGCGATCACCACCGCCGCGCTGTCCGGCCGTCTGGACGGGCACGACCTGGCGGTCATTTCGGTCGACGATCCCCGCATCTCCGGTTACCCGAGCACCGCTCTGCCAATGCCTGCCCCCGATGACACCGCCTACATCATCTACACGTCGGGCACCACCGGCACTCCGAAGGGTGTCGCCGTCGCGCACCGCAACGTGACCCGCCTACTGCACTCGCTAGAAAGCGAGCTGGAGATGAAACAGGCTTGGACACAATGCCATTCGCTGGCGTTCGACTTCTCGGTGTGGGAGATCTGGGGTGCGCTGCTCTATGGCGGGCGCCTGGTGGTGGTGCCCGAATCGGTGGCCCGTTCGCCCGAGGACTTCCACGCGCTGCTGGTCGCCGAACGCGTCGGCGTGCTGAGCCGAACCCCGACGGCGTTCTATGCGCTGCAAACCGCCGATAGGCTGTCGGCCGAGCTCGCCGAACAGCTGGAGCTTCAGACCGTGGTGTTCGGCGGTGAAGCCCTTGAGCCACAACGTCTTCGGACGTGGTTGCAGAGGCATCCGCGCTCGCCACGACTGATCAACATGTACGGCATCACCGAGACGACGGTGCACGCCTCGTTCCGGGAGCTCGTCGACGGCGATGTGGACAGCCCGGTCAGCCCCATCGGCGGTCCGCTGGCACATCTGGCGTTTTTCGTGCTGGACAATTGGTTACGCCGGGTTCCGGCCGGTGTGGTCGGGGAGTTGTACGTGGCCGGTGCCGGGCTGGCCGACGGATACGTGCGCCGGCCCGACTTGACGGCGTCACGGTTCCTGGCGTGCCCCTTCGGGGAGCCGGGGACACGGATGTATCGCACCGGCGACCTGGTGTCCTGGAGCGCCGAGGGGCAGTTGCGGTATGTCGGGCGCGCCGACGAGCAGGTCAAGATCCGCGGCTATCGCATCGAACTCGGCGAGATCGAAAATGCGTTGCTGGACTGCCCGCAGGTCACCCAGGCCGTCACGATGGTGCACCACGGCAACGCCGGCGAGCATCTCGTCGCTTACCTCACCCTGCGGCGTACCAGCACCGCCGACCACGATGCCGAAATCGTCGGCCAGTGGCAGGACGTGTACGACGACCTGTACGACGGCCACGACGCGGTGCCGCAATTCGGCATGGATTTCCGGGGTTGGAACAGCAGCTACACCGGCGAGCCGATTCCGTTAGAGGAGATGTACGAGTGGCGTGCGGCCACGGTGCACCGGATCATGAGCCTGCGGCCCAGCCGGGTACTGGAGATCGGCGCCGGTTCCGGGCTGCTGCTGTCACAGATCGCCCCGCACTGTGAGCGCTACGTCGCGACCGATATGTCGGCGGTGGCCGTCGAGAACCTCACCCGTTCGCTACAGCGGCTGCAGATCCCGTGGCGCGATCGGGTCCAGCTGCTGGCCCGGCCCGCCCACGTCACCGAGGGATTGCGTGCCGGCGACTTCGACACGATCATCGTCAACTCGGTCGTCCAGTACTTCCCGAACGCGGCATACCTGGCCGACGTGATCGGCAACGCCATGGAGCTGCTCGCGCCGGGCGGCGCACTGTTCCTCGGCGACATCCGTAACCACGCCCTGCAGGACGCCTTCCAAACCGGGGTCGCGCTGGCCCGCACCACCACCGCCGACGTCGCCGAGATCCGCCAGCGGGTCCACCGCGCCGTCGTCAGCGAACCTGAATTACTCTTGGCCCCAGAGTTTTTCACCACCTGGGCCGCCGACCACCCGTCCGCTGCCGGACTCGACATCCAGGTCAAGCGCGGGGTTGCCGACAACGAGCTCAACCGGTACCGCTACGACGTCGTCATCCGCAAGACCCCGGGGCCCGTACGTTCCGTGGCGTCGGCGCCCAGCTGGACGTGGAGCGAATGCGCGGGCCTGCTCGGCCTGCACACCCGCCTGGCCTCGCAACGTCCCGCCGCGGTGCGCGTCACCGGGATCCCGCGGGCCGGACTGGCCGACGACGTGCGCATCGAACGCGCCCTCGCCGACGGGCTGCCGTTGGCCGATGCGCTCACCCCGCCCCCGCCGGGCCCCGACAGCGTCACTCCCGAACAACTGCACCGCCTCGGCGAAAACGCCGGCTACCAGGTCGCGGTCACCTGGGGCACCGAGCCGGGCAGCCTTGACGCCGTCTTCCTCGTCTCCGCCGGTGTTCCGCTGACCGACCTCTACCTGCCCCGCGCCGAGACCCACCAGCGCGGCACGCACGCCAACAACCCCAACACCAACATGGAGATCAGCGCGGTGCGCCAGCGGCTGAGCGCGCGGTTACCCGAGTACATGGTGCCGGCGCAGATCGTGGTGATCGACGAGTTCCCGTTGACCTCGTCGGGCAAGATCGACAGCAAGGCGCTTCCGGCGCCGGTGTTCGCCGCCACGCCATTCCAGGCCCCGCACACCGAGACCGAGCAGGTCATCGCGGGGATCTACGCCCAGGTCCTGGGGATCGAGCGGGTCGGCGTCGACGACTCGTTCTTCGATCTCGGCGGCGATTCGCTATCCGCGATGCGCGTGATCGCCGCGATCAACGCCGCTCTCGATGTCCACCTCCCGGTGCGCACCATGTTCTACGCCCCGTCGGTGCGAAACCTCAGTGAGCAGCTCGGCGCCCAGGACAGCGCCGCGGAGGTGGTCGGAGTCGAGGTCTTCCAGGAGGGCTCCGGCGCACCGCTGTGCTGCATTCACGACGGCCTCGGACTGAGCTGGGCGTATCGCGCGCTGGGCGAGTACGTGGATTGCCCGATCATCGGGATCAACCAGATCTCGCACGACGGCGAGGCCGAGCCGGCTTCGATTCGCGGTCTCGCGGCCAACTACGCAGACCGGATCCAAGCCCGCTATCCCGACGGGCCCTACAAGCTGCTCGGCTGGTCGTTCGGCGGCGTCGTCGCCCACGAACTCGCGATCGAACTGCAGCGGCGCGGCCGCGTCGTCGAGAGCCTGGTGCTGATCGACCCGGTGTTCAGCGCCAACAAGTTCGTCGCGAGACTCAACGCCAACCGGGCCATTGCACAGAATCAGGCGCTGGATGAAAGCCACATCCTGGAACACATCTTGCGGACCAATCGGATCGACATTCCCGCGCAGTCCGGACCGCTGGGATACCGGCAAGCCGAAGAATTGGTGCATCAGCACGGAGCGGGGATCCCGCTGCCGCCCCAGCAGCTGCTGGAGTTCATGGTGCACAGCGTCCAGGCCAACCAGCGACACCTGCTGGACCACGTACCCGGCGTGTTCGACGGTGACATGGTCATCTTCTCCGCCGCCCGGGGCAGAACCGACGACAGGCGGGGAAGGTCACGGTGGCGGGGCCTCCGAACCGGGCGAGCGGCCCGGTCCCAGCAGCGGCTTTGGCGTCCGTACGTCGCCGGAGAGATCGCGATCTACTCGGTCGACAGCACGCATCTCGAGATGCTGACCGCCGATGCGCTGAGCACCTACGGCGAACAACTCGGGCTATATCTGCACACCAGGGTGACGCAGCGCTGAGGCCTAGCCTTCGAGCTCCTTCTTCAGATTGGCCAGTACCTCACCCTGAATCTTCCTCAGTCCCAACGGGGCAAACGTCTTTTCGAAAAAGCCCTTGACGCCGCCGGCGCCCTTCCAGCTGGTTTTGACGGTCACGCTAGATCCGGGGCCCGCCGGAGCCACCGTCCAGGTGGTGATCATCGACGAGTTCGCGTCCTTCTCGATGACGCTGTGACCAGCCACATCGACGGTCGCCTGCACGTCGCGACTCCGGGATTTGGTGGCCTGAAGCTTCCACTTCACAACGGTGCCCTGGCCCTGACCGCCCTGCAGCACTTGGTATTCGCTGTAGTGCGGGGACAGAATCTTCGGGCGCACGGTCTGGTAGTCCGCCACCGCGGCGAGCGTGGCCCCGGGCTCGACGTTGATCAAGATGGTGCTGGCTGCGCTGACCTGTGCCATCAGGCGCGACTCCTCTGTTGTGATGCCGCTCGTGAGCGGGTGCACGGGATGTGGTCGAAGACTAGGGTATATGTGGTGCCAGGCTCTGGATCTGCACTCTCGGCTCACACGTCGGGCGTCGATCGGTTGATGGCGAGTTATCGCTCCATCCCCGTAACGTCCGCGGTTCGGCTCGCC
Organism: Mycobacterium sp. NGS40; assembly: GCF_059812735.1. Classification (NCBI taxonomy): domain Bacteria; kingdom Bacillati; phylum Actinomycetota; class Actinomycetes; order Mycobacteriales; family Mycobacteriaceae; genus Mycobacterium; species Mycobacterium sp. NGS40. The sequence continues at coordinate 74,154 of NZ_JCALDG010000005.1, forward strand.
AAGCCCACGTCAAACCTGTTCCGCGCCCGCACGAAACGCGATGCCCGCGGCCTGGATACCTCGGGACTGACCGGCGTCCTGAGTGTCGATCCCGATACCCGCACCGCCGATGTGGCCGGCATGTGCACCTATCAGGATTTGGTGGCCGCGACCCTTCCCTACGGCCTGTCGCCGCTGGTCGTTCCGCAGCTCAAGACCATCACGCTCGGCGGCGCGGTCACTGGCCTGGGCATCGAATCGGCGTCCTTCCGTAACGGTTTGCCACACGAATCGGTGCTGGAAATGGATATCCTCACCGGCGCCGGCGAATTACTCACCGCTTCGCGCGATCAGCACTGCGATCTGTTCCGGGCTTTTCCCAATTCCTATGGGACACTCGGCTATTCGACGCGGCTGCGGATCGAGCTAGAACCGATCGCGCCGTTTGTGGCCTTGCGGCACATCCGATTTCACTCGTTGCCCGAACTGATTGCGGCCGCCGAACGCATCATCGACACCGGCGGGCAGGGTGGAATCCCGGTCGACTATCTGGACGGGGTGGTCTTCGGTCCCGACGAGAGCTATCTGTGCGTGGGCCGGCGCACTACCACCCCTGGGCCGGTCAGCGACTACACCGGCAAAAACATCTACTACCAGTCGATGCAGTACGACGCCGCAGGCCCGGCGGACAGCAAAGACGACCGGCTGACGATGCACGACTATTTCTGGCGCTGGGACACCGACTGGTTTTGGTGCTCACGCGCATTCGGCGTGCAGAACCCGCGGCTGCGCCGCTGGTGGCCGCGCCGCTACCGGCGCAGCAGCATCTACTCCAAGCTCGTGGCGATGGATCGCCGGTTCGGTGTCTCCGACCGGATCGAGGCCCGCCATGGGCGTCCGGCCCGGGAACGGGTGGTCCAGGACGTCGAGGTACCGATCGGGCGTGCCTGCGAATTTCTGGAGTGGTTTCTGGACAAGGTGCCGATCACACCGATCTGGTTGTGCCCGTTGCGACTTCGCGATCACGAGGGCTGGCCGCTGTATCCGATACCGGCCGAGGTCAGCTACGTCAACATCGGGTTCTGGTCTTCGGTGCCCGCCGGTGACGGTGCGGGAGTCACCAACCGGGCGATCGAGGCGAAGGTCAGTGAGCTCGACGGGCACAAGTCGTTGTACTCCGACTCCTTCTACAGCCGTGAGGAATTCGACCAGCTGTACGGCGGCGAGGCGTACAAGACGGTCAAGAAGTCCTACGATCCCGACTCTCGTCTGCTCGATCTCTATGCAAAGGCGGTGCAACGGCGATGACGACAACCAAAGAGCCCGACCACTCCATTACGGGCAAACTGAATATGGCCGAGGTGCTGGCCATCTTCACCGCGAGCGGTGGGCACCCACTCAAGTTCACCGCCTACGACGGCAGCACAGCCGGAAGCGCAGACGCCAAGCTGGGACTGGACCTTTGCTCGCCGCGCGGCACGACCTACCTGGCGACGGCGCCCGGCGAGCTCGGCATCGCCCGCGCCTACATCTCGGGAGACCTGCAGCCCATCGGCGTGCATCCGGGCGATCCCTACGAGCTGCTCCGAATGCTGGCCGACCGCGTGGATTTCAAGCGGCCGTCGGCGTGGACCCTGGCTCAGGTGGTCCGCTCGATCGGTATCGAGCACCTGCTGCCGATTGCCCCGCCGGCGCTGGAAACCCCGCCGCGGTGGCGCCGGTTCGCAGAAGGCTTGCTGCACAGCAAGTCCCGCGACGCGGGAGCCATCCATCACCACTACGACGTGTCCAACACGTTCTACGAATGGGTACTGGGGCCGTCGATGACCTACACCTGCGCGGTGTATCCGGACGCCGACGCGACTCTGGAAGAGGCGCAAGACAACAAGTACCGGTTGATCTTCGACAAGCTCAAGCTGCAACCGGGCGACCGACTGCTGGACGTGGGATGCGGCTGGGGCGGCATGGTGCGCTACGCCGCTCGCCACGGCGTCCGGGCCATCGGCGCCACGCTGTCGGCCGAACAGGCGAAGTGGGCCCAACGGGCGATCGAGAACGAGGGCCTCGCCGACCTGGCCGAGGTGCGCCACTCCGACTACCGCGACGTGCGGGAGTCGGGCTTTGACGCCGTCTCGTCGATCGGGCTGACCGAGCACGTCGGGGTGAAGAACTACCCCACGTATTTCAGTTTCCTCAAGTCGAAGCTGCGCACCGGCGGGCTGCTGCTCAACCACTGCATCACCCGTCACGACAACGAGCAGCACACCTTTGCCGGCGGTTTCACCGACCGCTACGTCTTCCCCGACGGGGAGCTCACCGGTTCGGGACGCATCATGATCGACATTCAGGACTCGGGTTTCGAGGTGTTGCACACCGAGAACTTCCGCCACCACTACGCGATGACGTTGCGCGACTGGTGCCGCAACCTCGTCGAGCACTGGGACGAGGCGGTGGAGGAGGTGGGTCTTCCCGTCGCCAAGGTGTGGGGCCTGTACATGGCGGCATCACGAGTTGCGTTCGACGAGAACAACCTTCAGCTCCATCACGTGCTGGCCGCCAACGTGGAGCGGCGCGGCGCCGACGATCTGCCGCTGCGCCCGTGGTGGCGACCCTAACGAGGCTAAGACCCGTCGATCCGGCGTGCCCCCAGCTCGTTCTGTAGCAGTTCGAGCGCGGCCTCTTCCGGGTCGCGGCGCGGTGCCGACGGGTCGCTGCGACCGGCTTCGGCGAGCATGTGTTCTTCTTCGTCACGTTGAGCGGATTCCGCTGCGGCAGCATCTTTTACGGGGGCCTCGTCCTCGACGGGTGGCGGCACGACTCTGCGACGAGGGGGTGGCGGCGCGACCGCGTTGACGGGCGGTGGCGGCGCGGACGGTGCCGCCGCCGGGGAGCCGGCCTCGCAGCGGACCCGCCAGTTCACGCCCAGCGCGTCCTTGAGTGCCTCTGCGATGACGTCGGCGTTGCGCTGTTCGGAGAGCCGCTTGGCCAACGGCGCCGACTCGTGAGTGAGCACCAGGGTGTCGCCCTCCACGGCGCGTACGGTGGCGCCCGCCAGCATCACCTCGGTGGTCCGGCTGCGCTCGCGCACCTTGTCCCGCACCGTCGGCCACATCGTGCGCACCGCTGCGGCATTGAGTTCGCCTGGGGCAGAGGATGTTTCGGATACGGTGACCGAAGTGTGTTCCGGGTTCGGCACCGGATCGGGCGGCGGCGCCACCACCGGTTCGGGGGTCGGCTCGCGCTCGGGTTCGGAGGGCTCGACCGGCGTTGCCGCGACCGGCGGGCGCGCGGCCGGGCGGGCAACGGGCTCGGCCGGGGTAGCGGCCGGCGGTGGTGTGGCCGCGGGTGCGGCGACCGGCGCCGCTTCCGAGGCGGGGATGGACATGGCCAGCCGGGTCTCGATGCGCTCGACGCGTTGCAGCAGAGCCGATTCGGCGTCGCTGGCCGACGGCAACAGTAAACGGGCGCAGACCACTTCGAGCAGCAGCCGCGGTGCGGTCGCACCGCGCATCTCCCCCAGGCCCGCCTGCACCACTTCGGCGTAGCGGGTCAGCGTCCCGGCACCGATTCGGGCCGCTTGATCGCGCATGCGGTCCAGCACGTCTTCCGGAGCGTCCACCACGCCGCGGCTGATCGCATCCGGAACCGCTTGCAGCAGAATGAGATCGCGGAACCGCTCCAATAGGTCGGTGGCAAAGCGGCGCGGGTCGTGGCCGGCGTCGATCACCGATTCGACCGCGCCGAACAGCGCGGCGGCGTCCCCGGCGGCCAGCGCGTCGACGGCGTCGTCGATCAGTGCGACGTCGGTGGCGCCCAGCAGGCCCAGTGCCCGCGGGTAGGTGACGTGGTTGTCGTCGGCGCCGGCCACCAGCTGATCGAGCACCGACAGCGTGTCGCGGGGCGAACCACCGCCGGCCCGGATCACCAGCGGGTACACCGCGTCGTCGACAGCGACACCTTCTTGTTCGCAGATCCGCCCGATCAGCGAGCGCATGGTCTTGGGCGGCAACAACCGGAACGGGTAGTGATGGGTGCGCGACCGGATCGTCGGCAGCACCTTCTCCGGTTCGGTGGTGGCGAAGATGAAGATGAGGTGCTCGGGCGGTTCCTCGACGATCTTGAGCAGCGCGTTAAACCCTGCGGTGGTCACCATGTGCGCCTCGTCGACGATGAACACCCGGTAGCGCGACTGCGCCGGCGCGTAGAAGGCGCGGTCGCGCAGTTCGCGGGTGTCGTCCACGCCGCCGTGGCTGGCCGCGTCGAGTTCCACCACGTCGATGCTGCCGGGCGCATTGGGCGCCAGCGCCTGACACGAGTCACACACCCCGCACGGGGTGGCCGTCGGCCCCTGCGCACAGTTCAGCGACCGGGCCAGAATGCGGGCGGACGACGTCTTTCCGCAGCCCCGGGGCCCGGAGAACAGGTACGCGTGGTTGATCCGGCCGGCTTCCAGTGCGATCGACAACGGCTCGGTGACATGCTCCTGCCCCACCACTTCGGCGAAGGTTGCCGGTCGGTACTTGCGGTAGAGAGCCACGGTCAGCAGGCTACCGGCGCGCAGTGACTACGGCCGGGGCCGGGCGTCGAGTGTGCATCAGCGGCGTCGAGTGTGCGTGGACGCCGCCCTCAGCGCACACTCAGGGCGTCAGTTCAGTTGACACTCGGCGCCGGTGCGCCCAGCCGGGCCTCGGACGCCGCCAGCAGCGCGCAGGTCGCCAGCCCGTCGACAGCGTCGCGCAGGTCCGGCAGTGACGGGAAGGTGGGCGCGATACGGATGTTCTTGTCCTCCGGATCCTTGCGGTACGGGAACGTCGCACCCGCCTCGGTGACGGCGATACCGGCGTCCTTGGCCAGCGCAACGGTCCGGCGCGCGGTCCCGGGCCACACGTCGAGGCTGATGAAGTAGCCGCCCTTGGGCTCGGTCCAGGACGCGATCTTGGAGTCGCCGAGCCGCTGCTCGAGGATCTCGAGCGTCAGGTCGAACTTCGGCGCCAGGATCTGCCGGTGGCGCTGCATCTGCAGGCGGACCCCGTCGGCGTCGCCGAAGAAGCGCAGGTGCCGCAGCTGGTTGATCTTGTCCGGGCCGATCGACTTCTTCCCCGCGTACTGCAGATACCAGGCGATGTTCCCCAGCGATCCGCCCAGGAAGCTGACGCCCGCGCCGGCGAAGGTGATCTTCGAGGTGGACGCGAAGACGTACGGCCGGTTCGGGTTGCCGGCCGCGGCGGCCAGCCCGAGGATGTCGATCTGGCTCAGAAAGTCGTGCGTCAGGGTGTGCACCGCGTACGCGTTGTCCCAGAAGATCCGGAAGTCGGGCGCCGCCGTTCGCATCTGCACCAGCCGAAGAACGGTCTCCCAGGAATACGTCACGCCGGTTGGGTTGCCGAACACCGGCACCGTCCACATCCCCTTGATCGCCGGGTCGACGGCCACCAGCTCCTCGATCATGTCGACGTCCGGGCCGTCGTCGCGCATCGGGACCAGGATCATCTCGATGCCCATGGTCTCGGTGATGGCGAAGTGCCGGTCGTAGCCCGGCGCCGGGCACAGAAACTTGATGCCCGGCTCGTCCCTCCAGGGACGCTGCGAGTCCACGCCTCCATAGAGCATCGAGAAGGCGACGAGGTCGTGCATCAGCTCCAGGCTGGAATTGTTCCCGGCGATCAGGTTGGGCACCGGGATGCCCAGCAACTCGCCGAAGATGGACCGCAGTCCGGGCAGGCCGTGCAGGCCGCCGTAGTTGCGCGTGTCGGTCCCCTCGGCATCGCGGAAGTCGTCGCCGGGCAGGCTCAGCAGCTGGTTGGACAGATCGAGCTGCTCGGGGGCGGGTTTCCCACGGGTCAGATCCAAGTGCAGCTTCTTGGCCTGCAATTCCGCGTAGTCCTGCTGGTTGCGGGAGTGCAACGCGGTGAGCTCGTCGGGACTGAGGGAATCGAACGCCGCCATGTTTTTGGAGGCCCCTTCACTGTCGAACGCCGGAGGGTGACGGGCCGGCTCGCGGCGTAAGCGCTGGTTGCCCGGCCCCGCACATAGGGGACCCCGCGCACCCGACAGAGCCCATTGACCCTTGCTGCCTTCCGGCCCTGGGGGAGTTCACAGGATAGACGCCGCGCGGGGTCCATGGCGAGTGTAATACCTGGCTCGGGGCAGCCGATGACGGCCGACCGACATTCCACGTTGACCCAGCCGCTACCATTGCCACGGAGGATTCGCCTAGTGGCCTATGGCGCTCGCCTGGAACGCGGGTTGGGTTAACAGCCCTCGCGGGTTCAAATCCCGCATCCTCCGCAAATCGGGTCCACTCGGTTGGCAGACGCGGCCAAACGGTTGTTTGGAATCTGTTTGGCTGCCTTTAGGCTGACGTGAGCTCACCAGTATGAGGGAGGCGTATGGGGCGCAAGGTCGCCATACCGTGGCACTTGGTGTTTTCGATCGGTGCCGGCGTCCTCTATTTCCTCTGCGTGTTGCCCCGCTGGTCCGAGCTGATGGGCGACACCTCGCGCGGACTGGGGATGGCGGGCCGCATCGGCGCGGGCGCGCTGATCGCCCTGGCCGCGCTGCCCGTGGTGTTCACCCAGCTGCGCACCCGCAAGCCGGAGCTGGGCGTCCCGCAAATGGCCCTGACGCTGCGGGTCTGGTCGATCGTGGGGCATGTGCTGGCCGGGGTGCTGATCATCGGCACCGCGATCAGCGAGATCTGGCTCAGCCTGGATGCCGCCGGACAGTATCTGTTCGGGATCTACGGCGCGGCCGCGGCGATCGCCCTGCTCGGATTTTTCGCGTTCTATCTGTCGTTTGTCGCCGAGCTGCCGCCGCCTCCGCCGAAGCCGATCAAGGCGAAGAAGCCCAAGAAGCGTCGTCTGCGCCGTAAGAAGGGCGACGAGGCGGACGCTGAGGCCGCCACCGACGCCGACGAGGCGGAAACCGACGAAGCCGAGGACGCCGAGGCCGCCGACGTCGCAGAGGCCGAGACCGTCACCGCCGAAGAAGCCGAACCGGAACCAGCCGACGAGCCCGCAGCAGAATCCGTCGAGCCCACCGCGAAGGCTGTCGACGCCGTCAAAGCCGAGAAGCCGCTGACCGACGACGCCGCGGAGCCGTCCGACGAGTCCGGCGACGACACCGACGAACCTCGCTCCGGGCTGCGTAACCGTCGCCCGGAGGGCAAGGGCTCGCACCGCATGCGGCGCAGGCGCACCCGCGGCGGCGTCGCGCTCGACGAGTGATCAGTCGCGGCGCTTAAGACTTTCCACGTAGGCGGCCAGGCGCTGCTGCGTCTCGTCTGAACCCCACAGCTCGCGCACGCCGGCGTCGGTCGCAGCTCCGTGCCGAATCCGCGCCACGGCCGGGGCGCGCAGCTGCGTCTTGGTATCGCTGTACGCCTCGACCGGCAGCTCGCCAAGCTCCGCGGCCTCGGCGACCGCCGCCTCGACCAGATCGTCGGTGACCACGCGATGAGCCAGACCCCGGGTGATCGCCTCGGCCCCCTTGTAGGTGCCGGCGCCGAGCAACACTTCCTCGGCGCGATCCCCGCAGGCATAACGCATCACTTCCAGCGCGGCGACCGGGAAGGAGACGCCGACGCGAACCTCGGCCGCACCGATACCCGCTTCGGGTCCGATCAGCCGGCGATCGCAGGCACACGCCAGCACACACCCGCCCGCGATCGCGGCGCCGTTGATGGCGGCCACGGTCGGCCACGGAAAGTTGAACAGCGCGTCGAAGGTGTCGGACAGCGCCGGAACCAGCCGATCGGTGTAGTCACGGCCACCCTCGACCACCCGGTTGAGATCGACCCCCGCGGAAAACACCCGGCCCGAGCCGGTGACGACCAGCGGACCGTTGCCCGACTCCTGCAGTTCACGAAAGGTTCGGGTCAGCTCCTCGAGCACTTCCACATCGAGGGCGTTGACGCGCCCCGACGACAGGGTCAACACCCGCACCGAAGCCGGCCCCGTTTTCAAAGTCTGGATCTCTATCACAAGGACACTCAAGCACTCGCCGGAAGCGCTACTGCTGGTGGGTCAACCTGGCCAGGATCACCGGAATGTCGGTGTTCTCATCGGAGTGATAGCTCGCGCAGACGCGGTGATAGCCGTCGGCGATCTGCAGCGGAACGCCGGTCACGATGTCACCGCGCACCAGCAGGATCGGCGACAGCGCAATGCCTTTCTCGATCTTGGTGAGATCGGCGGCGACGTGCGGGTTGTCGACGGGTAGCAGGCTCAGCCGCGCGGCCCGCAGGATGTCCTTGGCCTTCTTGTGGGTCACCGATCCGCTCTGCAGCCGTTTGGCGAGCTTCTTGACCGTCGGCGGGTCGGCGAGTAGGTCCAGGTAATCAGATGCTGCCGGAAAGTCATGCGCCTCAGGCGTTTCCAGCCACTTCACGCTGGCCATCGGATCTCTCCCTTCGTGGCTCCCCGCCGACGGAGCCTACCGGCTGCACCTGAAAATTGGGATCGGTAGCAACGCCGGAGTTCTGTACTTACGTCATGACGACGCCAACGGGGCGACGCATGAAGGAAGGAACGACAAGTGAAACGTCTTCTCGTGGGCGCAATCGGAACGCTCGGCGTGGCCGCGACCGTCGTGGGCTGCTCGAGCGGCGGCCACTCGGCCAGCCCGGCGTCGAGCACAGCCGCCAGCGTCGCCTCCGGGAGCGGTGCCCAGGTCAAGGTCGGCGGGGCCGACCTGGCGGGCGTCAACCCGGCGTCGGTGACCTGCGTGAGGCAGGGCGGCAAGATCGACATCGGTAGCGGTTCCACCGGCGGTGCACAGCAGGCGCTGGCCGTCGTGATGACCGACGAAGCGACCCCGAAGGTCGAATCGTTGGCGTTGGTGGTGGACGGCAACGCCCTGTCGGTCGCCAACAACATGGGCGCGAAGGTCGGGTCGGCCAACGTGGCGGTCGACGGCAAGACCTACACCATCACCGGGCAGGCGCAGGGCGCCGACCTGAAAAACCCGATGGCCGGAATGATCACCAAGGACTTCAGCATCAAGGTGACGTGCGGTTAATCGGTTCCACTCCGGGCGGCGGACGTGCCTCACTCACACGTCCGCCGCACCGGGCTGTCCCGAGACTTATGATGCAGCCGTGTCGATCTCCGGCGAATTAGAGCGAGCACGCCGCCTGACACTGGTCGCCGACGAGACCGGCGCCCGGGACCTGTTGCTGTCCCTGGTGCCCGCGATCGAGCGCGAAGACCGTGACGACTTGGTCCTGGAGGTCTTCGCTCAGCTGGGCGGTATCTACCTGTCGCGGGGCGCGAATGACGGAGTGCACGAGTGCATCCGGCGCATCCGCGACTGCCTGGCGATCTACTCCGCAGTCTTGGCCGGCACGATGCCCGAAGCCGCCGCTTCGGTGACGATGCCGGCAGCCGACATCGCGCGGATGATCCGTCGCTATTCGCGACGAGCGCAGTTCCTGCAGACCGGGATGACCGCCGCGCTGGGCGATCACGAAGGCGCCGAGACGGCGCTGGCCGAGTTGAGCCGGTCCGACGCGACGTTTCCCGAGCTGGCCGACGAGCACGCCCGCCTGATCGTGCACGCGCAACTGTTGTGCGCAACAGCGTTGTGCGACGACGACCTGCATGTTCGATCGGTTCCGTTGTGGGAGAGCGTGGTTGATGCGATCGATCGCTTGGGCGACGACGAATTCGACGACCAGCTGCGGGTGGACGCGTCCACCGGATACGGCAGATTCTGCGTCGAGACCGGCCGGCTGAGCGAAGCCGAACCCTGGCTGCGTCGAGCCGGAGCGCGGGCGAAGAAGCGCGGGTGGGAATTAGCCGAGGCCAGAACGCAATTGGAGCGTGCGGCGGCGCGCTGGCTGGTCAGTGATCACGCGGGGACCGAGCAGCTGGTCTCCGAGGCGTATCCCGTCATCGCAAGATATGAGCGAGCACACGACGTCGCACGGTGCTGGCTGTACATGGGGCTCACCCGGTTGGCATCCGGCGCGCTGGAAGGCGCCGACGAATGCTGGGGGCATGCCGAGCGGCACTGGCGCGAGCTGGGCAAGCCATTACACCTGCACCGTATCCTGTTGCAGCGCAGTTGGATAGCGATCTTCTGGAGTAAGTTCGCCGACGCTGTCGAGTTGATTGCCCAGGCCCGGGAACTGCTCGACTCCTCACCACGCAGCAGCTGGCTGCAGTACGCCCAACTGGACAGTCATCTGGGCACGGTGTGGCGCGCGGATGCCTTGGCGGACCTGGGTTTCGACAGTTCGGGCGACCCCGGCGAAACGCTGGAGGAAACCGAGGCGCGGCAGGCCGAGGGACTCGGCATCCTGAAGGGCGAGGTCGGAACTCCCGAATACTGGCGCGGCATGGAAAAACTCGAACAGGCCGCCGAGCTCAAGGTACCGGCAGCGCTCGCGGTCGACTCCGTGCGGTTTTCGATCGCCGACGCCGACGCGCGAGCGCGCTGGGCAACCAGCATTTCGGCACCCATCCTGGCCGGGGCCTTCGCCGTCGCGTACGAGTGGGAGAACACCCAACTGATCAGTGAGCTCGTCGAATACCACAGTGCGCGCGGCACTTTCGACAACGATCCGCAGCGTCCGGCCATCGGCGAGTGGGCGTCTACGGGCACCGCCACGGTGCTGGTCGACGCCGACCTGGAACCGGCGCTGGCCGCGGCCGGTCCGCCGGCGGCCGGACGTTCACTCACCAGACTCGGCCCGCTGCCGCCGTTACAGATGCAGCCGGACAGCCCGCCGATCATGAGCCACTACCGCGCCCTGGCGCTGCAGCGCTACGGCCGCGACGTCACCGCCGCCGAAGCCCCCTGGTCGACCTGGCCATGAGCGACCGGCTCACTCTGGTCCTGCGCTACGCCGACGTGGGGATCGCGACCTACGGCAGCCTGCGGATCATCGGACAGCCATCACGGACCGTCACCTGGGTGGTGGAAGAACCGCTGCTGCTGGCGGCCCTCGAAGAACTGACTGAGGCCATCCCCGAGCCGCATGGCACCGAGAGCCGTCGCGACGCCATCGAGCGTGCTTTGGCCACTGGCCCTTTCGCGAATCCGGACACCGAACTCACCGTCGCCTACATCCTGGGTGTACTGCTGATTTCGGCGCAGGGCTGGCAACTGCTCGACGAGTGTGTGTCCTCGCCGCGCGCCACGTTGTTTGTGGCCCCCAGCGCGCGGTTGGCCCGCGTCCCGTGGGGGTTGCTGGCGGTACCGAAATCGGGCCCCAGCAAAGAGGAATTGGTGCGTGCTCGCCAGGACGCCATCACGTCCAGCGGTCGGGTGGCCGCCCGGATCCCTTGGCAGCTCGCGAATATCGCCGACCATACCGACGGCCATCGACTGATGGAGTTGGTCGACGTGCTGATGGCGGTGCCGGCCAACATCGTGCACGCGCCACGCGCCCCGGCGCGATGGGATGCCCGTCAGAACGGTCCACCGGTGCTGGTCCTCGACCCGCGGGTACCGGGGCAACGGCCCGACTCCGCACTCGGTTCGGTGCTCGGCAAGCCGTCCGCGGAAACGCCGTTGGCCCGCCACTTCGCCGAACTGATGGGCAACCGCGCGGTCTTGCCCGGAGTCGACGGGGCGGTCGAACTGTTCCGCCGTCAGGACGCCGACCGCGGCTGGCTGGCTGGCCTGCTGGCGCGGGCCCCCAGCAGGCTGCTCTACGTCGGCCACGCGAGTTCTGCTGACGCACAACATGATCACGCCACCCAGGCCGACCGCGCGGCCCTGCATCTCGCGTGTACGGCGGCGGCGCGGGGCGACGCCGACACCATCGGGGACCACCGCCCGCTCACCGCGTCGGACCTGATGGCGCTGCGGCTGCCGATGCCGCCGCGGGTGGCCCTGCTGGCCTGCGGGTCCGGCGGGGACTACCGATTCGACGAGGCGACCGGTCTGGTCGCGGCGATGATCCTCGGCGGCGCACAGTTGGTGACCGCCACGCTGTGGTCGCTGCCCACCACTGCCGCCTACCGTCAGTTCGCCGCTGACGCCGGTGATGCGGCCGATCCGATGTCCGATGTGGTCGTCGCCGTGGACCGCGCACACGAGGCCGCCGAGGCGGGGTGCGCGGTCAATCGATGGCAGCGCGAACAGATGCGGCGCTGGCGCGACGGCGACCTGTCCGCCAATCCGCTGTACTGGGCGGCGCTGGTCACCTTCGCGGTCGACGGCGCACGCTAGCACTCAGACCGCGGCCAGCCACGACGCATGAACGGCCAACACGTCGTCGGGCAGCGAAAGCTCTTCGCGGGCAGCGGGATCGAACGCGACCAGAACCACAAGGCCTGGCCGCAGCACCGACACGTCCAGGTCGTCCTCGCAGCGCGCCAGTCGGCCGATGAACGTCTCGCCCGACACGGCGACCACTTCGATGAAAACCTGCCGCTCGCCGGCCACCGTGCGCACGGTGCCGACGCCGACGGTGCGGCCCTCGGCGTTGCCGTGCCGCCAGAATGCCAGTCGGTAAGGCGATGTCATCAGCTTCTTCATGCATCCAGCGTCGGGGTGCCGGGCGGCTACCGAACCCAACTTTTTGGCTAGGGGTATCTGTGAAATGCCCCTATCCTGTGCTGATGAGCGCGGACCCGCAGCTGGCCACCACCGTGGCCGCAGGCCATCCACGCCGGTCGGTGATCGACCAGGCGTGGCGGGCGATCGGACTCGGAGTCGAGGTGCTCAGCAGCGACGACGGCGGACCATTGACCCGAACCGTCAAACGCATCATCGACCCGCTGGTGCTGCGGCTGCGGTCCAATCCGCAGTATTCCGCCCCGGTGGTCGCCCCCGACACCGCCGCGGCAATGCACGAACTGATCGTGGGCAGCGCATCCGAATTGCGCTCGGCCGCAGCGTGGTTCGAGGTCCTCAAACTCGAGCGCCGCAGGCAGCGGATCCGTTCCGGGAACGCCCAGGAGCTCTATTTCCCGGTCTGCTACGAGCTGGCGGTCACCAAAGGCGCACCGGCGCCGGAGGATCGCGAGACCGCGGCCACCGTGCTCGGCGAGATTCACCAGGGCCGCGACCGCACCGCGATCGAAGTCTTGCATCAATACGTGGCCGCCCAGGATGTCGTTGCCACGCTTGCCGATCAGCTCGAACACAGCTGGCGTGACGTGCAGGCGTCCGAGATCGTAACGGGTCCGTTCCTGGCTGAGCTGGGTACGGTACTCGGGCCGGCCCACGGCCACCGCGCCGCGACCGCACGCCAGCGCGTCTGGTCGGCCATGATCAGCGACACCACCCCGTACAACCTGGGCGCTCTGGTCCGTGTCGAATCGGCCGACCTGCCCTGGTCGATCGTCAAGCTGGGCTTGAGTTCGGTTGCGCCGCAACGTCCCCCGTGCATCGCGGGCGGCGCCGACGGCGATCGTCCGCTGGATCGCAGCGTGGTGGACCGGGTGCGCGCGACGCTGCGCCGCGCCCTGGACCGCGACGCACTGCCCGACATCCCGTTGCTATGTGAAGAAGAGGTCGACCGCGCCTGTGCTCCGTGGGGGCTGCTCTCGGAGGACAAGCAGGCCACCCTGGTGGCCGGCATCGAGGTCGCGGTCGAGCTGGCGCCGCTGGACCGATCCGTCACGAGCCGCTATGCGCTGGCGGCGCAGATCCAGGCGCGGCTCCGTAAGGAAGCGTACGTGCTGCACGCCCGGCGCTACCTCGCCGAGGGCGGCCCGATGCATCCGCGGCAACGCCAGGTGGTCGACGACCTCGCGGCGTATGCGCCGCCGTACCTGAGTCGGCTGTGGGCTCGACTGCACGGGCGTGACGTCTGGCAGGAGTCCTGCGAGGACGTCGACGAGATGCGGTCGCTGCTGGAGGGCGTCGCGCGATCGGTGAGCCTGGATCACCGCCAGCGAATCAAGTCGATGCTGGAATTGCAGGTGGCCGGATGAAGTTGGTTGCCGAGTCCGGCCTTTGGACCGTCGGGCCCGCCAGCGCCCCGACACCGCTGGCCGCGGTGCTGGAAGTCAGCGGCGCCGTGCTGTCCTGGACGATCGACGATCCCCCCGGCGACGAGCGAACCCAGATCACCTTCACCGATCTGTCGCGCGCGGACTGGCTGTGGCGCGTGTTCGGCGAGGCCGGCCATGTCGCGCTGGCCGCTGCCGCGGACGCGACGGACGGCATGACCGAGCTCGCCGGCGTCGACATCGTGCCCGGTTCGGTCGACCCGCTGCGCCGGCTGGCCGTCGGGCATTGGCTGCGGCGCTGGTGGCCGGCGAGCCAGCGGGACGGCATCGCGGGCCTGGACCGCGCGCTGCTCGACGTCGAGGTCGCCCTGCTGACCGCCGGCGCGCAGGACTTCTTCGCCGACGACACGCTGGACTCGGACGTCACCGGCCTGCTGACGCCGCACGCCGCGGCGTTGTTCACCCATATCCGCAGTGACGATGCCCGGATCGTGAACCTGGTGCGCGCGGGCGCCGAGCTGGCCGACGAGGTCGGGGTGGACGACGATGCCTGGGCGGAACTGATTGCCGCCCTTGATGATTCGAGTACGTTGTCAGCGATCCCGAGCGGCCGCCGCGACGACTACGCGCTGGCCGCGGGGGCCGACGCGGGTCCGCGCGGCACATCGATCGCCCGGGGCGTCGCGTCCATCAACTGGACCGCGGTACCCCCGGCCATCTTCGACGCCGGCGAGAACACCGTCGACTGGAGCGTCGAGACCGCGGGGGCGGTGGTGCGCGCGGCGATCGTCGGGCCGGACCTGCCGTCGGGCGTCGCGGTGCGATTGCGGTCCGGCGCGATAAGCGGCACCGGGGCCCTGGACGGCGAGGGCCGCGCGATCCTCCCCCTGCTCGGCGCGCGGGGCCAGCCGATCACCGAGTCCGCCGCCTGGGATCACGATTGGACGGCGACCGAGGTGATCGTCGGGGGCGACACGAACGAGACCCGCGAGACCCGGGACCGGATCCGCCGTTGGGCGCACGCCCGGCTGGACCGGCCGCCGGCGGACGCGTATCTGGCCGAGATTCTGGCGTCGGAGTCCGCCTATTAAGCGTGCGAACAATTCCCTATGCTGAGCGAGTGCCAAACAACTATCGAGTCGTTCAGTGGAACACCGGAAACGTGGGCAAGAGCTCGCTCAAGTCGATCGCCGACAACCCCATCCTGGAACTGGTCGGGTGCTTCGCCTGGTCGCCGGACAAGGTGGGCAAGGACGCCGGCGAATTGGTCGGCATCCCCCCGCTGGGGGTCGCGGCGACCAATGACGTCGACGCGCTGCTCGCCCTCAAACCGGACTGCGTGGTCTACAACCCGATGTGGATCAACGTCGACGAGCTGGTCGCGATCCTGTCGGCCGGCGTCAACGTGGTGACCACGGCGTCATTCATCACCGGCCACAACCTGGGCGACGGCCGCGACCGGCTCCTCGAGGCCTGCGAAAAGGGCGGCGCCACGATCTTCGGGTCCGGGGTCAGCCCGGGCTTCGCCGAGCTGCTCGCCATCGTCTCGGCGATGGTGTGCAACCGCGTCGACAAGGTCACCGTCAACGAGGCCGCCGACACCACGTTCTACGACTCCCCGGAGACCGAGAAGCCGGTGGGCTTCGGGCAGCCGATCGACCACCCGGACCTGCAGGCGATGGCGGCCAAGGGCACCGCCATCTTCGGCGAGGCCGTCCGGCTGGTGGCCGACGCGCTCGGCGTCGAGCTCGACGAGATCACGTGCGTCGCCGAATTCGCCCAAACCACAGCCGATCTCGAGATGGCGTCGTGGACCATCCCGGCCGGACACGTCGCGGGTACCTACATCAGCTGGCAGGGCGTCGTCAACGGCAAGACCTTGATCGACCTGAACGTCCGGTGGCGCAAGGGCCAGACACTGGAACCCGACTGGAAGATCGAGCAGGACGGCTGGGTGATCCAGATCGACGGTCAGCCGACGGTGACGACCAAGGTCGGCTTCCTGCCGCCGCCGTACTTCGAGGCGACGACGCTCGAGGAGTTCATGGACCTCGGCCACATCATGACCGCGGTACCCGCGATCAACGCGATTCCCGCCGTGGTCGCCGCCGCGCCCGGTATCGCCACGTACGCCGATCTGCCGCTGACGCTGCCCCGCGGCTTCGCGAAGGTCTAACCCTCGCCGGACGCGGCCCGGGCCGGCGCGGCCGCCCGCCGCCGGCCGGGCCTGGGGTAGGTCGCGCCCAACTGGGGCACCTCCATCGGTCCTTGGTGCCGGGCGGCCTCCATCGCGGCGCGCAGCGGCCCGGCCAGCCCGGCGAACGATCCCATGTCGAACACCCGTGACGTCAACAACCGGTTGTGTACGTAGCCGAACGACCCGCCCACCTCGGGGTCGGCCCAGCCGAGTGTCCCGCCAAGACCCACGTGCCCAAACCCGTGCAACAGACCGGGCACCGGCGACTCGTGATAACCGAGGTGAAAAGGCATGGGCACCACCATGTTTGCGTCCGGCCACTTGATGCGTGCTCGCCCGGTCAGCCCGCGTGCCAATTCCTTGGACAGGTACTTCTTGCCGTCGATGCGGCCGTCGTTGGCCAGCACGGCGTACACCTTGGCCAGCGCGCGGCCGGTCACCACACCGTTGGCCGCGGGGATCTCGCCGTCCAGAAACGGGGTGTCGCCCTGCATCAACGACATGATTCCGGGGAAGTACATCGCGCCCAGCGCTCCGGAGTAGCGCATATTGGCCACCCGAGGGGCGATGAAGTTGAGCACCGGGGTCCGCACGACGAGCTTCTGTGGCATCAGGATCTGCGCCGGCTGCGTCGGCGATCCCTGCGGCGGCCGGCCCAGATGCAGGCCGTCGGTGTTCAGCGGGCGGGCAACCTCCTGACGGATCAGCTCCCGCATGCCTTTGCCCGTGACCGCACGGGCCAGCCCGGACAACAGCCAGCCGTAGGTCAGCGCGTGATAGGCCTGCACGCCCCGCAGGTGATCCACCGGCGCGGCGGCCAGCCGAGCCTCCATGGCCAAGTGGTCCATCAACTCCGCCTTGGTGACACCCCGCAGATGCGACAGCCCGGCGCGATGGCGCAAGACGTCGCGCACCGTGATGTCGGCCTTTCCGTTGGCGCCGAACTCCGGCCAGTGCTCGGCGACGGGGTCGTCGTAGGACAACAAGCCCCGATCGGCCAGCCGATGGATCACCGTCGACGCGACGCCCTTGGTCGCCGAGAACACCATCGCTCCCGTGTCGGCGGTCCAGGGCTGCGTACCGGCGCGGTCCGACCACCCCATCCAGACGTCGACGACGGGAACGCCGTCGATGTACACCGACAGTGCTCCCCCGCCGAGCCGCCGTCCCGGAAATTGCTGCGCGAACTTCTTGATGACGTTCGCGAAATGCGGATCGGCAGCCCCGGACACGCCACGGGGCAGACCGTCGTCAGTTACCAGCAGAGTCATGGTGCCCCCGAGCCTGGTGCGCATCGGGCAGCTACCGCCGCGGCGGCCCCTCCCCGATGAGGTGCGATTACGGGATTGAAGCTATCAGTCGAGCAGAGGCCTGAAAATCACCCGGTCGGCTCGCGCTCGGGGGGCTCACGGCCGTCCACATCGGGCAAATGGTCGGGGGGCGGCTGCCCCAAATACTTCCTCAGCCGCAGCAGCTGATTGATCACGATGCCCAGGCCCAGCAGCATCAGCACTACGACTATCGCCACCACCGTTGCGGTGCTCATCGGACCATTGTGATCCATGCCACGGCCGCCGGGCCGGCTGGCTGTTTGCCAGCCATGACACGGCGTCGCGTGAACCGCCGCCGACTCAAAACACGACTCGAACCCGGCTACCGGGTTTTGGAATCAACCATTGGGGGGTAGCCAGCACGAGAACCACGTCGTGCGAGAAAGGGAGCGCAAGCGAATGAGTGCCGAAGACAAGATCAAGAACAAAATCGAGGATCTCGGCGGCCAGGCCAAGGAAGCCCTTGGCAAGGTCACCGGGGACGACAGCACCAAGAACGAGGGTCGCGCGGACCAGGCGAAGTCCAGCCTCAAGGACGCGGGCGAGAAGGTCAAGGACGCCTTCAAGAAGTAGTTACGATTCTCGACCAGCAGGTTTACTGAAGACGCCGGTAAACCTGCTGGTCTTTTTCTGGGGACATTCGCGCGCGTCCGAGCATCCGGTCGTCCGATTGGCACCCGGGGTCGCCCAGAAGACGCCCACATCCCGGCAGACCGGATTATCGTCGATTGATGCCGCTACCGATTGTCGACCCACAGCGCCGGACCACGGCGTTCACTCGCGCGATGACGAAGTTTGCCCGTAGCGGTGCGGGAAAGTTTCTGGCACAACGGATCGCGGCGAGGACAGATCCGTGGCTGATGCGGGTGTCCCACGACAAGGTGTCATGGGGAATGTTTGCTGTGCCATCGGCGACACTGCACATGACGGGCGCTAAGACCGGGCAGCCGCGGCAGGCTCAAATCTCCTATTTCCACGACGGTCGTGACGTAATCGCGGTCGCCTCCAACTTCGGCGGGACCACGCACCCGAATTGGTATTACAACCTCAAAGCCCACCCCGAGTGCGAACTGGGCGGCGAGCGCTTCCTGGCCACCGAGGTCACCGATCCCGCGGAGTACGAGCGGCTCTATGGTCTCGCCGAACGCTCCTACCCGGGCTACAGCGACTACCGCGCCGCGACCGCGGCAATCGGCCGCCACATCCCGGTATTGCGCCTGCGCCCCCGTGGCGATTGAGAGATGGCGCTTTGGGCAATCCTTACCGCTACCTGCATCGAATACAGGTAAAGCAAAGTCAGGACAACCACGGTGGGATACGCATGAATTTCTTGAACGTGATCGATGGCCGGATACGCAGGCTCGCGGCGGCCGGTGCGGCGGCCGCGCTGCTGGCGACGGCCGTGCTGGTCAGTGGCTACGCGCCCACGGCCAACGCCGACTGTCCTGACGTCGAACTGGTCTTTGCCCGGGGCACCAGCGAGCCGCCGGGTGTCGGTGGCATCGGGTCCGGCTTCGTCGACGCGCTGCGCGGGCAGCTCGGTGGACGCAGCATGACGGTGTACCCGGTGAACTACCCCGCCAGCAGCGACTTCGGCAGCCCAGACTTCCCGGCGACATTCATCGACGGCATTCGTGACGCCAGCTCGCACATCGAGTCGATGGCGGCCAGCTGCCCGAAGACCAAGGAGGTGCTCGGGGGTTTCTCGCAGGGCGCTGCCGTGGCCGGGTTCGTCACGTCGTCGGCCGTGCCGAAGGGCGTACCCGCCGCTTCGGTCCCAGCGCCGATGCCGTCGGACATCGCCAACCACGTCGCCGCCGTCACGCTCTTCGGCACGCCGTCGAATCAATTCCTGGAGCACTACGGCGCGCCGGACATCGCGATCGGCCCGCTCTACCAGCCCAAGACACTGCAGCTGTGCGCTCCCGGCGATCCGATCTGCGGCGGCGGCAGCGACGGCGCGGCGCACGCGTCGTATGTCGTGAACGGCATGACGGGCCAAGCCGCGAGCTTCGTGGCCAGCCACCTGTAGTTAACGCACTGCCGGTTGCCCCGCGGCCGGCCAGCCTTGCAGAATCGCTGCGTGCGAATTCTGATAACCGGCGGTACTGGATTTGTGGGTGGGTGGACCGCCAAGGCCATCGCGGACGCGGGGCACTCGGTGCGGTTCCTGGTACGCAACCCGGATCGGCTACACACCTCGGTCGCGAAGCTCGGCGTCGACGTGTCGGACTTTGCCGTCGGGGACATCACCGATCGCGTCTCGGTGCGCGAAGCGTTTCAGGGATGCGACGCCGTCGTGCACAGCGCCGCCCTGGTGGCAACCGATCCCCGGCAGACCAACGAGATGCTGACCACCAACATGCAGGGCGCGCAGAACGTTCTCGGCCAGGCGGTCGAACTCGGCCTGGACCCGATCGTGCACGTGTCCAGCTTCACCGCGCTGTTTCACCCCCACTTGGAGACACTGTCGGCAGACTTGCCGGTGGTCGGCGGGGCCGACGGCTACGGAAAGTCCAAGGCCCAGGTCGAGATCTACGCCCGCGGCCTGCAGGACGCCGGCGCGCCGGTGAACATCACCTATCCCGGGATGGTGCTTGGGCCGCCGGTCGGCAATCAGTACGGCGAAGCCGGCCAAGGCGTGAAGTCGCTGCTGGACCTGCATGTGGTACCCGGGCGGGGAGCGGCGTGGCTGATCGTCGATGCCCGCGACGTGGCCGCGCTGCACGTGGCGCTGCTGGAACCCGGGCGCGGGCCGCGACGCTACATGGCCGGCGGTCACCGTGTCGCTGTCAGCGAGCTGGCCAGCATGTTCGGCGAAGTGGCTGACACTCCGATGGTCGCGGTGCCGGTTCCCGACACCATAATTCGCGCGGCGGGGGCGGTTCTCGATATAGCGACGCCCTACCTGCCGTTCAACACGCCGTTCACCGCGGCGGGGATGCAGTACTACACGCAGATGCCGGCGTCGGACGATTCGCCAAGCGAAAAGGAGCTCGGCATCACCTACCGGGATCCGCGCGAAACGGTGGCCGACACCATCGCTGCGCTGCGCCGCGCCGACAGCTAAGGCTGCCGGCCCTTTCCGAAGCTGCGGACGAAGCCGCGCACACCGGCGCCGACGAACGGCACGGGTGCCAGCGTGGCGATCATCGCGCTCTTGGTTCCGACGATGGCCCGGCTGCGCAGCCCGAGCAGCAGGTCGGCGCTGTCGCTGATCAAGCCGAAGGCCGCCCAGCGCCGGAAGTCACCGTCGCCACCGCGCAACAACGCGGCGCAGGCACCCGACCCGATGACCAGGTCCCGAATCCCGATCGTTTGCATCAGCAGCGTCTCGGTCCCCGAATCCGGTTTGAAGAATCGATCGGGCGCCAGCAACATCGCGGCTCCCACACCGACGCGGGCCGCCGCGACCAGTGCCAGAACCGGCGACGACGTTCGGGTCGAATCCGGTGCCACCGGTCAACCCTAACCGCGGCGCTGCACGCCGGGAAGTGTTGCTATTCGGCGGGTTTGATCTCGAGGCCGACGTGGACCTTATCGATGCCGCCGCGCACAATCGAGTGCACGTAGAACCACGGGGCGTGATACCAGTACCGCTTCAGCACGGCGTTGTAGACCCGCTGCGTCTCGGACTTCGGCAGCACGCGGGCGACCCCCTCGACCTCATCGCTCTTGGGTTTGCCCAGCGCCCCGCTCTTGGCGACCGTCACACGTGGCGTGTTGTTGATCCGCTTGGTTTTCCAGGAGCCGTCGTCGGTGATGACGAGAAGCTTGTCGCCGTCGGGAACACCCCAGATCGCCGTGGGCTTCGGACGACCATCCTTGGTGAATGTGGTCAACAGCAGGTACTTGGACTGAATGACGTCCTGAAAGCTCAGAGCCACGGGTGTTCCTTAAGTAAGTGAATGGTTTTTCACACCATTCCCCGATCCCTAATTCCCTAATCATGACGATCATCAGGGTGGCTGGCCGTATTCATCGAG
This sequence comes from Mycobacterium sp. NGS40, assembly GCF_059812735.1. Classification (NCBI taxonomy): domain Bacteria; kingdom Bacillati; phylum Actinomycetota; class Actinomycetes; order Mycobacteriales; family Mycobacteriaceae; genus Mycobacterium; species Mycobacterium sp. NGS40. Next base: position 95,557 of record NZ_JCALDG010000005.1, read on the forward strand.
CAAATGCCACCGATTCAGGCGATACTCCAATCGTCTTCGACGACGTTGCCGGAAGGGCCGACGATGACTGGATTTCGTGTAGGTGTTGGGGACCCGATCCTCGCGGCCAGGTCTGCGGCAGCCGCCTTCACCCGGGCCAATTACCTCGGCGCAGTCGCCGACCGGGTCGACTCTTTCTGGGTACCTGATCACCTCAATCAGTTGTTTCCGCGCTCGCTCTGGCAGCAAAAGTATTGCGGTGCAACCAGACTCATACCCAAGATCGATGCGGCCATGGAGCCGTGGACGATGCTCGGGCACATCGCGGCGCGCAACCGGATCGGCCGCCTCCGCTTAGGCGTAGGAGTGACCGACAGCGGCCGGCGCAACCCCGCGGTGACCGCGCAGGCCGCTGCGACGCTGCACCTGATCAGCCGGGGCAGGGCAATCCTGGGCATCGGCCCGGGCGAACGCGAGGGAAACGAGCCGTACGGTGTGGACTGGTCTAAGCCCGTCGCCCGGTTCGAGGAGGCGATGGCCACCATCCGCGCACTGTGGAATTCGGGCGGCGAGCTGGTCAACCGGGATTCGCCGTTCTTCCCCCTGCGGGATGCCCTGTTCGAGCTGCCGCCGTATCGCGGCAAGTGGCCCGAGATCTGGATCGGTGCGCATGGTCCGCGGATGCTGCGTGCCGCCGGACGCTACGCCGATGCCTACTATCCGAGCTTTGCGCACCTGCCGGAGGACTACACGCAACGACTCGACGTGGTCCGCTCGGCCGCGTCCGACGCCGGTCGCGATCCCCTGTCGATCCTCCCGGCGCTTCAGGTGTTCGTCGTGACCGGCCGCAGCCGAGACGACGTCGACGAGGCCCTCGACTCCGAAGTAGTGCGGGCATTCGGGCTCAACGCACCGGACGACGTCTTCGTTCGCCACGGCGCGCAGCACCCGCTCGGGGCGGGCTTCGCCGGCGCTCAGGATCTGGTGCCGCACGGCTGGGACGAGCAAACCGCCCTGTCCCATCAAGCCAAGATTCCACCGCCGGTGCTGCGGGAGTTCCTGCTCAACGGAACGCCCGACGAGATCATCGAGACGGTCGCGCACTGGCGTGACGCAGGAGTGCGCTACCTCGTGATGAGCAATGTGAGCCTGCTGCAGCGCAGTCTGCGCAAAGGCCTGGCATCGGTCATGCCGTTCAGGAAGGTCGTCAGCGGCCTCAAAAAGCTTTGATCAGCCGGCCGTCGAAATCGACTGGCTCACCGTGTAACTGTCGATTCCCTCGGTGCCGAGCTCGCGGCCGTATCCGCTGTTCTTTACGCCACCGAACGGGGCGGCCGGATCCATGATGTAACCCTCGTTGACGCCGAAGGTTCCGGACCTGACCCGGGCCGCGACGCCGTACCCGCGTTCGACGTCACCGGTGAACACCGATCCGGCGAGCCCGTATTCAGAGTCGTTGGCGATGCTGATCGCCTCATCCTCGTCTCGGTAGGAGATGACCGTCAGCACCGGGCCGAAGATCTCCTCGCGCGCAATCCGCATGTCGTTGGTCGCGTCGCTGAACAGCGTCGGGCGCACATACCAACCGGCGTCGAGGCCATCGGGCATCTGACTGCCGCCGGTAACCACCCGTGCCCCTTCGCTTTTGCCCGACTCGATGTAGCCGCGGACCCGCTCCTGCTGGCGCTGGGCCGCCAGCGGACCGATTTGGGTGGCCGGATCGGCCGGGTCACCGACGGTCATCGAGGCCATTCCGGCGGCCAGCGCGTCGACGAATTCGTCCTTGCGCTGGTGCGGGACCAGGATCCGGCTCAGCGCGTTGCAGACCTGCCCGCTGTTGGCCAGGCTGGCCATTTGGATGCCGGTCGCGACGGCCGAAGGGTCAGCGTCGTCGAGCACGACGGCCGCCGACTTGCCGCCCAATTCGAGGCTGACCTGCTTGAGCCCTTGGGCACACGCCAGGGCCACTTGTCGGCCGGCCGCGGTAGAGCCGGTGAACGACACCTTGTCGACGCCCGGATGCCGCACCAGCAGCTCGCCGACCTCACGCCCCCCTGGCACCACGTTGAGCGCACCGGGCGGAAGGTCAGCTGCCGCAACAAGATCCGCGAGCAGCTGCGCATCGAGCACCGACTCGGGCGCGGGCTTGAGCACCACCGTGCAGCCGGCCAGCAACGCCGGCACCACCTTCGTGACAGTGAGGAACTGCGGCATGTTCCACGGCACCACCGCGGCGACGACGCCTACCGGCTGCTTGCGGATCCGGATGTTCTTGCCGTACAGCCCGGGACGATCTTGGCACCACTGGTAACCGGCCGCTAAATTGCAGAACGCCGACATCATGGTGAGCGGCAGCCGAACCTGCGCCCTCTTGGCGAAGGTGATCGGAGCTCCGATCTCGGCCGAGATCAGCGTGGCCATATCGGCTCGCCGTTCGTTGTAGATGCCGGCCAGCCGGGTGATTGCCTCGATGCGCTCGGCCGGTTGCATCCGCGGCCACGGCCCGGCGTCGAAGGCCGCGCGGGCCGCGTCGACCGCGCGGTTCACGTCCGCAGGTCCGGCACTGACGGCGTGGCCGATGACGGCCTCACTGTGCGGGGACACCACCGAGATGCAATCGCGGCCGTCAACCGGCGCGGCCCACTTTCCGTTGATGAAGAGCTGGTCCCTGTCGTACATGAAACTCCTTGAATGTCTTGGGATCTGGCCCGTCAGGTATTGCGACCGCCATTGACGCCGAGGATCTGTCCGGTGATGTAGCCGGCTTCCTCGGAAGCGAAGAAGGCGCACGCGGCGGCGATATCTTCGGGTCTGCCTACTCGTCGAACCGGGGTGCGGGCGATGTGGTCCTCCACGGTTCCGCCGAGTAGATGCCGACTCTCGGCGCTGCGCAGCATTGGGGTGTCCACGAATCCCGGTGGCACCGCGTTGACGGTGATCCCGCTCGGCCCGTACTCGAGAGCCAGCGACTTGGTCAGCCCGTTGACCGCGGACTTCGCCGCCACGTAGTGGGCCATGAACGGTTGACCGGAATGCGTGCTGGACGACGAGATGTTGATGATGCGTCCCCAGCCCGTCTCGACCATGTCGGGCAGTGCGGACTGGACGGTGTTGAACACGCCGTTGAGGTTGACGTCGATCACCTTGGACCATTCCTCGAACGACATGCTCAAGAACTTCTTGAAACCCTCCACCCCGGCGGCGTTGACCAGCACCTGGATCGGGCCGAGCGCGTCGCGGATGGCCGACATCGCGGCGTCGACCTGCGTCCGGTCGGTGACGTCGGCGACGTGGCCGAACCCGTCGTCGGTGGGAGAGAGATCGATGACCGCCACTCGAAATCCGTCTTTGCGCAACCTTTCGGCGCAGGCCCGGCCAATCCCCGAGGCACCGCCGGTCACAACCGCTGTCTTCGCGCTCAAGCGTCATCCACCTTTCCTGAGCGATCGCTCAACGGTCAGCTTCACATGCCTATCACCCGGTATCGATTACGGTCAAGCCGATGAACCGGCCTCCCTTTCGCTTCGGGGTGCACGCGACCAACACCGCGGGCGGGCCCGATTGGTGCGACACCGTGCACAAAGCCGAATATTTGGGATATTCAACGCTTTTCCTCGCCGATCACTGTCTCGGCCCAGGCCCCGCGCAGCGGGGTACCCGAGCTCCAGTGCCGCATTCTTCGACATGGTCGCCGAACCTGCTGTGTGATATGACCGGACTGTGACTGCATCCGAGCGACCGAAGCCGCGCGACTCCACGACGCGCGACATGCTGGTGGCCGCGACGAGTCAGATCATGGTCGAGGAGGGTTACGCCGCGGCGACGTCGCGTCGGGTGGCCGCCAAGGCCGGCGTCAAACCGGCCTTGGTGCACTACTACTTCCCCACGATGGACGAGCTGTATCTGGCCGTCTTCCGCAGCGGCGCCGCCGTCTACCTGGAGCGGCAGCAGACGGCATTGTCATCCGATCGCCCGCTGCACGCCTTCTGGGAAACGCTGATCGCGCCCAAGGACACCCGACTACTGCTGGAGTTCATGGGACTTGCCAACCACCGCAAGGAGATTCGCGCGGAGATCGCGGCATGGTCGGAGCGGTGGCGCGAGCAACAGATCACCGCGCTGAACTTCATCATTCGCCGGCACGACATCGACACCGACGAGTTCCCGCCGGCGGCCATCGCGGTCTTCATCGCCTCAATCGGCCGCACCCTGATCCTGGAAGAAGGGCTGGGTACCTCCGGGGGCCACGACGCGGCCATCGCACTGGTGAACCGACTGCTGGACCGATTCGAGATGCCGGAGCCGAAAACCCGCCGGGATCGTGACATGCCGGACTGAGTCGCTCCCGCGACTGTCGGGCTACGGCAGCACGACCCGCAGTCTCTCCCAGCCGCGCACGGTCGAGGTCGAGGCGAGTTGTGCTGTGTCGTAGTCGATATCCCATTCCGGCCAGCGGTTGAGAATCTCGTCGAGCGCGACACGGCCCTCCAGCCGGGCCAGGTTCGCCCCCAGGCAGTAGTGCACACCTTTTCCGAAGGTGATGTGCGAGATGTTGTCGCGATGGATGTTGAAGGTGTCCGGGTCGGTGTAACGGCGGGGGTCACGGTTAGCGGAGCCGAACAGCAGCAACATCGCGCTGCCCGCCGGCACGGTCCTCCCATAACACTCGAAATCCTTTGCCATCCAGCGAGCTACGTGCGGCCCGGTGGGTTCGAAGCGCAGTGTCTCATCGACAGTGCGGTTCAGCAGTGAGCGGTCCTGGTGGATTTCCCGGCGCTGTTCCGGGTTTTCGGCGAGCACTTTGGCCAGCCATCCGATCAGTCGTCCCGTGGTCTCGTTGCCCGCACCGGCCACCACCTGGGTGTAGTGCAGGACCTCCTTGCGAGTCAGTTTTCGATGCACCCCGTCTTCGTCGTCGAATTCGACGTTGAGCAGCGTGGTCATCAGGTCGTCGGACGGGTTCTTCGACCGCCATTCGACATAGTCGGCGTAGATGCGGCCATCGGCGATGGAATCGGCGTTGGCGACCTTCAGCGGCGCCCCCGGCTTGGTGCGCAGGTTGGCGTCGTTGGCGTCGCGAACCGAAACCTGCTCGGATTCAGGAATTCCCAACAGCATGCCGATCACTCGCATGGGCATCATCGACGCGAGCTCGGCAATGATGTCGAATCCCGACGACCCGACGAGCGGGTCCAGGCAGCGCACGCAATAGCGCCGGATCTGGTCCTCGATTTCGGCCATCCGGCGCGGCGTGAACACCCGCGACATCAGTCCGCGCAGCCTCGTGTGTTCGGGTGGGTCTTGAAACATCATCACGCCGCGGGGCATATCGAACTTCGATTGCACCAGCTCGAGAATGTCGCTGCGACGGTTCGAGAACGTCTGCCAATTGGCCAACCCGTGCTCGACGTCCGAATGCCTTGACAACGACCAGAAGTCGTATTGCTCGTTGTAGTAGAGCGGAGCCTCTTCGCGCAGCCGCGCGTACGTCGGGTATGGGTCGGAGTTGATGGCGACGTCATAGGGGTCGTAGTAGACCTCGGTGTCCTCCGCGACAGTCATCGATGCTTTCCCTTACCCACGGCGACCTCCACCGGGTCGCGTTTGAGCGATCGCCCAAATGGGTCACGCAGGCCATGTCTAACAGCCGCGGGACGACGGCGTCAAGGATTCGGCGAAGTGCTGTCGGCGTGGCTGTCTTCCGGCGCAATCGTTGCCACAACCATGAAGATTGAGCACCCCGGTGTGAAGAATCCGTTAAGAACGTGGCACCCCAGTGCGGCAGACCTCAAATTTAGAAGCATGACGCTGTTCGAGCTGCATCCGTCGCTCCGGCACGGATCGAGCCCGCGCCTCGATCGCGCCATCGGGCCGTCGACCGAGAAATCATCGCTGACCTGCTGGCCCGCGACTGTGATTGGTCTCACCGGCCGCACCGCCCCGGTTCCGTCAGAATGGTTGTCAACACTGTGAGGGGGAATAGGCATGTCGGACATGGCTGTTGACCCAAACGGTGACCATTGGCCGCCAATAGTCGACCGGACTCACGAAGGTACAACCGCCGTGCTTCGCATTGAGAACCGCCGGACAGCGTGGAGCTCGCGGGTGCTGTCCGTGGTGGCGTGGTTGCCGGCCACCATCGTGTACGCCACCATGCTGCTCGGGGTGTCATTCCTGCTGACGGCGCTCGGTCCGCATGTGCACGACGTCGCGGTGCGGGAGATGAGCACCAATTTGCACAATCTGGCGCACGGCCAAATCGTCACGTTGGTCGGCAGCGCGTTCGTCAGCGAGGGCGGCCACGTGCTGTTTTGGCTACCGGGCCTGGTGGGTCTGCTGGCGCTGGGCGAACTGATCTGGCGCAGTAAGGGTTTGGTCATCGCATTCGCAGTCGGCCATATCGGTGCCACGCTCGTGGTAGCCGTCTGGCTCACCACAGCGCTGACCGCAGGCTGGCTGCCGATGTCCTTGGCACGCGCCACCGATGTGGGGATGAGCTACGGCGCCGTGTCCGTTCTGGGGGCGCTCACGGCATCGATACCGTCGCGCTGGCGGCCGGTGTGGGTCGGGTGGTGGATGGGCAACGCCATCGCGGCGGCCTTGAGCGCAGATTTCACCGCGGTTGGTCACGTTGTTGCGTTGTTGTTGGGTATCGCGGTGTCCTTCCGACTGCGCTCCATCACCAGCTGGACTTTTGTGCACTCGGCGTTGCTCGTGGTCGGCTCCGCGTTCGGCTACATGGTGCTCTGTGGACCGGCCGGGCCGGCACCAACCGCCGGTGTCGCGGGCGCCCTGATCGCATTCGTCGCCACCTGGATGTTGCGGTCCCGCGACGGCGCACCGCGCGCGTTGGCGGGCCAGCCGAGTTTTGTGCCGCAGCCGGCACAGCCCTAGTCGACTGGCTGGCAAAGGCTCGAAAATTCCTGTGCGACAATATCTTTAACCGCAGGCGTACAGTCAAAACATGAGCTTAGTCGAGTCGATCCAGCGCGGCCTCAACTGGCTGGCCACTCCCCATCACCTCGAGCCGCACCTGGATATGCAGACCCGGCCGATCGGGCGATTGCCGCTGGAAATGGAAATCGTCTACTGCACGATCTCCGGCGGCGGCGCAGCGCTGAAGTTCCCGCTGACGATGCTGTTCCTGCCGACCGGTGCCTCGCCCGTCAGGAATTAGGCAGAGCAGGTGTAGGGACTGCAGTCGATCGTGACCGGCGTTGTGCATCCGGCAGTCGCGGTGGCGGCGGCCGCGAGAATCGCCGCGACAATGAGCTTGCTCCTCAGGCCAGGCATGGCCACTCCGTCCTTCAGGCCCCCAGCCGTTGTCGGCCCGCTCGCAGTAATTCCCCTCCGCGGCGAAACGCGATGATCTAGCTGTCAGAATGCCAGAATATGCCCCGAACGGGGCTGCTGAATGCAGAAATTGATCGCCCTCCAGAAGTGCGACCAGCAAAAACTGTCATTCAATTCGGCCTGTTTTTCCTGGTCAGATCCGTATCCCGACTCGGCTGCACACGTTTGGGCTCACCGGGCATTTTGGGATAATTCGGCGGATAGGGCATATCACCCATTCCCCGCTCCTCGTCCGCCTCGACCATGTCCAATAACGGGGCCAGCGATTGAGCGTCCTCGTCCATGCCGGCCCATGGGTCGTCGCGGTCCTGCATCAGGTCCGGCACGGTCGCCATCGTGTAATCGTCCGGCTCCGCGTCGGCCAACTCGCCCCAGCTCAACGGCATCGACACGGTCGCGATCGGCGTCGGTCGCACCGAATAGGGCGAGGCCATCGTGCGGTCGCGGGCGTTTTGGTTGAAGTCGATGAAGATGCGCTGGCCGCGTTCCTCCTTCCACCAGGACGTTGTCACCGCGTCCGGCGCGCGGCGTTCGACTTCACGCGCCAGTGCGATGCCGGCTCGGCGCACGGCGATGAAATCCCAGTCGGTGGCGATCCGGATAAAAACGTGGATCCCGCGGCCCCCGGACGTCTTGGGATAGCCGACGAGGCCAAGCTCGTCGAGCAACGGACGCAACACGTCTACCGCGACCGAACGCGCCTGCTCGAAACCGACACCGGGCTGGGGATCAAGATCGATGCGCAGCTCGTCGGGATGCTCGGTGTCGGGGCACCGCACCTGCCAGGGATGTAGCGTGATCGTGCCCATCTGCGCCGCCCACACGATCGCGGCGGGATGCGTCACCATCAGCGCATCGGCGGTCCGCCCCGACGGAAAAGTGATCCGGCAGGTCTCCAAGTACTCGGGATGATGCTGCGGTATCCGCTTCTGATAGATCTCCTCGCCGTCGATGCCGTCCGGAAAGCGCTGCAGATGCGTCGGCCGGTTGCGCAGCGCGTCCAGCATCGGGCCGCCTGCCACGGCACGGTAGTACTCGACGAGCCGCCGCTTGGTGCCGTTCGACCCGAGCTTCGGGAAGTACACCTTGTCCGGGCTGGATAGACGAACCGATACGCCGTCGACGTCGAGCTCTTCGGATGCCGCAGCCATCTCTCGATTCCAGCACGCCCCGCGTCAGAATGGACGAATGGACTTGCCCGTCATGCCGCCGGTTTCGCCGATGCTGGCCAAGTCGGTCAAAGCGATACCCCCGGAAGCCTCCTACGAGCCCAAATGGGACGGCTTCCGATCCATCTGCTTCCGGGACGGCGATCAGGTCGAGCTGGGTAGCCGCAACGAGCGCCCGATGACCCGCTACTTCCCCGAGCTGATCGCCGCGGCCCAGGCCGAGCTGCCACGGCGCTGCGTGATCGATGGGGAGATCGTCATCGCCACCGACCACGGCCTGGACTTCGAGGCACTGCAACAGCGCATTCACCCGGCGGACTCGCGGGTGCGGATGCTGGCCGAGCAGACCCCGGCGGCATTCATCGCATTCGATCTGCTGGCCCTCGGCGACGAGGATTTCACCCGGCGCACGTTCAGCGACCGGCGCGCCGCCCTGGTCGACGCGGTGCCTGTTTCCGCGGCCGGATCGGCCGCGGCGTTCCACGTCACGCCGGCGACCACCGATCTCGAGACGGCGCAGCGCTGGTTCGACGAGTTCGAGGGAGCCGGTCTCGACGGCGTCATCGCCAAGCCACTGACCATCACATACCAGCCGGACAAGCGCGTCATGTTCAAGATCAAACACGAGCGGACCGCCGACTGTGTGGTCGCCGGCTATCGGGTGCACAAGTCCGGCGGCCCAGAAGTTCAAGCGATCGGGTCGCTGCTGCTCGGGCTCTATCAAGACGATGGAGCGCTGGCGTCGGTTGGCGTCATCGGCGCGTTTCCGATGGCCGAACGACGGCGCCTCTTTACCGAATTACAGCCGCTGATAACCAGTTTCGATGACCACCCGTGGAACTGGGCCGCGCACGAGGCCGGCGAGCGCACCCCGCGCAAGAACGAAACGTCGCGGTGGAACGCCGGTAAGGATCTGTCCTTCGTCCCGCTGCGACCCGAGCGGGTAGTCGAGGTCCGCTACGACCACATGGAAGGCCGGCGGTTCCGTCACACCGCCCAGTTCAGCCGGTGGCGTACCGATCGCGATCCCCGCTCGTGTACCTACGAACAACTCGAACAGCCAGTCACTTTCAGCCTGGGCGACATCGTGCCCGGCCTGGGCTGAAAGAGCACCGGCTGATTGGTTCCAGCGAATCCGGCGGAGTTGAGTGAGCGTTCGCAAAAAGTTCCGTTGCAGGACTGGCGGCGGAAGCGGATCCTTAGTGTGCAAACTTCGAAGGAAGGGAACGAATGAACGCTGCTGCGGCCGTGAAGAAGCCCATGGCCATAGGAATCCTGGCGGCCATCGCGCTGATCGGGAGCGCACCGCCGATCGCACATGCAACGACGGCCGATTTCCTCCAACAGGTGCGCGCGGCCGGGATCGGGACCAACGCAACGGATGGCGCGCTGATTGAGGACGCCCAGGAAGTCTGCGCGATGCTCGACTACCAAGAGGCTGCCTACCAATACCTCAATCAGCACTCCGGGCTCGACCGCAATCAGTCCGCGCTGTTCATCGCCGCATCGGTCGCAAACTTCTGCCCGCAGTACGCCCCCAGAATGGGACTGCCGAGCAGCTAACCCGGCCGACGAACTCACACCGCGACGGTCAGCTCGGATAACCCCCGCAGCGTGACGTTCGCCTTGTACTGCGGTTCGCTGTCCAGTCGCGCGGTCGGGAAACGCGCAGCCACCTCCGACAGGGCGATGCCGGCTTCCATTCGCGCCAGCGGTGCGCCCAGACAGTAGTGCAGGCCGCGACCGAAGCCCAAGTGCCGCAACGTTCCCCGATCGGGATCGAACGTATCGGGCCGATCGAATTCGGCGGGGTCGCGGTGTGCCGCGGCCAGCAGCAACATCATCACATCACCCGCAGGCACCTCGACTTGCCCGATCTTCATGTCCTCGAGCGCAATTCGGCCAACCATTTGCACGGGCGGGTCGTAGCGCAGGGTCTCCTCGATCACCGCCGAGACACGGTTCGCGTCGGCGCCCAACGCCGTCCAGTGCGCCGGCTCTCGCAGCATGGCCAAGACGGCGTTGCCGATCAGGTTGACCGTGGTCTCGTGACCCGCGACCAGCAGCAGCAGGCAAGTCGAGACGATCTCCTCCTCCGTGAGCTGATCACCGGACTCCTCCACCGCGACCAGACCCGACATCAGGTCCTCGCCGGGCCGCGAACGACGCCGGTCGATCAGGCCGTGCAGGTACTCCCGCAGCCACGCTCCGGCGTCGAGGCGTTCCTGCAAACCATCGGAGGCCGAACCGGTGAACGTGACGAACGGATCCAGTGCTTGCGCAAGCAGTCCCGAGGCGTGGCTGAATTTCGGCTCGTCTTCCAGCGGTACGCCGAGCAGTCGGCAGATGACCGCGACCGGCAGCGGGTACGCGAAATTGTCGATGACGTCGAAGCAGCCCTTCTCCGCGATCGCGTCGAGCAATCCGCCCACCAGGACGCTGATGTCGGGCCGCAGCGCATTGACCACCTTCGGCGCGAACGCCTTGCTGACCAGCCTGCGCAGGCGCGTGTGGTCGGGAGGATCGAGGAACAGAAATCCCGGCGGGGGTTGCGCGGGTGGTGGCGCACCCGCCGCGGTGAGCTCCCGGATCTGCGCTTCGACCTGCTCTTGAGCGCGCGTCGACTTCATCCGGTCGCTGCTTGACGCCGGGTGCCGCAGCGCGTCGTCACAGTCCCGGTAGGTCGAGAAGACGGCGAGGTGCGCGTCGGGCAACAGGATCGGTCCGCGACCGCGAAACTCCGCGCACAGCGGATACGGGTTGGCTCGAGTAGCCGGATCGAGGAATGCGAACAGCAACTTCTGCGATTCGGCCTGGTCGTCGGGTTCGGCGGGCGGCTGAATCGGCACAGTCGTCATGGCCACATTGTGCATATCCCACCTTAAGTAGCCCTGAGAAGTGGGTGACCGCGCGCTCGTCAGCAACTAGCATGTGCGGCATGAAGATACCCCGCACTTGCGGGTTGGGTCTGGTCGCGGTTCTGCTGGCTACCCTGGCCAATGTGGCCATGGCTGCCCCGGGGTATGCCTGCGCGTGCGGCGCGATCGTCCCTCCCACCGGCGGCCAGGCCGCCATGAACCACGAAGTCGCGCTGCTGCATTGGAACGGATCCAGCGAAACCATCGTGATGCAGCTGGCCCTGAATGCCGACACGAACAACGTCGCCCTGGTGGTGCCCACGCCGACCCCGGCGATCGTCACCGAGGGCGACAAGGAGACCTTCGCCGAGCTGGACACACTCACCGCCCCCCGAGTACAGCAGCGCCGGCACTGGGTCCTGGGCGGGCTGGGTGCCAGCGCGCCCGCGCCACTCGACGCCGCAGCGGCCCCCCGCGGACCGACGGTCGTCAACCAGGTTCAGCTCGGGCCGCTGGAGGCCACCACGCTGGCCGGCGGTGATCTGAGCGGATTGCAAAAGTGGTTGGACGACAACGGTTATGCCGTTCGCCCGGCGGTGTCGGACGCGCTGGGTCCGTATGTGCGTGACGGATGGTCGTTCGTCGCGATCCGGCTGACCAGTTCGGACCCCATCGTGGGTGGCCTGAACCCGGTGCGGATGACCTTCCCGTCGACGAAACTGGTCTATCCCATGCGATTGTCGGTCGCGGCAGCAGGTCCCCAACAAGTCACGGTCTTCACCCTGTCCGATCATCGTCAGCAGCGCACCGACGCCGATGCGGCCGGCCAGACGGTGCAAGTCCAATTCGCGGGCAATGTCGCGGCCGAGGTACGTAACCCGCTGCTGCGCGAATTGTCCGCCGACCACGGCGGCTATCTGACCAAGCTTCAGGTCAGTATCCCCAAGCCGGAACAGATCTCGTCGGACTTCACCTTCGCCAACGCGGCCAGCGATGACGCGTACCGGCAGGTGATTTACGTCGACCACAACACGGTCATCCCGGTCGAGCTGATCGTATTTGTGGTATTCGTGTTCGTCGTGCTCGCGATCGCGGTGCCGGTGGTCTTCTTCGCCGTCCGCCGGCGAAGGCAGCGGACTAACACCCTTCGGTGAGGCCCGTCAGCTCCGGCTGCGCCATCAACAAGTCGAGATAAGGTCGTTGTCCCTTAAGCAATTTGACGCGCGCCTGCGCCACCGGGAACCACCCGACCCGATCGACTTCGGGGAACTCGCGCACGTTGCCCGAGCCCTTCGGCCACTCCAACTCGAAGGTGTTGCTACGCGTGCTCCGGACGTCCAGGTCGCCCCGGACGGCGAAGGCGGTGACCACTTTGCCGCTGGGCTGCTTCAGCGCACCGAGGTCGAGGCGCGGTCCGGCCGGGACCGGTAAGCCGAGCTCCTCGGAAAACTCGCGCTGCGCGGCGGCCCAGGCATCCTCGCCGCCGCAATACTCGCCTTTCGGAATCGACCACGCCGCGTCGTCTTTGCGAACCCAAAACGGACCACCCGGGTGTGCGATCAGGACTTCCACAACACCGTCGCGGGCCCGGTACAGCAGCACTCCCGCACTGAATTTCGGCAACGGGCTCAGACTCCGACGGCGCGTTCCAGGTCTTTCAGCGACTCCTCCAGATGCGCGAGCAGCCGCTGCAAATGCGGGACGCTACGCCGGCACCCGACCAGCCCGAAGTCGAGCTTGTCGGCATTGCTCACCAGCGTGATGTTCAACGCCTGGCCGTCGAGAATCGCCGACAGCGGGTAGCTGCCGTCCAGGCGGGCGCCGCCGTAGTACATCTGCTCACGGGGTCCCGGAACGTTGGAGATGATGATGTTGAACGGCGGTGACGTCGAATTCACCCATCCGGGAACCACCGACATCGCCAGCGCGCTCATGTTCACCGCGGAAAGCGCCAACGCCTGTGCTCGCGGCAGCTGGGAGAACACCGTCTTGTTCTTGTACATCGACTCGCTGATCGTCTCCAGCCGGTTGGCGGGATCCTCGATGTCGGTGGCCAGGTTGCACAGGATGGCGCCGACCAGGTTTCCGCCGGCATCGGCCTCGTCCTCACGGCGCAGGCTCACCGGGACCATCGACAAGAGCGGCGTTTCCGGCAGTGCATCCCGCTCGAGGAGGTAGTAACGCAACGCACCCGAACACATCGCCAGGACGACGTCGTTGAGCGTGACGCCCGCCGCGTTTTTGACGTTCTTGATGCGGTCCACCGACCATGACTGCGCGGCACACCGGCGGGCGCCGCCGATCTTGACGTTGAGCATCGTGCGCGGGGCGCCGAACGGCAGCGTGAGTTGCTGTTCGAACAGCGCCGCACGGGCCAATGACAACGTCGACGGGGCAAGTGCGGCAAGGGATCCCGCCGCATGCATCAACGCACTCAACCGCGACGTCGGCGCGGATTTGCGCTTGGATTTAGGTAGGCTCCAGGGTGCCCGGATCTCGGTGTCCTCGGGATCGGCGGACAGTGCGCGTTGCATCAGCTTCAGCGCCGAGACGCCGTCGATCAGCGAGTGATGCATCTTGGTGTAGATCGCGAACCGGCCGTCCTTGAGTCCCTCGATCACGTACGCCTCCCATAGCGGGCGGTGGCGATCGAGCAGGGCGCTGTGCAGCAGCGAGGTCAGCTCGAGCAGATCGCGGACCCGCCCAGGCGAGGGCAGCGCGGAGCGCCGGACGTGATAGTCGATATCGAGGTCCTTGTCGTAGGACCACCCGAGGTTGGCGATGCCGCCCAAGAAGGTCGCCGGACGCTTGAGAAAGGTGGGCTGGAAATCACGCTGGACCACCAAGCTGTCGTAGAACTCCCGCACAAACTCCGGACCGGCGCCGCCCGGGGGTTCGTACAGCTGCAGGCCACCGACGTGCATGGGGTGTTCACGGGATTCGCCCAGCAGAAAGATCCCGTCGGCGGGGTTCATCAGTTCCATCACCCAATTAGACCGCGATCGAGGTGGGAAGCGAAGGCGCAATCCTGCGCAACCATGCCGGGAAGCGTCGCGTTGCGCCTGGGCGCACCGGCGGCTGACCAGACGCCGGCGGTCACGCCTTTGCGTACATCGCCTCGATCTCGTTGGCGAACCGCATCCTGACGATGTTTCTCTTCACCTTCAGAGTGGGAGTCAGTTCACCGGTGAGCACGGTGAAGTCGACCGGCAAGATCCGGAATTTGCGGATCGATTCGGCATGCGACACCGCACGATTGGCTTGTTCGACCGCTCCGCCGATCTCGCTGACCAATTCGGGGTCGTCGGTCAGATCTGCGACAGAGTCGGTCGCGCCCTTACCGTGGTGCTGCTTCCACACCTCGAAGCCCTCAGGGTCGATCGCGATGAGCGCGGCCACGAAGGGCCTGTTGTCGCCGACCACCATCGCCTGACTGATCAGCGGGTGTGCCCGCAGCTGATCTTCGAGGACGGCCGGGGCAACGTTTTTGCCGCCCGCGGTGACGATGATTTCCTTTTTGCGGCCGATGATCGACAAGTAGCCGTCGTCGTCCATCGTGCCGAGATCGCCGGTGTGGAACCACCCGTTGGTGATCGCCTCTCGGGTGGCCTTGTCGTTGTGCCAGTACGCGCTGAACACGACGCCGCCGCGCACCAGCACCTCGCCGTCGTTGGCGATCGCCATGCTGTTGCCGGGCAACAGCTTTCCCACCGTGCCAAGACGCTCCTCGCCGATCAGGTTCACCGTGATCGCGGCGCTGGTCTCAGTGAGGCCGTAGCCCTCATAAATGGTCAGGCCCGCGCCCCGGTAGAAGTGGCACAAGCGCTTGCCCAGCGGGGCCCCACCGGAAACCGCCGCGTGGCAGTCGCCGCCCAGCGCAGTGCGCAATTTGTGGTAGACCAGCCGATCGAACAGAGCGTGCCTGGCTCGCAATAGCGGCCCCGGACCACCGGCATCCAGCGCCATGCTCCACTCGATCGCCGCCCGCACGGCCGCCTCGAAGATCCCCCGCCTCCCGCTGTCGTGGGCTTTCAATTCTGCTGTGTTGTAGACCTTTTCGAAGACACGCGGAACTGACACGACGACAGTGGGCTTGAACGCGGCCAAGGTCGGAATCAGGTGTTTGATGTCGCCGGTGTAGCCGATGGTGACTTTGGTGGCAAAGGCCGACATCGACAATGCGCGGGCCAATACGTGAGCCAGCGGCAAGAACACCAGCAGCCGTTGGCCCTTGCACAGCAACGTCGGGAAATACATTGCCGCACCACGTGTCTCGCAGAGCAGATTGGAATGCGTCAACTGGCAGCCCTTAGGCCGGCCCGTTGTACCCGAGGTATAGATCAGCGTCGCGGGGTCCGCGGCCCGCAGTGCCGCCAGCCGCTTGGTCAGTTCGCCCGCTTCGACCGATTTCCCGGACGTGGCCAGCTCCTCGAGCGCGGATAGCCCGCCCGTCTCGAGGTGCAGGATCTTGCGCAGTGCGGGCAGTTCGGTGCTCAGTTCCTTGACCAATTGGCCGTGAGCATCGCTTTGGGTGATCACCAACACCGCGCCCGAATCCTCCAGCACCCAGCGGACCTGCTCGGCCGACGAGGTGTCGTAGATGGGGACGGTGACCGCTCCGACCGAGAGGATCGCGTAGTCGAGAATCACCCACTCGTAGCAGGTGGCCGCCAAGATCGCCACGCGGTCTCCGGCGTTCACCCCCTCCGCGATCAGGCCGAGCGCGGTTTCCCTGATCTGCTGAGCGGCTTGCGCGCAGGTCACATCCCGCCACACGTCGTTGACCAGACGCTGAAAGATCACATGATCGGGGTCGTCCCGCTCATGCGCATACACACTGGCGACGATGCTGTCACGCTCGTCGATGCTGAAGTTCGCGGGAACGCTGAATTCACGCATGATCAGACGACTCTCGAAGACAGTGGGTATCCACGAGACCCACCTCCTGGCTGTAGCTATTCCTGGCCCGACGCTAACCGCACTGACCGCGCGGTTCCAGTGGCCATAGGTCCCGGCCTCGAGGGCCGATGGACTCATAGGGTTCAGCTTTCGCCGATCGACCACACCGAGGTGGCGATAAGGTCTCCGCGGTCCAGGGCGGCGGCGCGATGTTCGTGGACCTTGAGATAGTCCTGATTCGTCACCATGTCGATGAAGGCCTGCGGCGACGGGTATTCAACGACGAGAATCGTATCCCACCAAGGCTTTTCACCCTCACCGATCACTGCCGCAGGTGATCCGCCCATATAGCGGACCACGGCACCGGCACGTTCGAGATGCGGTGTGACCTCGCGCCCGTACTGGGCGTAGCGCTCCAGGCCGCCCTCGGCCTTGAACTTCAGGAGGTTGATCATCACCACCGGCGCGTCGGCCGGCCGCGCGGCGAGCGCCGCGAATTGCTCGGGGGTGGGTTGCAGCTCGCTCATCTGAATCTCCCTGCCGTCGTGCGATCACATGCGAGACGAAAGTACCTCGACTCCCTCACCGCTGCGGCGCGAAAGCGCCCACGGCCTTCCCGCGAGCACGGTCACTACTTAGAGCAGATCGGTGATGGTCTTCAGACCCGCCTCGTAGAGCACGCCGGGCATCATGCCGCCGTCGCATTCGATCGTGGTGCCGTTGACGAAGTCGGCCTGCCCGCCGGCCAGGAAAACGCAGACGCGTCCGACCTCTTCGGGCTCACCGGCGCGGCGCATCGGAACGGCGGCGAAGTATTTCTCCCCGGTCGGATCGTCTTTGGGCAACACGAACGAGCGGAAGTTCTCGGTCATCGTGGGACCCAGGGCCACGCAGTTGACGCGCACCTTCGGCCCCCACTCCTCGGCCAGTGATCGGGTGAGGTGGTTGAGGCCACTCTTGGCCGCCCCGTAGGAGACCAGGGTCGGCGAGCCCGCCGGGTGCCCGGCGCCGCTGGAGATATTGATGATGCATCCGACGCCGTCCTGGGTCGCCATTTGCCGATAGGCCCGGATGGCGAACCAGAGCGGGCTGATCAGGTTCATCTGGACGGCGAACGCGTGGAAGAGCGCAGTGCGTTCGTACTCGTCGTCGCTCGGCGGCGCGCCCTGAATCCGTTGCACGAGTTCGGGAATGCTCTCCACATGTGGCGCGGGAACGGTGCCGCCGGCGTTGTTGACCAGGATGTCGACCCGGCCGTGAGTGGCGACCACGTCTTCGACGAAGGAATCGATCGAGCCGCAGTCGCCCTGATCGCAGACGCGCTGCGAGGCCCGTGGCGCCCATTCGGAGTCGGCGTCGACGCCCGGGATGGTGTCCAACGGCCCGCGTGAACAGCCGATGACGGTGGCGCCGGCACGCAGCAGTTCATGTGCGATGCCGACGCCCACGCCCCGGCTGGTTCCGGTGACGATTGCGATCTTGCCCTCGAGGACGCTCATGAACAGCCCTTCCTACCCGAAGCCATGATTGACAGTGACTGTCAGCGGGTCATACTGTGCCATTTCGGTCGTTGGCATGTAAAGGCGTGCAATCGAAAGGACACCGATGAGTAGTTCGGCCAAGCTTCGCGTCATTCAATGGGCGACGGGCGGTGTGGGCAAGGCCGCCATCGCGTGCGTGCTCAACCACCCGCAGCTCGAACTCGCCGGCTGTTGGGTGCACAGCGCGCAGAAGAACGGAGTCGACGTCGGCCGGATCATCGGAACGCAGGACCTTGGCGTGACCGCCACGTCGAGCATCGACGAGATTCTGGCGATGGACGCGGACTGCGTGATGTACAGCCCGTTGGTGCCTAACGACGACGAGGTCATCGCCATCCTGCGGTCCGGCAAGAACGTGGTCACCCCGGTTGGCTGGGTCTACCCGGATCCGGGCAACAAGCGTCACCAAGCCGTCGCCGATGCCGCAGTGGAAAGCGGTGTGACCCTGCATGGTTCGGGTATTCACCCTGGCGGCATCACGGAGCGGTTCCCGCTGATGATCTCGTCGCTCTCCTCCGCGGTCACCCACGTGCGCGCCGAGGAGTTCTCCGACATCCGCACCTACAACGCACCGGATGTGGTGCGCCACATCATGGGTTTCGGCGGTACTCCCGAAGAGGCCATGGGGGGACCCATGGCCAGCCTGCTCGAGGCCGGATTCAAGCAGTCGGTGCGAATGATTGCCGATCACATGGGATTCCGCATCGACCCCAATATCAGGACCATACAAGACGTCGCGGTGGCGACAGCCGAAATCGACTACGCCCCATTCCCGATCACCAAGGGCTCGGTTGCCGCGCGCCGGTTCCGCTGGCAGGCTCTGGTCGACGGCGAACCCGTCATCACGGCTGCCGTCAACTGGCTGATGGGTGAGGAAAACCTGGATCCCGCATGGGATTTCGGAGGAATCGGCGAGCGATTCGAGGTGGAGATCACCGGCGACCCGGACGTGAAACTCACTTTCAAAGGCCTGCAACCGGAGACGATCGAAGAGGGGCTGATCAAGAATCCGGGCGTGGTGGTCACCGCCAACCATTGCATCAACGCCATCCCGGACGTTTGCCTGGCAGAGCCGGGTATCAAGACCTACCTGGATCTGCCGCTGTTCGCCGGGCGTCCGGCGCCCAATCTCGCGAAGCCATCGTGACCGGCGAAAGCGTGCTCGACGACGTGTCGTTCTGCCACCTCGTCGTCGGTGTTACCGACATGGACCGCGCGCTGGCGTTCTACCGGGGCGTGCTCGGAATGGAGATCGTCTTCGAATCCCTGATATCCGGCGAGCCTTTCGACGCGGTGCTGCACGCCAACCGCAAACAAGAGGGCCGGGTGGTCGGTGGCCTGCTGGGCGGGTTGATGATCGAGCTGCTGTCTCTGGGCAGCAGGCCGGCCACCGATCGGGTAGCTCGGCGGGGCATCACCGGCATTCACAACGTGTCGTTGTCGGTCACCGATCTCGACGACACCCACCGACGCGTCATCGCCGCCGGTTACCCGCCCGATCAGGAGCCATTCGAGATCGGCGGAGTCCGAATGTTTTTCGTGAAAGACCCGGACGGCACACCGGTGGAATTCATCGAACTGCCCGACGGGGTGCGTAGCACCTACGAAATGTACCGCGGCGTACGGCTACAGATGGGACCCGCCAGATGAGCTACACCCATCCCGATTCGATGCGCGGCCACGTCGCCATCATTACCGGTGCGGCTCAAGGCGTGGGCAAGGGCACCGCGACGGCGCTGCTGGAACGCGGCGCATCGGTGGTGCTGGCCGACATACAGGCCGACGTCTTGGACGCGACGGCCAACGAGCTCAAGGACTTGGGTCCGGTCGCAAGCGTCGTCGCCGACCTGCGCGACCCAGAGAGCGCGCAGCGGATCACCGCGGCCGCGGTCGATGCATTCGGGACCGTGCACGGGCTGGTCAACAATGCCATTGCCACCAACGAGCCCAAGGCATTCGTCGACATCACCCTCGAGGACTTCGCGCTCGGCCATGACGTCGGCCCCCGCGCGACCTTCCTGCTGATGCAGGCCGTGCACCCGTTGATGGTCAAGGCCGGCGGCGGGTCGATCGTCAACCTCGGCTCCGGCACCGGAACCGGCGGCGAACCCAAGTGGGGCGGTTACGCCACCGCCAAGGAAGGCATCCGCGGCTTGTCCAAGGTCGCGGCGCTGGAATGGGGACGCGACAACATCCGCGTCAACGTCATCTGCCCGTTCGCCGAATCCGACGGCGTCAAGTTCTGGAAGTCGTTTGCGCCCAAGGAATATGACAAGGCCGTAGCGCGTGTTCCGATGAAGCGCATCGGCGACGTCCGCACCGATGTGGGAGCGCTGGTGGCGTTCCTGCTGGGCAGTGACGCCACGTTCATCACCGGTCAGACCATTCACGTCGACGGTGGGATCGGCTGCTTCCGGTGACCGGCGAGTCGCTGCGGGATCGCCAGCGGGCTCAGATCCGCGCCGATATCCGGCGCGCGGCGTTCCGGCTGTTTGTCGAACGCGGATACGACGCGGTAACCACCGAGGAGATCGCAACTGCCGCAGGCGTTTCGCCACGAACCTTCTTCCGGCATGTGCCGACCAAGGAGGAGTTGCTGCTGGCGCCGGTCCGCCACGGCGGCGCCGCGATCGTCAATCACCTCGAAAAGCGCCCCGCCACCGAGGCGCCCGACGTTGCTCTGATCAACGCCATCATCACGCGGACCCAGTCGTTCGACCAGTCCGACTGCGAGGAGTGGCGCGCCGCCTTGCTGGTTGCTCCGGGCCTGCTCGACAAGGCAACGATCCACACTCCCGCCGACAAGGAGCGGGCGATGAAACTCGTCGCCGAACGCATGGGCACCGACCCCGAAGCCGATATGCGGCCCGGGCTGCTGATCCAGCTCGCCTTCGGTGCTGCCGATTTCGCGTTCCAGCAGTGGGTACTGCGGTCGGCCAACCGACAGCCGCTGGACCGCTATGTGATCGAGGCTCTCGAGGCGGTCAAGAGCAGCTACTGGAAGCGAAGACGCTCCACGAACTAGGTCGTCGGAGATTCATCCTCACACACCACTGGCGGTCTGATTCGATATCTGTTTATATAGATGTATGTCGAATCAGACTACGGCGGCGTGTTGCGCGAGTCTCGGGGTGGCGCCGCTGGACGACTCGCAGGCCGCAACCTTGGCGACGATGTTCAAAGCGCTGAGCGACCCGGTACGTCTGCGGTTGCTGAGCCTGATCGCCAGCCATCCCGGCGGCGAGGCTTGTGTGTGCGAAATCTCCGCAACGTTCGATGTCTCCCAACCGACGATTTCTCACCACCTCAAATTGTTGCGCTCAGCGGGTCTGATCAACTGCGAGCGACGCGGCACCTGGGTGTACTACTGGGTGATTCCCACCGCATTGCAGCAACTTTCGTCGGCATTGAAGGTCGACGGCGTAGCCGACGCGAGAGTGGAGTGCCACCCGTGACGAGGCCGGGAACACAGGCGGTCGCAGCGGACACCGTCGCCCGGCTTTCGCTCCTGGACCGGATGCTTCCGGTGTGGATCGGAGTGGCCATGGCGGCCGGTCTGCTGATCGGCCGGGCGGTGCCCGGTTTGGGATCGGCGCTGAGCACCGTCGAAGTCGACGGCGTTTCGCTGCCGATTGCGGCCGGTCTGCTGGTCATGATGTATCCGGTACTGGCCAAGGTTCGTTATAACCAGCTCGGCGAGATCACCAGTGACCGCAAACTGCTGGTGTCCTCGCTGGTACTCAACTGGTTGATCGGCCCGGCAGTGATGTTCGCGTTGGCATGGCTGCTGCTCGCCGACCTGCCCGCGTACCGCACCGGGCTGATCATCGTCGGGCTGGCTCGCTGCATCGCGATGGTGATCATTTGGAATGACTTGGCGTGCGGCGATCGCGAAGCCGCCGCCGTTCTGGTCGCGCTCAATTCACTCTTCCAGGTGGCGATGTTCGCCGTCCTGGGCTGGTTCTATCTTTCGGTGCTGCCCGGCTGGCTGGGCTTGCCGCAAACCGGTATCAACGTTTCCCCCTGGGATATCGCCAAATCCGTGCTCGTCTTTCTCGGCATTCCGCTGCTAGCCGGGTACCTGTCCCGCTGGCTAGGCGAACGAACCAAGGGCCGTCATTGGTATGAGACCCAGTTCCTTCCCCGTGTCGGACCGTGGGCCTTGTACGGACTGCTGTTCACCATCGTCATCCTGTTCGCGTTGCAAGGTCACCAAATCACCTCCCGGCCTTTGGATGTCGCGCGAATCGCGATCCCGCTACTGGTCTACTTCGCGATCATGTGGGCTGGCGGATATGCCCTTGGATTGGCACTGCGGCTCGGTTATGCCCGGACCACCACGTTGGCGTTCACCGCTGCCGGCAACAACTTCGAACTGGCGATCGCGGTGGCGATTGGCACCTACGGCGTCGCGTCCGGGCAGGCTCTCGCCGGAGTGGTCGGACCCTTGATCGAGGTCCCCGTCCTCGTCGGGCTCGTCTACGTCTCCCTGGCGCTTCGGGGTCGGCTCTTTCGTAAGACGTCAGACGCGGACAGGAGGGAGGGCGATGGCTGACGATCCAAGTGTCCTATTCGTGTGTGTGCACAATGCCGGCCGCTCCCAAATGGCCGCGGCGCTGCTGATGCATCTGGCCGGAGACCGTATCGAAGTTCGTTCGGCGGGAACTGAACCCGCCGATCGCCTGAACCCCGTGGTGATCACGGCGATGTCCGAACTCGGAATCGACCTCGCCGGCCGGACGCCTCGGCTTCTGACCGGCGAGGCCGTACAGTCCAGCGACGTCGTGATCACCATGGGCTGCGGTGACAGGTGCCCGTACTTTCCCGGCGTCTCCTACCGCGACTGGCAGCTGCCGGATCCCGCCGGCCAAACCCTGGAAGCCGTGCGCGCCATCCGCGATGACATCGCCCGCCGCGTCAGGGCGCTGATCGCCGAACTCCTGCCCACCACCTCGAGCACATAACCGCAGCCGAAGAAAGGAACCGCCATGTCGCGAGTGCAACTAGCCCTCAACGTCGACAATCTCGACGAGGCAATTACCTTTTACTCCAAGCTTTTTGACACCGCGCCCGCCAAGGTCAAACCCGGCTACGCCAATTTCGCCATCACCTCGCCCCCGCTCAAGCTGGTCCTGATTGAAAACCCGGACCACGGCGGTACCCTCAACCACCTCGGCGTTGAAGTTGGCGACAGCGACACGGTGCACGCCGAGATCGGCCGGCTTACCAACGAAGGCCTGTTCACCGAGGAGGAACTCAACAGCACCTGCTGCTTCGCAGCCCAGGACAAGGTTTGGGTCACCGGCCCCGACGGCGAGCGGTGGGAGGTCTACACCGTCTTAGCCGACTCGGATACCTTCGGTCCCGGGACAGACGAAGCCTGCTGCACGGCCTCCTAGCGCCGACCGCGTCTCACGCTTGCTCGTCCTGTATGCCAAACGCGTTGACCGCCATGGCCAGTAGGCAGTAGCCCCCGATGGTGAACACCAGGTCCATGCGTTCGGGGTCGGTGAAGTGGCGGCCCAACTGATCCCAGGTGGCTGCAGAAATGGTCCCGGTATCGACCAGATCGTCCGCCGCGGCCAGTACCGACCGGTCGGTGTCGCCGGCGAGTTGCCCGTCACGAATGGCGTCGATCTCGTCGGCGCTCAACCCTGCCCGGCGCGCGATCGGGAGGTGATGCGACCACAGGTAGGGGCAGTTGCGCCGGTGCACTGCCCGAAGCAGCGCGATCTCCCGTACCCGTGGCGACAGCGTGGAGCCGTTGAGCAGGTAGGCGTTGAACGGCAGATACGCCCGCGTCAGATCGGGATGGCGCACCAGCGTCGACAAGATATTGCCGGCGCCTTCGGGGTGGGCCCGCTCGGCGGGGATCAGCGACGCGATGGCGCGCCGGCTGCGCTCGTCCCATTCGTCGGCCGGCAGCGGGGTTAGCCGCGGCGGGTGTCGGTCGGTCATGTGGGCCTACTGGATCGGCTCGTCACCCAGCACGGTGGTACGCAGCATTTCGCGCTGCGAGTCGGGGTCATACGGCGCCGCGCGGTGCAGCACGCCGCGGTTGTCCCAGATGACGGTGTCGCCGATCGACCAGTTGTGGCTGTAGACCTTGTCCGGGGTGGTGGCGCGTACCAGCAGCTGCTCCAGCAGGGCGCGGCCTTCCTCCAGATCCATGCCGACCACGTAGTCGGCGGAAGCCCCCAGCACCAACGACTTTCGGCCGCTGCGATGTGTCCACACCAGGGGGTGTTCGTGGGTGCGCCGCGACCGCCACTGTTGCAACTGCTTCGGAGTGGGGTCGGGCGTGACGCGTCGTTGGGAGGCTTCCAGCGAGTGCACCACCCGCAACGCGCCGCACCGCTCTTTCTCGTCGTCGGTCAACGCATCGTAAGCCGCGTAGGACGAGGCGAATTCGGTTTCGCCGCCCCGCTGGGCGACCTGCTTAGCGGAGAGGACGGTGGCTTTTTGCGGGTAGTCGTCACCGGTCGGCGTGCAGCCGTCGATATGCCAGTCGAACGTCGCTTTGAGATAGGCCGCCGAGGAGTTCTTTGACTTGTCCAGCGTGACGGGGTAGATGCCGGCGACCGGGTGATGACCGTCCGAGGAGTAGTCGATGGCACCGAGTCGGTGGCAGAACGCGACCTGGGCTTCCGGCTCCAGGTGCAGCCCGCGGAAGACCAGAACACCGTTGTCCTCCAAGGCATCCAAGATGGTTTGACCGACCGGGTCGTCGGCGGCGAGGTGGGCGGGATCCAGGCCGGCGACTTCGGCGCCGACGGAGTCGCTGAGCTTGGTGACGGTGAGCAGACTCATGGCCTGTCCTTTCTGGCAGTGACGATCCAAAGTGTCTGCCGCGGTTAAGGAATGGGTTCGCCGGTGCGGATCATCACCGCGTCCGCGGCGTCGGTCGGAGCGGGTTGATGCATGACCTCGACGGCCATGGCGACCATGATCAGGGCGTAGATCAGGTGCAGCAGGTTCAGGGCATCGTCGGGCAAGTCGTCCAGCGGGAACTTATCGCAATAGTCGATGGCCTCTTCGAGCCGTGGGAAGAATGCGTCGTAGAACGCGTGCATGTCGGCCATGGTGCTGGCCATCCGCGCGTTCCAGCGTTCGGTTTCGGTGGCCAGGCACCAAACTCGGGCGTAGGTTTCCAGCTCTGCGAATCCGGTGGGCAGCAAGGTGTCCGGCATGGTCACACTCCTGCGGGCGTCTTTTCGCGGCGGTAGGCCTCAACCCAGTCCACGACGGTCTTGTGCAGATGGCGTACCAGGATCTCCTGGTCGTTGAGCGGAAACCTGTCGACAATGCCGTACTCCAACGCGGCCTGGGTACCACCGAGCATGCCGGCGTCCTGCAGCGCGAACTCCTTGAGAACCACGGCGGCGACTTCATGTTCGATGCGCTCGCGCACGCTGCGCGCCGGGCTGAAGTACGTGTAGGCCTCGAACCGGTGTGTGTTGTGGGAGGTCGGCCAGTACCGGTACAGCAGATACCAACCGCCGTAGATCAATATCTCGAGGTTGGGGAAGATCTGGAAGTTGCTGATGCCCCACGGCTCGATGCCACCGGGGTTCAGTCCGGTCGGCAACTCGCCGATGTCCGGGGTGCGCCAGGGCCCGACGAGCCCACTCTTGGTTACCCGCTCGATCGGATACATGTACTCGTCGGGCAGCAGCCAGCGGCGCCGTCCCGCCGTCGACACCAACCGGTGTGGACCGTCGAGTTGGAAATGGCCGCAGGTGAATCCGGCCTTGGGGTCACGTACCTCCGGGGGTACCTGCTGCGAGTGCAGGGACGGCACGTGGTAGTACTCCTGGAACGCGTCGGCGAAGATCTTCCAGTTGCTGTTGTTGTGAGCGACCCATTCGTAGCGCTCGGTCAGTTTGTCGAAGGGGTAGCCATCCAGACCGGTGATCATCGGACCCAGGAACTCACGCAGACTCTGTCGGGGTTCCGCGTCAAAGTTGATGAAAATGAAGCCATTCCAGATGTCGCAGTGCACCGGCTTCAGGCCATAGTCGGCGGTGTCGAGATCGAAGAACTCCGATTCCTGCTGCACGAACTTCAACGTGCCGTCGAGGTCGTAGCGCCAGCCGTGGTACTTGCAGGTGAACTGACGGCACGTGCCGCGGGTCTGTTCGTTGGGAAAGTCGTTCCACACCAGTTTGTTTCCGCGGTGACGACAGACGTTGTAGAAGGCCCGGATTTGTTCGTCGCGCCCCTTGACCAGAACGACCGAGGTTCGGGCGACCTCTATTTCCTTGGTGACGTAGCTGCCGACGCGCGGCAGCTCGTCGACGCGGGCGACATTGAGCCAAGCACGTTTGAAGACCGCTTCACGTTCGGCCTCGAAGAACTCTTCCGAGGTGGAGTCGGCGAAGGAGACGTCGCCGGTGCCCAACTCGGGATAGTGCTCGGTCCAGGAGCCCTCCGGGGGCCTACCCGCTCGCAACATCTGAACCTCCCTGTGCGACTGTCACATCACCGCTCCGCCGTTAACCCCGAGCACCTGCCCGGTGATGAAACCGGCTTCTTCGGAGACCAGAAACCCCACCGCAGCGGCGATATCGGCCCCGGTGCCCAGATGGCCCAACGGGATATTGCTGGCGATCTCCGCGTTGGACTTGAGGTATCCCGAGGCCTGCGCCTGGTGCTGCATCGGGGTTTCGATGCCCGAGGGCGGAATGTTGTTCACGGTGATCCCGTATGGGGCGTACTCACGGGCCAGCGACTTGGTAAGCGTGATGACCGCACCCTTCGACGCCGCATAATGTGCGGCGAACGGTGACCCCCGCTGAGCGCTGGACGACGAAATCATAACGATCCTGCCCCATTTCGCGGCGACCATGTCCGGCAGCGCGAGCTGGCAACTGTGAAACGTCCCGGTCAGGTTGACATCGATGATCTTCGCCCAGGACTCGGGGGTGATCTCGGAGAACGGCGAAAAGCCGAACATCCCGGCGCTGGTCACCAACACCGACACCGGGCCCAACTCGCTGCGAAGTTTGGCGAATGCCTGCTCGACGCCGGCCCGGTCGGTGACATCGACGCCGACGCCGGTCGCCGCGGTTCCGGCCGCGCGTAGATCTTCGGTAACCCGTTGTGCTGCATGCTCATTGATGTCGAGGACGGCGACGTCGAGCCCACGTCGGGCGAGCTCGTGACAGGTCGCCTCACCCATGCCGGAAGCGCCGCCGGTCACCACCGCAACCTTGCTCACTCGTAAACCACCCGCACCGTGGCGCTCGTCGGCAGGGCCTGACACGTCAGCACCCAGCCTTCGGCCACTTCATCGACCTCGAGCGCGTCGTTATTGAGCATCCGGGCACATCCCTCGGTCAGCCGCGCCATACATGTTCCGCACGAGCCGACTTCACACGACGACGGCGGAGCAAGGCCGGCCATCCGTGCGGTCTGCAGCAAGGTGTCGCCTGCCGAGTAGGCCACCGTGGTGGTGGTTCGATCCAGCTCGATAGTCACCTTTTCGGTGGCGACACCGGCAGGTCCGGCATACGCGGGCGCACGGGACTCCTGCATGAAGGCAGAGTATCAAGTACTTGTTATTCATCTCAAGTACTGGTTATATCCCGCTGGGTGAGCTCGTTCCCGGTGCCCTTTTCCACGACGCGGCCCAGCAATTCGCGCAGCGTCTCTTGCTCCTCGGCACTGAGCACGCCGAATACCTGTTCGTGTGCGGCGATGGCGTCACTGAGGACCTCGGTGACGACGTCTCGGCCCTGGTCGGTCAGATAGGCGCGCAGGATGCGCTTGTGCTGCGGATCTTGCTTGCGTTCCACCAAGCCGCGCCGTTCGAGTGCGGTGAGTGCCAGTTGCAGGCCTTGTGGGCTGATCAACAGGCGCCGGGCCAGTTCGGCACCCGAGAGGCCGGGTTCATTGGAGAGCTGGCGCAGCACACCGATTTGTGCGGTGCTCACGCCGTGGGCGCTGATCGCGTCGTTAACGGTGGTCAGCGAGAAGTAGAACGCCTGCTTGAGCAGCCACAGGATGTTCTCGGTGAGTTCCATAGCTGTCTCCTCCGTCACGGCGCCGTCGTCTTGTAGATGTGGCCGTTCTTCATCACAAACGAGACGTCGAGTGTGGCGGCAATGTCAACGCAGGGATCACCCGCAACGGCGATGATGTCGGCGAGATAGCCGGGCGCGAGGCGGCCCAGCTCGTGGTCGGCCTCCACGAGTTCGGCGGCCACCACCGTGGCCGCACGGATCGCTTGCATCGGCGTCATGCCCCGGTCCACCAGCGCGCGGATCTCCTTGGCGTTCTGGCCGTGCGGAATCGCCGGCGCGTCCGAGCCGCAGGCGATGCGAACGCCAGCGGCAATCGCCTTGGGCAGCATGGCTTTTGCGCGGGGGAATACCTCCTGCGCCTTCTTGCGGAGTTCCGGCGCGATCCGGTCGATCGCCATCGCCTCGGTCAGATACGTGGTGGAAACTAGGAAGGTGCCGTGGTCGACCATCATCTGAATCGTGTCGTCGGTGGCCAGGAATCCGTGTTCGATGCAGTCGATTCCGGCCCGTATGCACGCGCGGATCGCGGAGTCGCCGACGGCATGCGCGGCCACTCGGACCCCAGCGCGGTGCGCCTCGTCGGCGATGGCGGCGAATTCCGCGTCCGAATACTGCTGGGCGCCCGGGGCAGTGCTGTGCGACATGACGCCGCCGGACGCCGATACCTTGATCAGCTTGGCGCCGTGGCGAATCTGGTAGCGAACACAGGCGATAACGTCGGGCACTCCGTTGGCGATGCCCTCGGCGACCGACAACGGCATCACCCCGGGGGCCAGCCGTTGGAATACCGTGGGATCCAGGTGCCCGCCGTAGGGAGTCACCGCATGGCCGGCGGGATAGATGCGCGGACCGGCGTGCCAGCCCTGGTCGATCGCCCGCTGTAGTGCGACGTCGAGCAGATACCCGCCGGTCTTGACCATCAGGCCGAGGTTGCGCACGGTGGTGAACCCGGCCTCCAGCGTCGTACGCGCATTCACCGCGCCCCGCAGTGTCCGATACGCGGGATCGTCCTGAACGCCGTGCATCGGGGCCGGCAAGCCGTCGGGACCACCGGGGCCGCCGATGAGCAGGTTGAGTTCCATGTCCATCAGGCCCGGCAGCAGCGTGACGTCCCCGAGGTCGATGATCGTCGCCGAATCCGCAACTGGCCCTTGGGGATTTATCGCGGTGATGCGGTCACCCTCGACCACCACCACCGCCGGCGAATTGACCTGGCCGGAGTCGACGTCGGCCCAGCGGGCGGCCCGCAGGACAGTGGTCATGGAACGGGCTCGGACACGCAATCAAGCGACGCCGCACCGGAGTCGGGAACGCGCGGCTGTTTCCAGCACTCCACCGGAAACGACACCATGATCATCGAATACAGCAAGTGCATCAGATTGAGGACATCTTCGGGCAGGTCGTCGAGCGGGAACTTGTCGCAGTAGGAGAGGGCCTCCTCCGCGCGCGGAGTGATCGCGTCGTAAAAGGCCTTCATCTCGGTCATCGAACTGGCCAACCGCTTGGCGTAGCGCTCCGGCTCGGTCGGCAGACACCATTGCGCAAAGGCCTCGAGGTCGGCGAATTCGGTTGGCAGCAACCCAGACATCGCGGTCACACCCCCGCCTTCGATGCCGCGGCGGTGCGCCGATACTCCTCGATCCATGCCGCTGTCTCCTTGTGCAGGTGCCGGATCAGGATCTCCTGGTCGCAGAGCAGGAACCGGTCCAGCACCTCAGACTCGATCATCGACTGGGTCGCTTCCAAGGTATTGGCGTCCTGCAGGCCATATTCCTTGAACGACACCGCGGCCAGTTCCTGAGCGACTCGTTCCCGCGGGGTGCGCGGCCGCGGGAAATACAGGGTGCCCTCGAAGATGTGGCTGTTGTAAGAGGTCGGCCAGTAGTGGTAGGTCAGATACCAGCCCTGCCCCCAGATGAGAATGACGAAGTTGGGGAAGATTTGAAACGAATCCAGGCCCCACGGTTCACATTTCGCGGGATTCAGTCCGGGCGGCATTTCGCCCAGATCGGGCTTGTCCCAGGGCCCGAACAAACCGCTCTGACAGATGTCCTCGATCGGCTTGCGCATGTCCGCGGCCATCTCCCAGGCCCGGACACCCGAGGTGCTCACCAGCCGGTGCGGGCCGTCCAGGCGATAGTGCGGCGCTTCAAAACCCGCCTCGGCAGCGGCTTTTGAATACGCGGTCGGCGACTGGTTCGCGTGCAGTACCGGCGCGTGATAGAACTCCTGGAACGCATCCATGTATAGCTTCCAGTTCGCCTTCACCTGCGAGCGGTAAGCCCACCGCGACGTCATCTGACCGAAGGGGTAGCCCTCCAACCCGGTCACCATCGGCCCTAGGAAATTTCGCAACGACTGCTCGGGCTTCTTCGCGAAGTTGACGAAGATGAAGCCTTCCCAGACCTCGCAGTGCACCGACACCAGCCCGTATCGGCTCTTGTCGAGATCGAAGAACTCCTCCTCCTGCTGGACGAAGGTGAGGTTGCCGTCCAGGTCGTAACGCCACGCGTGGTACTTGCAGGTGAACTGCCTGCATACTCCGCTAGTCTCCTCGAGAGGCATGTCGTTCCACACCAGCTTGTTGCCACGATGCCGGCAGATGTTGTGATACGCCTTTACCTCGCCAGATCCTGTACGCACCAAGATGATTGAGGTGTTGACGACCTTAAGCTCCTTGGTAAAGTAGCTGCCCTTGCGTGGAATCTGGTCAACGCGACCGACATTCAGCCAGGCCCGCTTGAAGATCGCATCCCGCTCCAGGTCGTGGATCTGCGGGCTGATCGAGTCCTCATAGGACACCGGCGCGGTGCCCAGTTCGGGGTAATGCTGCGTCCAGCTCCCCTCCGACGGCTTGGGAAATCGAGGCATGACCGCTCTCCTGTCGGTTCCGATGTCGGATTCCTCGGGCTAGCCCGCAGAACTCCGTCGGGCCGACGGTATATCCTCGAACCGTTAATCACAAGTAGTTGATATTCCCGCGTCGAGGGGTTCCCGCATCGACATCGTCGGACGTCGCCGGCACCGGTCTACGAGCTCCGAGCAGGGGTCTGCGCCAGATTAAGCAGGCCGGACCGCTACCGCGCGTTCCACAGCTCGGCGGCAGACCGCAGTTGAAAGTTAGCTACTTCAGTACTTCGAGCACCTTTTCCGCCAGCGGTCCGGCCGAGGCGGGGTTTTGCCCGGTGTAAAGATTGCGGTCCGTCACCGTAAACGGCTTCCACATTTCACCTTTGACGAAGTCGATGCCCATCTTGACCAGTTCGTCCTCGACCGTCCAGGGCGCCTTTTCGCGGAGTCCGACACCGTCCTCTTCTTCGTTGGTGAAGGCAGTGACCCGGTAGCCCACGAAGGGCGAGGTGCCCTCGTGGCGAGTGGCCAGGATGGCGGCCGGCGCGTGGCAGACGATCGCCAACGGCTTACCTGAGGCAAGCGCGGCAATGAGCAGGCGGCCGGAATCGGCATCTCGCCATAGGTCTTCCATCGGGCCGTGCCCACCGGGGTAATAGATGGCGTCGTAATCGTCCAGGCGCGCGTTGGCAAGCTGGATCGGGGCACGCAGCTGTTCGGCGGAACGCAGGATTCCTTCCAGCTTTTCGGCGATCTCGACGCTGCCGGCCATCGACGGCCGCAGGCTCATCACGTCTACGTACGGGACGGTGCCGCCGGGCGTGGCCACCACGATCTGGTGGCCAGCCCGGCTGAGCGCGTCGTACGGGGCCGCGAATTCCTCGGCCCAGTAGCCGGTCGGATGGCGGGCGCCGTCGTTCAGTGTCCAGTAACTCGATGCGGTGACGACGAACAGAACTTTTGCCATCAGACGGTCACTTCCCTTGTCAGAGCAGCCCCGCACGCGGGTATTCGGTGTGGGTCCCGCAGGCAGTCAAGCGAAGTTAACCCTAGAACCAGACTTTTCGGCCGGCAACCGGACGTCCGACCGCTCCCAAGATCCACAAGACCACACCGATCAGCACCAGGATGCCACCGATGGTTTCCAGAATCGGGATGGCGGCGAAATACCCGATGACAACAAGAATGATGCCGAGGATAATCACGTCGTGCCCCTTTCTATTGGGCGTCAGTCGAATTGATCCCCAACGGACTACCCCGGCACGAATCCGTTCAATCAGACATCCGCCGATTCGTTTCCTGGCTGCGCGCTTTGACCAGCTCGGCGCGGGCCAGCGTCTGCTGCGCCTGCTTCACGTGGGCGGCATCGACCAGCACGCCGTTGACTCCGACCGCCCCGCGGCCCTCGGCCTCGGCCTCCCGGTAGGCGGACACATTGGCTTCGGCGCGGGCGATCTCGTCGGCGGTCGGTGCGTACACACCATTGGCGACGGGCACCTGGTCGGGATGGATGGCCCACTTGCCCGTGTAACCGAGCAGCGACGCGCGCCGCGCATCACGCTCGTATCCGGCCAGGTCTCGGTAGTCGGGATAAGGCGCGTCGATGGCGTCTATGCCGGCGATGCGCGCCGCGACGATGACCTTATTACGCGCATAAGCCCAGAATTCGCCGGGGTATTCGCCGAGCGGGACGAAGTTGGTGTCCACCCGGGCACCCTGCGACAACGAGAAGTCACCGACCCCGAAGATCAGGGCATCCAGGCGAGGGCTGGCCGCGGCGATCTCCTCGGCGTTAGCCAGGCCCTGCACCTCCTCGATCAGAACCTCGAGCCGAATTCTGCTGCTCAGGCCAAGTTTCGACTCCAACTGAGTGAGCAGCACGTCAACCCACCAGACATCGCGGGCGCTGCGGGCTTTCGGGATGATGATCGTATCGAGATTCTCGCCCGCCCGGGTGACGACGTCGATCACGTCATCGTGGCACCACTGAGTGTCCAGACCGTTGATCCGGATGGCCCGCGCGGTGCGCCCCCAGTCGATATCGTTGAGCGCCGCAATAACTTTGGCCCGCGACTGCACTTTGGCGCCGACCGGGGTCGCATCCTCGAGATCGAGGAACACCAGGTCCGCCCCACACTTGGCGCCCTTCTCGAACATGTTGTCGTTGCACGCGGGTACCGCGAGTTCGGAACGACGGAGAAGATCAGTCATCGATTTCCTTCTGTCACAACACGCCGCGGGTACGCAGATCGTTGATCTCGTCGGGAGTCAAGCCGAGTAGCTCGCCATAAACTTCGTCATTGTGTTCACCGAGGCCAGGTCCAAGATGGCCCACCGTTGCAGACGCTGACGAGAAGCGCGGAACCGGGGCCTGCACCATCATCGAACCGAGTTGCTCGTCGGAGACCGAGATGAACACCCCCCGATGAGTCAGCTGCTCGTCGGCGACCAGATCCCGTATGTCGTAGACCGGCGCCGCGGCGACCTCGTGGGCTTCGAAAGTCTGCATCGCTTCCGAAAGAGTCTTGGTGGCGACCCAATCCGCTACCACGGTATCCACCTCGCGGGCCCGGGCCAGCCGCCGCTGGGGGTCGGAGAAGTCCGGGTCGGACAGCAGGTCATCGCGGCCGATGGCGCGAAACACCCTTAACGCCAAGGCCGGTGAACTGCCGGACATGGCCAGCCAGCGCCCGTCGGCGGTTCGGTAGGTATTGCGCGGAGCCGAAATATCCCAGCGATTACCGGCGCGCTCGGGCACCAAACCCAGTTGGTCGTAGCCCAGCAGCGTCTGCTCCAGCAGGCGAGCCAGCGGGTCGATCAGGTTGACGTCGATCAGCTGACCCGGCGCACCATGCACGTCGCGGTGATACAACGCCATCATGACCGCGTAAGTGGCGTTGAGTGAGGCGACGCCGTCGGCCAACATGAACGGCGGCAGGGTGGGCGGTCCGCCGGCTTGTCCGGTGATGTGCGCGAACCCGCTCATCGCCTCGCCGAGCGTGCCGAAGCCCGGCCGCTCACTCTTCGGCCCGGTCAATCCGTAACCGGTGATGTGCAGCATCACGATCCGGTCGTTGACCGCGCGCAGGTTCTCGTAGTCCAGCCCCCATTTGCGCAACGTCTGCGGCCGGGTGTTGACGATGGCGACGTCGGCATGCTCGACGAGCCGGCGCACCATCGCCTGACCCTCGGCACACCGCAGATCCAGGGTGATCGCTCGCTTGTTGCGCGATAAGGACTTCCACATCAGCCCGACGTCCTCGCGCTGATTGCCCCACCGACGGATCGGGTCGCCATGCCGCGGGTCTTCAACCTTGATCACATCGGCGCCGAATTCGCCCAGGTACGTCGCAACCAGCGGTGCGGCCGCCAACGTCGCGAGGTCGAGCACTCGCATACCCTCAAGCATTCGCACAGGCGCCCACGTGTGAGTTCGAAGGCCGTTGCAGCCCAAGGTGTCCCCGTAATGTCGAGGACTCGTACTCGCTGCGGAACAGGCCACGCCGCTGCAGCTCCGGAACCACCATCCGCACAACATCTTCGAATGCCCCGGGCAGATGCGTTGCGGCCAGGACGAAGCCGTCGCACGCTCCGCTTTCGAACCAGTCCGCCATCTGATCGGCGACCTGCGCGCCGGTGCCGACGAAGCGCGGTCCCTGCAGCAGCGTCGCGCGGTGGCCGGCCAGATCGCGCACGGTCACCGTGTCACCACCGATGTGGGAGCGCAGGTTCTGCACCAGTCCGCGAATTCCGGAGGACGATGCGATCAGCTCATCGGTGACGGGATCGTCCAGATCGTGTTGCGCGAAGTCGTAATTCATCAACTCCGACAACAGTGTCAGTGATGCCATCGGATGAACCAGTTCGTTGAGGAACAGAGCTTCGCGCTCCTTGGCGTGGGCCTCGGATTCGCCCACCACAGCGTAGGCCATCGGGCAGATCCGTACCGCGGCAGGATTGCGCCCGGCGTCGGCGATCCGCTCCTTCTGGTCGGCGTAGTGACTGCGCGCAACCTCGATACCCGGATCGCCGGTGAAGATCAATTCCGCCCAGCGCGAAGCGAATTCGCGTCCGCGTCCCGATGATCCGGCCTGAATGATGACCGGTCGCCCCTGCGGAGTGCGCGGCACGGTCAGCGGTCCACGCGACGAGAAGTACTGCCCGACATGCCCAAGCTCGTGCACCTTGCCCGGATCGCCGTAGCGCCCGGACGCCCGGTCGTGCAGGATCGCGTCGTCCTCCCAGGTGTCCCAGAGCCCGGCGACGACGTCCATGAACTCGTCGGCGCGGTCGTAGCGTTCGTCGTGGCCCAGATGGGCATCGACTCCGAAGTTCTGCGCCTCGCTGTCGTTGACGGAGGTGACCACGTTCCAGGCGGCCCGACCGCCGGACAGGTGATCCAGCGTGGCGAAGGTTCGCGCGACGTGGAACGGCTGGTAGTAGGTGGTCGAGTAGGTCGCGCCGAGTCCGATGCGCGACGTGGCCTGGGCCAGCACACCAAGCACGATGCTGAGGTCCAGCTTCACCGGGCGCGCGCCATAGGACACCGCCTCGGCCACCGAACCCCCGTAGACCCCCGGCATCGCCAGGCGGTCGTCGAAGAACATCAGGTCGAAGCAGCCTTCTTCGAGCTGACGGGCAATCTTGGCGTAGTACGAAGCGTCGAGGTATCCGTGTTCGGTCGCCGGGTGTCGCCACGATCCCGAGTACACCGACGTGCTACCCGCCTGCATGAAAGCAACCAGGGCCATCTTGTCCTGTCGTCGATCAACCATGTTCGAAAACGTAACATCTGATATTTCAGGTATCAAATGTGAGATGTGCCATTTGGTATCATTCCGGGATGGCTACGATCTCGAAGATCGACATCTCCGGCACCGTGCGCGAACGGGCCGCCCGCGAACTCAGGGACCGCATCCTGACCGGCGCCTTGTCCGCCGGCACGCGAGTCGATCTGGACGCCATCACCGAGGAGTTCGCGACCAGCCGGACCCCGGTTCGCGAGGCGTTACTGGAACTGTCCTTCGAAGGTCTGGTCCAGATCGCGCCGCGCAGTGGCATCACCGTGATCGGCATCAGCCCCACCGACGTCATGGACAGCTTCACCATCCTGGGCGTTCTCACCGGACAGGCCGCCGCGTGGGCTGCCCAGCGCATCGAAGCGGACGAGCTCGAGATGCTGCGCGAGCTCGCTGCGGATGTGGTGGCGCGCTCCGGTGACGACAGCATCGGGGAAGCCAACTGGCACTTCCACCAGAAAATCCACCGGGCCGCGCACTCCCCGCGGCTGATGACGCAGATCAAACAGGCCGCGCGGGTCGTGCCGAGCAACTTCCTCACCCTGTTCCCCGACCATGAGAAACATTCGCTCGACGAGCACCAGGAGCTGCTCGACGCACTCGGTGAAAAGGACGTCGAACGGTCCCGCAGGATCGCCGAACGCCATGTGCTGGACGCGGGGCGCTCGCTGGCCGACTGGCTCGAGCAGCGCCGCACCGCGTGAGACCCAACCGGGGCGTCACACGCCGCGAGCGCTTGCCGGCGCGGCGCCGGGATTTGAGTATTTTCGTGGGGTGCCATCGACTTCTGGGCCTCCTGTCCCCGCACGAGTCCCAGCGCAGTACACGCTGTCGCCTGCCGCTCCGAGCCCGCGCACGCTGATCGACATCCTGTATGCGACCGCCGCGCGTTACCCGGACGCGGCGGCCATCGACGACGGCACCGTCCAGCTCACCTACAGCGAACTGATCGGCGACATCGAGGCCAGCGTGCAATGGCTGGCCGCCCGGGGCATCGGGCGCGGCGACCGGATCGGCATCCGGATGCCGTCGGGCAGCTACGCGTTGTACGTCGCCATCCTGGCGACGCTGGCGACCGGCGCGGCCTACGTGCCCGTCGACGCCGACGATCCCGACGAACGCGCCGAATTGGTGTTCGGCGAGGCCGGCGTGGTGGGCGTCATCACCGAGGCGGGCTTGCTCCGGGGCGTCGGCTTGTCGCGGGGCTGGCGGGCCACCGCGCCGCTGGCTCGCGACGACGCCTGGATCATCTTCACGTCCGGATCGACCGGCACGCCGAAAGGTGTCGCGGTGACCCACCGCAGCGCTGCCGCATTCGTCGACGCCGAGGCACAGATGTTCTTGCAAGACAACCCGATTGGACCCGGCGATCGCGTATTGGCTGGGCTGTCAGTCGCTTTCGACGCATCATGCGAGGAAATGTGGCTGGCGTGGCGCCACGGTGCTTGCCTGGTTCCCGCGCCGCGGTCGCTGGTGCGCAGCGGGATGGACCTCGGTCCGTGGCTGGTCACCCGGGACGTGACCGTGGTCTCGACGGTGCCCGCACTGGCCGCGCTGTGGCCCAGCGAGGCGCTGGAAGCTGTGCGGCTGTTGATCTTTGGCGGCGAGGCCTGCCCGCCGGAGCTGGTCGAGCGCCTCGCCGTCGACGGTCGCGAAGTATGGAACACCTACGGGCCGACCGAGGCCACGGTGGTGGCGTGCGCGGCGAAACTCGGTGGCCCCGGGCCGATCAGCATCGGGCTGCCACTGCCCGGCTGGGACCTGGCGGTCGTCGACGCCGACTGCCTGCCGGTCGCCTACGGCGACGTCGGCGAGCTGGTGATCGGTGGCGTCGGGCTGGCCCGCTATCTGGACAAGGACAAGGACGCCGAAAAGTACGCGGCTATGCCGTCGCTGGGCTGGGCGCGCGCCTACCGCAGCGGCGACCTGGTTCGGCTGGAACCCGACGGGCTGTACTTCTGTGGCCGCAGCGACGACCAGGTCAAGGTCGGGGGCCGGCGCATCGAACTGGGCGAGGTCGACTCGGCGTTGGTGCACCTGCCCGGCGTCAGCGGCGGCGCGGCCGCGGTGCGCCACACCGCAACCGGCACGCCGGTGTTGGTCGGCTATCTGGTCAGCGCGGATCCGGCGTTCGAACTGGGCGAGGCGCGCGCCCGGCTCGCCGCGCAGCTGCCCGCCTCGCTGGTGCCGCGGCTGGTCCGGGTCGACGAGCTGCCCACCCGCACGTCGGGCAAGGTCGACCGCGACGCGCTGCCCTGGCCGCCGCCGGGTGGCGAGTCGGACGAAGCGATCGATCTGGGCGGCACGACAGGCTGGCTCGCCGGACTGTGGCGCGACTTGCTGGGTGCGGCGGTCGACTCTGTCGAGGCGGACTTCTTCGCGCTCGGCGGCGGCTCGCTGTCGGCCGCACAACTCGTCGCCGTGCTGCGCCAGCAGTACCCGCAGGTGACCGTTGCCGATCTGTACGACCACCCCCGGCTGGGCTCAATCGCCGGGTTCCTCGACGAACTCGAGGCGCCGCCGCAGGTTGCCGAGCGCGAGGTCCGGCCGACGCCGTGGCTGACGCGACTCACGCAGACCGTGCTCGCCGTACCGCTGGCGACGCTGGCGGCGCTGCCGTGGTTGACCTGGCTGGCGCTGGGCAACAACGTCGCCCGCGCCTGGCACGTGGTGCCATGGACGGTGGCGGTGAACTGGTGGCTGATCGCGGTGGCATTCGTCGCGTTCGTTACCCCGGTGGGCCGCATGGGCATCGCGGTGTTGTGCGCGCGGGTCTTGCTGTCGAAGGTGCGCCCGGGTACTTATCGTCGCGGCGGGTCGGTGCACCTGCGGATCTGGTTCACCGAACGGCTCGCCGAGGCCAGCGGCGCACACAATCTGTCCGGGGCGCCGTGGCTGGTGTACTACGCCCGCGCGCTCGGGTCCGACATTGGTGAGGGTGTCGACCTGCATTCGCTGCCACCGGTCACCGGGTTGCTCACCCTTGGTCACCGCAGCGCGGTCGAACCCGAAGTCGACCTGTGTGGTCACTGGATCGACGGGGACGCATTCCATGTCGGCGAAATCACGATCGGTGACGACGCGACCATCGGCGCCCGCAGCACGTTGCTGCCCGGTGCGGTCGTCGGTAAGAACGCCGACGTGGCACCGGGCGCGGGCGTGCTGGACAAGATCAAGAACGGCCAGTACTGGAAGGGCTCACCGGCGGTGAAATCCGGCCGGGTCAACCACCCGTGGCCGGACGAACGGCCGTCGCGCCGCACCCATTGGGTGGCGATGTACGGGCTGACGTCGGTTCTGCTGGGGGCACTGCCGCTGGTCGCGGTGGCGAGCGGGCTCGCGGTCATCGGGCTGGCCGTGCGCCACACCGATCGCCTGTCGCAGGCCGTGGTGCCGGCGCTGCTGTGGACACCGGTCGCGACGCTGACCGCGCTTGCGGTGTACGCGTTGCTGACGGTGCTCGGGGTGCGGGTGTTGTCGCTCGGGCTGCACGAGGGCTATCACCCGGTGCGCAGCCGCGCCGGATGGCAGCTGTGGGCCACCGAACGCCTGATGGACGCCGCGCGCAACTACCTGTTCCCGCTGTACGCCAGCCTGCTGACACCCATGTGGCTACGGCTGCTGGGCGCGAAAGTCGGCCAGGGGACTGAGATCTCGACGGTGTTGCTGACACCGAAGTTTACCGTGATCGAGGACGGCGCGTTTTTGGCCGACGACACGATGGTGGCGTCGTACGAGCTGGGCGGCGGCTGGATCTACGCGGCGACGACGACCGTCGGCCGGCGGGCGTTCCTCGGAAATTCCGGCATCACCCAGCCCGGTCGCCGTGTTCCCGACGACGGCCTGGTGGCGGTGCTGTCCGCCGCGCCCCCCAAGGCCAAGCGCGGGTCGTCCTGGCTGGGCAGCCCGCCGATGCGGTTGCGCCGTCGTCCGGCCGAGGCCGACGCGGCGACCACATACGACCCGCCGCAACGATTGAAGGCGATGCGCGCGTTGGTGGAGACGTTGCGGTTGCTGCCGGTGATCGTGTCGGTGGCGATCGGGCTGGCCGTGCTGGGCGGATTACAGGCGCTGGCAAGGATATTCGGCATCTGGTGGGCGGCGCTGGGCTCCGGACTGGTGTTACTGGCGGCGGGTGCGATCGCCGGTGGCATCACGATCGTCGCGAAATGGCTTCTGGTCGGCCGCATCAAAGCGAGCGAATACCCGCTGTGGTCGTCGTTCGTGTGGCGCAACGAAGTCGCCGATACGTTCGTCGAAACCGTGGCCGCGCCGTGGTTCGCCCGCGCCGCCAGCGGCACACCGGTCCTGAATCTGTGGCTGCGGGCGTTGGGCGCCCGGATCGGGCGCGGCGTCTGGTGTGAATCCTATTGGCTCCCTGAGGCGGATCTCGTCACGCTGGGGGACGGGGCCACCGTCAATCGCGGCTGCGTGGTGCAGACACATCTTTTCCACGACCGGATCATGCGAATGGACGGTGTGGTGCTCGAACCCGGTGCGACGTTGGGTCCGCACTGTGTGGCGTTGCCCGCCGCCCGGCTCGGCGCGGGCGCGACCGTCGGACCGGCGTCTCTGGTGGTGCGTGGTGACGAGGTGCCGGGATCGACACGCTGGCAAGGTAATCCAATCAGACCGTGGAATCCGGGCCGTAAGAAGGCGCGTAAGGCCGCGGCCGGGCGCGGCGCCCAGGACACCGCGGCGTGAAAGCCTCCGCGAAGAAGGCGCTGGCGCCCGATGCCGTCGACGAGTACCTGCCGAACAACGGCAGCTCCGCTTACCAGGTGTCGCGCTATGAGCTGGATCTGGACTACAAGGTCGCGCTGAACCGGCTGTCCGGCTCGGCCACCATCACCGCCGTCACGCTGACCGAATTGCAGCAACTGACGCTCGACCTGTCGGCCGCCTTGACGGTGTCGAAGGTGTCGGTGAACGGCAAGCGTGTTGACCAATTCTCCTGCCGTGCCGGCAAATTGCGCATCCGGCTGGGCTCGAAGCTGCCGACCGGTGCCGCAATGTCGATCGTGGTGCGATACGGCGGCTCGCCGCGCCCAATTCGTTCGCTGTGGGGCAACGTCGGATTCGAAGAGCTGACCGACGGCGTGCTCGTCGCATCCCAGCCGAACGGCGCCGCGTCGTGGTTTCCCTGTAACGACCACCCCAGCGCCAAAGCCGCGTTTCATCTCCAGATCAGCACCGAAAGCCGGTACCGGGTGATCGCCAACGGGCAGCTGCTCTCGCGCCGGGCCCGCGCCTCGCGGACGGTATGGACCTACGAGCAGCGGGAGCCGACGTCGACCTACCTGATCACGCTGCAGATCGGCGACTACGAGGTCCGACGGCTGGCGCGTACGCCGGTGCCCATACAGGCCGCACTGCCGCAGCGGCTGCGCCGCGACTTCGATCACGACTTCGCGCGTCAGCCCGAGATGATGACGTTGTTCGTCGAGCTGTTCGGACCATATCCGCTGGCCACCGG
This sequence comes from Mycobacterium sp. NGS40, assembly GCF_059812735.1. Lineage (NCBI taxonomy): Bacteria > Bacillati > Actinomycetota > Actinomycetes > Mycobacteriales > Mycobacteriaceae > Mycobacterium > Mycobacterium sp. NGS40. Next base: position 136,506 of record NZ_JCALDG010000005.1, read on the forward strand.
GTACACGGTCGTGGTGACCGACGATCCGCTGGAGATACCCCTTGAAGCGCAAGGCATTTCGATCTTTGGTGCCAACCATTGCGACGGTACGCGGTCCAGCGAGCGGCTGATCGCCCATGAGCTGGCGCATCAGTGGTTCGGCAATTCGGTGACCGCGGGCCAGTGGCGCGATATCTGGCTGCACGAAGGATTCGCGTGTTACGCGGAATGGTTATGGTCGGAACGCAGCGGCGGACCCAGCGCCGACGAGCTCGCTGGTCTGCATCACGCGCAGCTGCGGACGAAGCCGCGGGACCTGCTTCTGGCCGATCCGGGAGCACGCGACATGTTCGACGACCGCGTATACAAACGCGGCGCGCTGACTTTACACGCGCTGCGCGGCCAGCTGGGTAGCGATAAATTCTTTGCGCTGCTTCAGGATTGGACATCGCGGCATCGCCACGGCACTGCCGTCACCGACGACTTCACCGGCCTGGCCGCCAACTACTCGGACGAGTCGCTGCGGCCGCTGTGGGAGGCGTGGCTGTATTCGACGGCAGTGCCGTGACGATCTAAGCGCGAGGATTAGCCTCCGCCGCCGGCCGCGCCGCCGCCACCCGTGCCACCGGCTTGTCCGCTACCGGTTCCCCCGCTACCGGGCATATTCTGGCCGCCGGAGCCCGTCCCCGGCTGCATCGGCGCCGGTGCGGGCTGGCTTGACGACGTCGGCGACGGTGTCGGCGCTGCCGGCGCGGCGACCGACTGAGTCACGCCGCCACCGCAGGCGATCCCCAGGCCGATCGCGGCGGCACCACCAAGAAGCGCCAACCCTTTTTTCACTACATGAGATGTCATGTCACCCTCCACTCAATTGTCGGATCTCGTGTCATGCCCAGGTGGCGGTACCCGTTGATATCGAGCGCAACCACGATTTCACCCAATTTCTAGCCACCGTTGGGTCGCGCGGGTACAGATGTCGATGGAAGCACCGTCGGCCCCACCGTCTCGGAGGACGTCGGTGGTGACGTCGTCGGCGGCGCGCCCACCCGGCCCGCGGTGCCACCCCCGCAGGCGACCGCCAGCACGAGCAAGCCCATACCACCGAGCAGGGCTAGCCCCTTTTTGAGCGCACGAATATTGGTCATTGTGCGGCGATACCCGTTGGCGGCGAACTCAATCGTTCCCACTAACCGACCCCGGCGATGACGCCTCCCGCGCCGCCTGCTGCTCCGCCGACTCCCCCGGCTGCTCCGCCGGCTCCCCCGGCGCCAGCTGATCCACCGGCTGCTCCGCCCGCGGCTCCACCGGGCGCGCTTTGAGCCCACCCGGGCATCCCCGGACCGGGTGGCGCCGCAGTTGGTGCGACCTGGCCGGACGAAGTGTTGGGACCTGGTGGAGGCGTGGGCGGCGCGCCGATCGACGTGTCGACACCGCTCCCGCAGGTGACCGCGAGAGCGGTCAATGCCGCACCACCGGTAAGCGCACAGACCCTTTTAACCGCAGCAGATTTCATCATCGACCCCTTCTATCCTGCCGTCTGCGTAGCAGAGGTACCCGATGTGTCTGCTATCTGATTCAGCTGCGATACCCGATCATCGGCGGGCCCAATCATGGGTCAGCCGAGCGCGGGCAGCACGGTGTCGGTCAGTAACTGAACCGACTTCCACGCCTCGTCGACGGGCATGCCGCCGACCAGTGGATGCAACACCAGCGGCCCGTAATCGTCGCTGTCGCGGATTTCGGCGATCAGCTGGTCGGGTGTCAGGAAGCGGTATCGGCCGGAGGCCCGGACCTCGTCCAAGGTCCGGACGCCGGGCAGGTGCATCAGGGATCGTTGGTCAGTGGACCACTCCCCGTAAGTGACTGCTTCCCACAGGATGTGTTCGCCGAGCTCGGCCCACGCCCGTTCGGGATCCTCGTGCAGGTAGATCATTCCGCGATTGATCGGCCCGGGCATCAGGATCACCGGCTTGATGCCCGCTGCGGCGCACAGTTCGCGGTAGTAGGTGGCGATGTCGGGCAGATGGTCGGCCAGGCTGAGCGGAAGCCCGAATCGCGCGGCCCGCCGCGCGGTGGCGCGGGCACCGCCGCCGACGTACAGCGGCGGATGCGGCCGACTCCAGGTGCCGGTGCAAATCCCCGTGTCTGCCCCGGCACCCGACCAGACCTCCAGCATCCGTTCGACCAGGCTGTCCATCAGCGCGCCCCGCCGGCTGAAATCCATTCCGAGTGAGTGGTATTCGATGGTACGGTAGCCCAGGCCCACCGTGGTGTGCAGCCGGCCACGGCTCATGTTGTCGACAAGCGCGATGTCTTCGGCGAGCCGGACCGGGTTCCACAACGGCCCCAGCGCGCAGTCCACGCTGGCAATCACCGTCGAGGTGCGCGCCAGAAACATGGCGGCGGCCATAATCGGATTGCAGCTCCAGCCGTGACCGGTGGCGTGGTGCTCGTCGACGCTGACCGACGTGATGCCGTGGGACTCACCCCATTGCGCCAATTCGAGCGCGGCGGACAAGAGTTTACTCTGGGTGCGCGGATCTCCTTGTGGTGAAGCGAAATTGAAGCGCAACACCGTCAAGACCATGTCAGGCTCCGTCTGCGGCCGGCGCGGCGATGGACTCCACGAACGCGGCGAAGTCGGGGAACAGCGCGCGGTCGACGATCTCGATGCGGGTGCCGAACGCATCGAGGTAGTAGGCGAACATCCCGAACTCGGCGTCCGGTAGTGCTCCGGTCATTTCGAAGGTGAAGCCGTTGCGCTCCAACGCGCGTGCGCTCTCGGTGAGGTTGTCGGTGAAATAGCCGATGTGGTGCACCGAGTTGCCCGCTGCGGCGGTCCACGGAGTTCCCGGAACCTCCTGGACCAGTTCGATGTGCGGACTCTGCACGGAGTAGACGATCGTCGAGGTCAGCTCGCGCACTCCGGCCGCGGTGCGAAACGGCAGCGTATAGCGCAGTGCGGTGATCCACCGGTAGCCGGCCAGGGCGGTGAGGCGGGCCATGGCGGTGTTGAGGTCGGGCACCACGATACCGGTGTGATAGAAGTCCTTGGGCTGCAGCACAAATGTCATCGTGATGTCCCTTCCCGTGCCGTCACGAGTAGCTCGCTATTTGTCGCGAGAGCCAGGCCCGTTCCCAGAAATTCGTTGTGCTGCTCAGCAGACTTTCATGTGCATCCCGCAGCACTTCGCGCGCCCCCGCGTGGTCGGGCTCCGCGGTGGTGACGAGCTCGGCGAGGTGGACGGCGTGCACGGGACGGTTTTCGGCGAGGTGTGCTCGTGCTCGGTTGACAAGAGCATCGGCGCCGGCGAGTTCCACCACGTCGGTGCCGACGGCGTCGAAACCGACGGGATACAGCTCGGTGGTCGACCGGTGATGGAACCACCCGGAGTAGTTCTCCCACACCGCCCGCACATCCCAGGAGACTTTCCCATAGCCTTGGCCCACTTCGCATTCCGCGGGCAACGTGATCTCGCGCATCAGGGTCAGGACATCTTTTCCGGCGTTCATTCCGGCCACCGTCTGGTCGTGGACGTATTCGATGGCATTGCGCAGCCGAGTAAGCTCCTGGTGGATGCGGTCCGCTCCGGCGATCGGTTCGAAGTGGCCGGTCACCAGAAGTTCTGGCTGCAGGTCGCGCACCCGCTCGACCGACGCGATCGCGGCCAGGGCGTCACGGTAGCGATCGCCACGGATCGTGACCAGATTGGGAATGTGGCCGAATATCGGGCCGAAAGTGTTTCCGCACAGACATATTCGCTCATCGGGCAGCCAGATGACCAAAGAGTCGGTGGTCTCGCCGCCGGGGACGGAGATCAGCTCCAGTCGGCGTCCGCCGACGTCGAGGGTGAGCGCGTCTTCGAAGTCGAGGTCGACGCCGGGGATGCTCTGGGTGGGTAGCCGCGTGGTACCGAGACGGCGCTGGATGTCCTGGATTCCCGTCGCCAGCGTATCGGAGAAGGCGAACGCGCTGCGGCTGGCACGATACGGGATGAGGCGCTCGTTGTCGTCTCGCCATTGGGTCCAGTTCGCCTGAGCAACAACGGTTGTGTCGGGATCACGAACGCTGTCCAGGCCGCCGACGTGGTCCACGTGGCCCTGGGTGAAGATGATGTAGCGCACCGGTGAGGAGTCGACAGCGTCGAAGTTGGCCCGATGCACCGGCCCCTCGAAGCCCATGCCGGTGTTGACGATCACCCGACCGTCGCCGGTGGTCAGTAGGTACGCGTTCGACAGTCCGGGCGAGCACCACAGTCCCTCGGCGATCTGCTCGGCCTGTTCGGCGGACGCGGGCCGCAGGCCGTCGGCACCGGGCCTGCTGCGGTAGACCGGTTCAAAGTCCGGGGCGCTCATCGATGCTCCTCATTCGGGACGGACGTCGAACCGGTCGAAGTAGAAGTCGAACCGCCCACGCAGCTCGTCGGCCGAGACGCCGAAGTGTCGTGGTAGGTCGTAACGGATTCGCCCGTGCTTGCCGCGCGGATTGCCGTCGAGATACTGCCGGAATCGGTTGCGCACCTTCGGTGTCAGTTCGACGCCACCACGGCGGTAAAGCTCGTCGAGCACCGGCATTTCATTGCCGTTGAGCTGGTGGAAGTTGACGTCGATGCTGCGGTCGGACGGCACCAGGTCGCGGTCGCGGACACACGCGCTCAGCAGTCGATGCACCCGATCCGTCCAGTACTCGAGAAGCCAGCCCGGATCGATACTCCTGCGGCGCAGCCGATCCGAGTAGGCCATCATCGTGATCGCGGACTGCACGACCGCGACCGGATCGCGATGCGTGAACGCGACCGTCGCATCGGGAAAGGTCGCCATCAGCGGGCCCAGCTGCTCGCAATGCTGCGGGCTCTTGAGGATCCAGGTCTGCGGGCCGCGCAGAAACGTCAGCGCCTGCAGGACCTTCTTCAGATATGCGTAATGCCGGGTTTGGTCGAGCGCGAGGTAATAGTCTCGCCAATCCGGCACGCGGGCATGCCATTCCAAGACGTAACTCGCGAGGTCCAGATCGAGGAGCTCGACCTCCTCCTCGATCGCCTCGGGGAACCGGTCGTGCATCGCGGCCACCACGGGAGCGCTGACCATCAGGGCGTCGTGTTCGGCTTTGGCGCGCGCATAGCGTGGGTCGACCCCGTCAATGTCGGGCCCGTCGCCGCGCGCGGGGATCGGCTCCTGACTTTCCCAATACGGCAAGGCACGCCGGCGCGGGTCAGCGGCAATGAGATTCACCAGATGCGTGGTGCCGGACCGCGGCATCCCGACAACGACGAAGGGGCCGTCGATCGGTATGGACACAATCTCGGGATAGCGCTTGATGAGTTCGGTGAGTGACAGGCGGTTGCGCAGCAGCCGAATCACGCGCTGCCGCAACGTCGACCGGGTGAGCTGTCGCAGTCCCTCGTCGGCTTCAATCGCCGCGACGTGAGCGGTCAAGCGCTCCCCGAAACCGTCCGTGTCGTCGAGATCGTCGGCGCCGGCTTGTTGGACGGCCTCCCCGAACATCCGGTCGAGGTCGAAATCGACCCGTTTGGCCTCGGTGAATTCCAGAATCTGACGCTGGACATCGGTCAGCCGCGGCGAGGTCAGATCGTCGAAATCGATGTCAGCGATGTCGGGGCCCGCAGCGCCCATGCGACCGCCTCCTTGCGGCGTCGAATATTCGACGTATCGTTCGAAATATGATACGGACGTTAGACGCGGGACCGACACCTCGTCAACCCGCGTCGCCACCGACCGAGCGCGTCGTCGCGGTCATGCGGCTGCTCGGGTCCCAACCCACGCGAGCGTTCTCACTCGCGGATATCACCCGCGAGCTCGGCATCAGCCGCGCTACCGGGCACGCGATTCTGACCACGCTGAGCGCCCATCACTGGGTGGTGCGCGACGTCGACACGGCCGCCTACTCCTGGGGACCGGGCATCGCGGCGCTGGCGAAGCCGGCCGGCGACCGGGTCTTTCGTGGCGTCTTACAGCAGCTCGCCGAATCGTCAGCGGCACAAGCATTTCTGGCGCGCCGCGAGGACAAGGCCATCGTCGTGACCGATACCGCCGGCGAATCCTCGTCCGGGATGCGCATCGACCGCGGACTGCGCATGCCGTTGGTAGCGCCGTTCGGCCGCGACTACCTCGCCTGGAGCCCGGCGCCCGCGCAGCGCGCCTGGCTGCAGGGCATGGGCAGGCCGTCCACCGCGCTCTCCCGACGAATCACTTCGGTGCTCAGCGAGATTCGTCATCGCGGATATACCGTCGAACGCCTCAGCCGCGAATACCGTCAGGTGCATGCGGCACTGCGGGCATTGCGCGGTGACGGCGAACCCGACGCGATCACCGCACACCTGGCCCGGGCCTTCGCCGACCTCACGGTGATCGACGTGCTGGATGCCGAACTCACCGAGAACTCGGCGCACAGTATCGCCACCATTTCCGCCCCGATCTTCGATGACGACGGAGTGGTCGCGATGTCGGTCAGCGTCGCGCCCTTCACCGACCTGACCGCGTCGGACGTCACGCGGCTCAGTGAGCAGGTTTGCGCCGCGGCCCGACGGATCGAAGCGCAGATCGCGAGCCCTACAAGTTAGCCAGATCGTCGGGAACGTCGACTTGATGCTCCAGCAGCGCCTCGAGGGGCACCACCTCGAGGGTGCGTTCGTGGGTGCTGGCCAACACGACCGGCGCGGCGCAACCATCGCGGTGAGCCCGCAACCAATTCAGGGCGGTCACACACCAGCGGTCACCGGGCAGCAGGCCGGGAAAGCGGTACTCGGGAACCGGCGTCAGCAGATCGTTGCCGATGGAACGTTGGCGCTCAAGGAAATCGGCGGTCATCACCGCGCAGATCGTGTGGCGACCGACATCCTCGGCTCCGCTCGAGCAGCAGCCGTCGCGGTAGAAGCCGGTCAGGGGTTCGGTGCCACATGGCTGCAGCGGGCCGCCGAGCACGTTGCGATCGGACATCTGGTTAGTATCGCGCCGTCGGAGCCAAAGTTAGAAGAGACAGCACCGACCGTGCCCTGCGAATCTGCCCCGCCACTGGCCCTACCCAGCCAGCCGGAAGGCGACGTCGGTGCGGATCTGGCTCAGCCGGCGAGCCGCGACGGCGTCAGTCCCCGCGTAGATTCGGGCGATGTCGACCAGCGCGTTGCCCGTACGCGCCAGTTCCGAGTGCGCCGCGTTGAGCAGAGCCAGCATGTGGGTGGCCTCCGCCCCGAACGCCGCTGCCGCCTGAGCCGAGACCTCTTCGGCGCCGGCTGGAGCCGGCGCGGTCACCGACGGCTCCGCCGCAGCACTGTTCGCAAGCGCCTGCGTCGCACTGCCGACGATCTGAGTGCCAACGACGGCCACCGCCGGGTCGAAGGACATGGACCGCATCGGCGCACTCCTGGGTCAGCAAAACAATGTCGAGTGCGATAGTAGCAGTATGCAATTGTTTGCGTCTACAAAAGTTGCCCTCTGCTAGGTGGTTGGTCGGGCGCCCGTCCGGCAGTATCCAGCGCGAATGGACTCACCCGCCGCGGCGGGGTTAACTCAGGCGATGTCGACGCCCAACCCGCCCGGATTTCCCGGGGGCCCACCGCCCGAGGGGTGGCAGCGGCCCGGCTACTTGCCGCCCCCGGGCCCGCCGATGCCACCGCAGGCGGGGTACCCCGGTTACCCACCGCAGCCCGGCTACGTACCGCCGCAGCCCGGCTACCCACCTTCGCAGCCATATCCCGGCTACGGCGGCTATCCGGGGGTTGATCCCCATGCGCCGTTCGGGCGCGATCCCGCCACGGGCGTCGCGCTGTCCGACAAGTCCGGTACCACGGCGGGTCTGTTGCAGCTTTTCTTCGGGGTGTTCGGCATTGGCCGCTTCTATATCGACTCGACCCAGATCGCGGTTGCGCAGCTGATACTCGGCCTCGTCGGACTCGTCTTCAGCCTGTTCTGCTTTATCGCGTTGCCGGTCCTGCTCGGCAGCGCCGTGTGGGCCGTCGTCGATGCGATCATGATGTTCACCGGCAGCGTGAAAGACAGCTACGGCCGCAAGCTTCGCTAGTCCACAGATCACGATCAGGTCACAATTCCCATCTCAATACATTGCGATCGGCGCGTCGAACCGCCTGTGCGACAAGGGAAATCTAGTGTCACTTCGTGAACCGCCGAACGGCCCTGAAGGTGCCCCTGATGCTGGCAGCGGGTGCGGCGCTGGCCCAAGCGCCGCGCGCTTTTGCTGAGGCAGCACGGTGGTCGCCGGATCGTGCCAACGCCTGGTATCGCGCACAAGGTTGGCTTGTCGGCGCGAACTACATCCCGTCGACCGCGATCAATCAGCTGGAGATGTTTCAGCCGGGAACGTTTGACCCACAACGCATTGACGGCGAGCTGGGCGTGGCCCGCACACTCGGTTTCAACACCATGCGGGTCTTCCTTCACGATCAGTTGTGGGCGACGGACCGCCCGGGTTTCCAAAGCCGTCTGAGCCAGTTTGTCGGAATCGCGTCGCGCCATGGCATCAAGCCGCTCTTCGTCTTGTTCGACTCCTGTTGGGACCCGCTGCCGAAGGCCGGCCCGCAGCACGCACCGGTACCGGGGGTGCACAACTCCGGCTGGGTGCAGAGCCCGGGCGCCGAGCGCCTCGGCGATCCCCGCTACGTCCCGGTCATGCAGGACTACGTCACGGGAGTGTTGAGCCAGTTCCGTAATGACGACCGGGTTTTAGGGTGGGACCTGTGGAACGAGCCCGACAATCCCGCGAAGGAGTACCGCAAGGTCGAGCGCGCGGACAAGCTTCAGCGGGTGGCCGACCTGCTTCCTCAGGTGTTCCGGTGGGCGCGAGCGGTTGATCCCGCGCAGCCGTTGACCAGCGGTGTGTGGCAGGGATCCTGGGGAGACCGGGGAAGCCGCAGCGCGATCAGTGCCATCCAACTCGACAACGCCGACGTGATCACCTTCCACAACTACGGCAAACCGGCCGAGTTCGAGTCAAAGATCAACGAATTGGCTCCGCTGGGGCGACCGATCCTGTGCACCGAGTACATGGCCCGGTCCCAAGGCAGCACCCTGGAAACGATCCTGCCAATTGCCAAGCGACACAACGTCGGTGCGTTCAACTGGGGTTTGGTGGCGGGCAAGACCCAGACCTATTTTCCGTGGGACTCGTGGAATCACCCGTACCCGGCACCGCCCAAACTGTGGTTCCACGACCTGCTGCTACCCGATGGTCGCCCATACCGGCCGACCGAAATCCAGGCGGCGCGGGGGTTGACCGGCGGGCTGGGCTAGCCTCGGCGTCACTCACCGCACGGTAGCCGCGAGGTTGTCCGCAACCTCGCGCTGCCAAGAAGTGTTGGCGTGGTTGGTATCCACCTCGATTTCGAAGCGGTCGGTCATCTCCGCGGTGATGTCGGCGGCATCGACATAGAACTGCTCGTACCAGCGCCGGTGCTGATACACCGCGCCATCCTCCTCGGTGAGCAACGGATTCTCGATGCGCGTCTTGTGCTTCCAGATCTCGACGTCTTCGAGGAATCCCTCGCCGAACGATCGGCTCATCGCGGCGGCGAGCTTGGCCGCCTTGTCGGCCGGCAGGCCGGGAAGTTCCTGAACGGCCACGCCCCACTGCAGCACGAATGAGTTGTGCGTGACCGGATAGTGGCAGTTGATCAGCGCGACTTCAATCGTGAAGTCCGGCGCCACGTCGTTGTGCAACCAGTTGATCATGTAGGCGGGGCCGAAATACGTTGCCTCCGAGCGAAGCTTCGTTCCTTCCCAGAGCTTCTCGTAGTTCTTGGTGGTGTCGGGCCGGGCCTTGGATTCCATGATCTGGGTCGCCGTGTGGCCTTCGATGATGTTCTTGAAGAACGTCGGGTACGCATGGTGGATGTAGAAGAAGTGGGCCATGTCGACGTTGTTGTCGACGATCTCGCGGCAGTGCGATCCCTCGATGAGAATCGAATTCCACGACCACGGGGACCACTGCCCGTCGGCGTATCCGTCAATCGTCGGCGGGAAGAGCTCCGGCGCCGGCGTCGACCCCTCGGGATCGTGCCAGACGAGCAATTGGCCGTTGACCTCTCCGGTCGGCCAGCGCCGTGTCCGTGCCAATCGGGGTGTGCGCTTGGCGTAGGGCACCAAAGAGCAACGTCCGGTCGAGCCCTGCCAGCGCCAGTCGTGAAACGGGCAGGCCACCGAATCACCCTTGACGGTCCCCTGGGACAGGTCGCCGCCCATGTGGCGGCAGTACGCGTCGAGAACATGCACCTCGCCGGCCGTGTCGGCGAACACCACCAGACGGGTCCCGAATGCGTTGATCGCATGGGGTTTTCCGTCGCGGAAGTTTTCGGCCAGACCGATGCAGTGCCAGCCGCGGGCGAAGCGCTCCATGGGTACGCCGGTGTCGATGTCCCGGACGTCGTCGTTGCTAACCACAGCGATTCCTCCTCAGCCGTCTTCTGCCAGTCGCCGCACCGTGGCGAGGTACTCCTCGACGATGTCGAGAACCACGTCGCGCGAGCGCCGTACCTTATTGATCGACCCGACGATCTGCCCTGCCGGCGAGCCCGACAGCGCACTCGATCGCGCCCGCATGAACCGCGCGGATGCATCCGCATACACGATGCCCTGCAACGGCATCGGCAACGGTTCGGGATTGTCGGGGCCTTCCCATGCCTCGGTCCATTCGGTACGGATCTGCCGGGCCGGCTTGCCGGTCATCGCGCGCGAACGCACCGTGTCGGAATACCCGGCCTTTAACAGGTTCTCGACCACCCACGGCTCCGTCGACGCCTCGGCGACCGTCAGCCACAGCGAGCCGGTCCAAGCCCCTTGTGCGCCAAGGGCCATCGCGGCCGCCATCTGCCGGCCGTTACCGATGCCGCCGGCGGCCAGCACGGGAATGTCCGGCCCGACCTCATCGACGACCGCGGGCACCAGCACCATCGTGGCGATCTCGCCGGTGTGTCCTCCGGCCTCCCCGCCCTGGGCGATGATCACGTCAACTCCCGCATCGACGTTACGCCGCGCGTGCCGCGGCGAACCACTCAAAGCGCCTACCAGTACGCCTTTTTCGTGTGCGGCGGCGATGGCGTAGGCCGGTGGCGGCCCTAGCGCGTTGACGATCATCGACACCGGGTGACGCAGCGCGACCTCCACCTGGCCCGGCCCTTCGGCCTCGACCCCGAGGCCGGCGGCGATCACCCGCCGCTCGGCGTCCTCCGGCAGCGGCGGCACACCGTGGTTGGCGAGCACTTTCTCCATGTGTTCGGTGTGGCTGGCCGGAATGAGCTCACGCAGCGCATCGAGGCTGAAGGGTTCGCCCTTGCCGACGAACTTTTCCGGCATCGCGAAATCCACCCCGTACGGCCGTCCGCCGACGTGCTCGTCGATCCAGGACAGCTCGACCTCGAGGCGCTCGGCGTTGTAGGCCAGCGCGCCCAGCACCCCATATCCGCCGGCCTTGCTGACCTCGGCGACCACGTCGCGGCAGTGCGAGAACGCGAACAGCGGGAACTCGATGCCGAGACGCTCACATAGGGAATTGGCCATACTTAGTCGCCTTTCTGAGTCACAGTGGGTTCCAACGAGCGGTGCCGTCGTCGCGGAAGGCGGCGAATGAGTTGGCCAGATCTCCCGTGCCCGTGCACATCACCTGTGTCCGGTTCTCGAGGTCGAGCGCATGACGCAGGCTCGGGGAGTCGATGGTCTGCCACATGGTTTCCTTGGTCATCCAGACGGCCAACGGCGAATTCTGCGCTATCTCACGGGCTTTGGCGACCGCGGTGTCGAGCAGACTCGCCGCGTCGACCACCTCGAGGACCAGCCCGATGACCGCCGCTTCGGCCGCGCCGAAAACCCTTCCGGTGAGCATCAATTCGGCGGCCCGCGACGCTCCGACCAGCCGCGGCAGGAAGTAGCTGGTGCCCATGTCGCACGCCGAAACCCCGTGCCGGATGAAAACCGCACCGAAGGTGGCCGATTCGGCGGCATACCGGATATCGCATGCCAACGCGAGCGCGAAGCCGCCGCCCAACGCGAATCCGTTGATCGCGGCGATGACCGGTACCCGCAGCCGGTGGATCTTCTCGAAGGCCGAGGCCATGAGTTCTTGAGCGGCCATCGTGACGGCGACGGTCGACGCGGCCGCCGAGCGTAGCTCGGCGTATGGGACGCCGGCCGTATCGGAGAGGTCATCCGGCTGCGACTTCAGGTCCGCACCGGAGCAGAAAGAGACACCCGCACCCGTCACCACGATCGCGCGCAGCGTGGGATCACCGTTCAGTTCGTCCAGCGTCCGATGCATGTCGACGAGAGTTTGTGAGTCCAAAGCATTTCGGCGCTGCGGTCGGTTGATCGTGACGATGGCGATCGCACCGTCGTCGAGGCGCTCGACGCCGATCGCGGCGCTCATGAGCCGGACCCGGAGGAGTCGGCGGCGAAGCCGGCGACCATTGCGGCCGACACCATGGGGTTGTCGAATTCGCGCCACAGCGTAATCTTGCCGTCGCGAAACTCGAACACGCCGAGGTAGTCGTTCTGATAGACGACGGGCTTGTCCCGACCGAGCGCGTCGCCCCGATAGCGCGCCACCAACATGTTCGGGTCAAGCAGGTCATAGATGTCGGTCAACGTGACTGTGAACTTGCCGAACATGACGAACATAGACCCGAGCAGCTCCCGAACGCCGTCTCGGCCGGAGTCGGGAACTGCGTCCTCGTAAGGCAATTCGAATCGGACGTCGTCGTGGAGTTCGGCGAGGACCGCGTCGAGGTCCAGGGCGCTGATGCCGTCCATGGCCCGCCGCAGCGTCTGCCTGTTGGCTTCGCGTTTTGCGCTGTCCGTCTCGGTCATGACCGCCTCCTACCTGGCCACCATGCCGCCGTCGGCGATGATGGTCTGCCCGGTGATGAAGCTCCCTGCGTCGGAGAGCAATAGCAGTGCGGGCGCGACCATTTCGGCGGGGTCGGCGATCCGTTTCAGCAGGGCGGACGCCTTCATCGCCTCGATGAACTCCGGCGGGTTGGCCCGCGCCATGTCGGTGTCGACCGATCCGGGCGCCAAGGCGTTGACCCGGATGCCCTGCGACGCGAACTCCGCGGCCATAGACCGGGTGAACGACACCATCGCGGCTTTGGCCGCCGAATACATCGACGTCGCAGGCGAATAGATGAAGGCACCGGCGGAGACGACGTTGAGGATCGACGCGTGCTCACTTTCGCGCAGGTGCGGCAACGCAACCTGGACCAAAAAGACCGGACCTTGCAGGTTGACCGAGAACGATTTCGACCACGCTTCCGGGGTGAACTCACCCAGTGGCAGCGACAGGGCATTGGCGGCGTTGTTGACCACCATGTCGATTCCGCCGAACTCCGCGACAGTGGCCTCGACGAGACGTCCGATGGCGTCCAGGTCGCCCATATGCGTGGGCACGCCGATGGCCCGACCACCGCCGAGCGCCTGCAGCTTGTCGGCCGCCGCGGCACACGCATCGGCCTTGCGGCTGGCGACCACCACATTGGCGCCGCACTCGACCAATCCCTCGGCGATGGCCAGCCCGATGCCGCGGGTGCCGCCGGTGACGATGGCGGTGCGGTCGGTGAGGTCGAAGAGTGCCTGCAGCGATTTCATGGCGCCATTACCTTACATCGTGTAAGAAAACTAGACGAGAGTCACTCGCGCAGGCCGATCCCGTACAGGATCAACGACTTCAGGTGCGCGATCAGTTCGGCCTCGCCGAGTGCCTTGTTCACCGAGGTGTGCAGCGTGACAGCACCGCGCATGGTGTCCATCAGCGCACTCCCGTCGACCTCCGACCGCACCAGACCCTCGGCCTTGCCGCGTTCGATGAGTCGGACCCACAGTGCCCGGACCGGGGCCATGTAGCGCGCTTCGACCTGTTCGACCAAGTCGGGCCGGCTGTAGAGCACGGTCGCGACGCCAGGCATGCCCGCCAGATAGGCAGGATCCGACTGAACGCGGACCATGCCGGTGATCAGGCTGGTCAATGCATCGGCAAACGGGAGTTCGTCGACCGCGGGGTATTCGCCGGGGGCGGACAAGATGGCGTCCTCGACCAGCGCGAACTTGCTGCCCCAGTGTTCGTAGACGAAGGGCCGCGACACCCCGGCATGACGCGCGACGCCGGCCAATGTGATTTCTTCGTAGCCGTTGGCGATCAACAGTTCCCGGGTGGCCGAGATGACCGCGGCGCGACGCTGCATGTCGCGCGGGCGCCCCCGCGCAGCGTCGGACTCGTCGGCTCGGATGGCCGACGTGTCCCGCCGCTCTCGCGCTGCGCCGTTCGGCGTCATCGTCGAACCATACCCACGGTCGCCGAAAGATTTGAACCGTTGTCCAACGCCTGAGCCGGCGCGGCGACGGCTACCGTTCTGACTCGAGTCAATCAAAGGAGCGTGATGGCCTACAAAATCGACCCGGCTTCGCTGCACACGATCGCCAAGCAAGTCGTCGGCCGGCCGCTGCAAGACGGCGAATTAATCACGCGGGCAATCGAATTGCTCGCAGACGATTATCCTGATCTGGTCGATCCGGCCCCAGGCCGATGGGTGGGCAGCAAGGCCGGCGGGATCCTCGGCAAGGTCCGTTTCTACACTTCAGCCCCCGTGATCTTCGGCTCTCCCACTGGAACGCAAGGCTTTTCGGGGCGCTACAAGCATGTGAACATCTACGAGTTCCTGATGGCCGGGCGAAGCGATTCCCACGATCTCGATTCCGACGACACGCAACTCATGACGCTGTCGCCCGGTGAACGCACCTGCCTGGAGCGGGGCCGCGCGAGGGGGCTGACCATTCATCCCGGCTCGTGACACGTCGACTACGGCCGTGGCGCCGTGGCCACCACGCTGCCGTTCGCAATGATGGACACCCTGTTGGTGTCACTCGAACTCGAATACGTCCGCCGCTCGGCGGTCGAATTCACCAAGCTGGTCGCCGGCGCTTTTGCCGCTGACGCGGACCCGCGACAAGCAGGCTCCCACCGGCACCTCGGCGCAAGCATTATGCCCCTTGCATTTCGAGGGACCGGTGGCGCCGCGGCTGCGGCCATGGCTGTGGAACCGGGCGCTGACGTACGTGCCGCGGCCACCAGAACCAGCGACCCAGCACCGCTGCGAACGACGGTGTCATCAGGGAACGGACGACCAAGGTGTCGAACAGCAACCCCAGGCCGATTGTCGTGCCCACCTCACCGATCACAATCAACTTACTCACCGCCATCGACATCATCGTGAAGGCGAAGACCAAGCCCGCCGAGGTGACCACGGAACCGGTGCCCGCCATGGAGCGAATGATGCCGGTGTTGAGCCCGGGCTGGATCTCCTCTCTCATGCGCGATACCAGCAGCAGGTTGTAGTCCGAGCCGACGGCCAACAAGACGATGACTGACATCGGCAACACCATCCAGTGCAACGGGATTCCGACGACGTGTTGCCACAGCAACACCGACAGCCCGAACGAGGTGGCCAGACTGAGCACCACGGTCCCAACGATGGTCGCCGCGGCGACCACGGCACGGGTGAGCACCACCATGATGATGAAAATCAGGATGAGCGCTGCGGTAGCGGCAATGAGCAAGTCGTAGTCAGCGCCTTGCTGCAAATCTTTATACATGGCCGCGCTGCCACCGAGGTATATCGTCGATCCCTCCAGTGGCGTTCCCTTAATCGCATCTGCCGCTGCGGTTTTGAGCGGCTCGACGTGCGAGGTGCCTTCCGTGGTTAGCGGGTCGCCTTGGTGCAGGATGGTGAACCGGACCGCATGTCCATCCGGGGAGAGAAACAGCTTGATCCCACGCTTGAAATCCGCGTTGTTGAAGGCCTCTGGCGGCAGATAGAACGAGTCGTCGTTCTTAGCGGCATCGAACGCTTCGCCCATCGCCGTGGCGTTGTCCTGCATGGCCATGGTCTGGTCTTGCTGCGCCTTCTGCGCCTGATACTGGTTGAGCATCATCTGTTTTTGGCTCTTCATCGATTCGATCATCGGCGGCATCAGCGCAACCATCTGCGGCATCAGCGCATCCATTCGATCGAGGTCGGGTACCAGGTCGCTGAGGTCATCGCTCATGGTCGAGATGCCGTCGAGTGCGTCGAACACGGAACGCAACGACCAGCACATCGGGATGTCGAAGCAGTGCTTCTCCCAGTAGAAGTAGCTGCGAATGGGACGCCAGACGTCTTCGAAATCGGCCATGTGATCGCGCAAGTCCTGTACATCGGCGCTGGTTTTACTCATCTTGGTGGCCATGTCGTGAGTGACTTGGGAGAGCTGCTGGGTGATGGTCTGCATCTTTTCCATCGAGTCGATCGTGACTTGCATGTCGTCGGCCTGTTTCAGCGTGTTTTTCAAGATGGTTTGCTGATAGTCGTTGTTCATGATTTGGCCGGTGCTGTTCATGCTGATGTTGTACGGAATCGTGGTGTGCTGAATCGGCTTTCCCTCTGGCCGCGTAATGGTCTGCACTTGGGCGATGCCATGCACGCGGACAAGGGCCTTGGCGATCTTGTCGATCACCAGGAAGTCGGCCGGGTTCCGCAGATCGTGATCGCTTTCGATCATCATCAGATCCGGATTCATTTTGGCTTTGGAGAAATGCCGGTCGGCCGCCGCGTATCCGATGTTCGCCGGCACCCCGGCGGGCAGATAGAGGCGGTCGTTGTACGTGGTGTGGTAGCCGGGCAGGGCGAGCAACCCGACCAAAGCCAACAGGATTGCGCTGACCAGAATCGCGCCGGGCCACCGGACGGTCGCGGCGCCAATCCGACGCCACCCTCGCGGCTTCGCCATGCGTTTGGGATCCAGCAGCCGGCCGAACCGCGTGACAACCGAAATCAGTGCGGGGCCAAGCGTCAAGGCGGCCGCCACCACGATGACCATCCCGACTGCCAGCGGGATGCCCATGGTCTGGAAGTACGGCAGGCGGGTGAAGTGCAAGCAGAAGGCCGCGCCGGCGATCGTCAGCCCCGAAGCCAGCACGACATGGGCCGTACCGTGAAACATGGTGTAGTACGCCGATTCTCGATCCTCTCCGGATCTGCGCGCCTCCTGGTACCGGCCAATCAGGAAAATCGCGTAGTCGGTGGCCGCGGCGATCGCAAGAGTCACGACGAGATTGGTCGCGAACGTCGTAAGCCCAAAGACCTTGTAGTAGCCGAGAAATGCCACCAGCCCCCGGGCGCCGGCTAATTCCAGCACCACCATCGCGAGCACGGTCGATACCGTCACAACCGATCGGTAGACGAGCAACAGCATCGCAATGATGACGGCGAAGGTCAGCAATTCGATGGTCTGCATGCTCTGGTCGCCCACCGCATTTTGATCCGTACTCGTCGCCGCGGGGCCGGTTAGGTACGCCCTGACCCCCGGTGGTGCCGGCGAGCTGGCCAGGATATCGCGCACGGCCTCCACCGATTCGTTGGCGAGTGCCTCTCCTTGGTCCCCGGCGATGTAGACCTGAACGTTGGCGGCCTTGCCGTCGGTGCTTTGCGCGGCTGCTGCCGTCAGCGAATCGCCCCAGAAATCTTGCACATGCTGGACATGCTTGGTGTCGGCCCGCAGCTTTCGCACGATGTCGTCATAGAAATGGTGTGCGTCGGCACCCAACGGCTTGTCACCTTCGAGCACGATCATCACCGAGCTGCTGGTGTCGAACTCCTGGAACACCTTGCCGACGCGTTTCGTTGCGATCATCGACGGCGCGTCGTTGGGACTCATCGACACTGCGCGCATCTTGCTGACCGTTTCGAGTTGCGGGACAACGGTATTGAGGACGGCGACGATTGCGATCCAGGCAACTACGATCGGCACGGCGAACGACCGGATGAGCCGCGGTAGCCTCGGGCGGGCCGCATGGCGGGCGACCGGAATCGCGTCGGTCGGGGCGTCGGTCGCGGGTATGGTCATGCCGACTTCACCAAGCAGAAGGTCTCGGCATTCGCACCCGTGACGGTTCTTTCGTCCTTGACCTCGTTGTTGACGGTGATCCGGCATGTCACGGTCTGACCGTCGACCTGAGCGAGAATGTTGGGCGTGGCGGCGGGGGCGGTGGTTCGCAGCGTCAAGGACCATGGCAGCGAAGCGTTTACGGCTCGCTGAGGCTTGGAGTCCAGGTCCAGATAGTTGATCACGGCCGTGGACCCGGCACCGAACACCTCGTACGTTACGACCTTGGGGTTAAAGGAATCTGCGGTGTCCGAACCCCTCGGAGTCACCAGCACGGCATTGGCTCCGAAGATTTCACGTAACTGCCCTACGGTGGCGACGCCGACCGCGACCGCGACGGCGATCAGGATGGGCAGCCAGGTGCGGCCGAGAAGTTTGGTCAGCGGCGGCCGAGCCGGTCTCGCCGTCGGCAGGTCCCGCGCCAAGACCTGCCTTGGTTCGACACTCTGAGCAGGCAGCGGCTCCTGTTTTGCAGCCGCGATATCGCGAACGTCAGTCAAGGTGCGGGCCTTTCAGTGATCCGAGGTGAGCCGGAGTTCGGGACCGACGGTGGTCTGGGTAGATAACCTAACCAATTAAGTGGATAGGGTCAATCCACTTACTGGAAATGTTGCCCTCGTTACACTCATCGACGTGAGCGCTCGCGAGATGACGTGCCGCCCGCTGAGGAAGGATGCCGAGCGCAACCGGCAGCGGGTGATCGAGGCCGCCCGCGAACTTTTTGCCATCCGCGGTCTGGAGGCCACTCTCAACGAGGTCGCTCACCACGCGGGCGTCGGCGTGGGAACCGTGTACCGACGGTTTCCCACCAAGCAGGAGCTGCTCGAGGCGATCTTCGAGGACGGCATCGACGAGCTGACCACGCTGGCGGAAACCGCGTTGCGTCACCCCGATTCATGGCAGGGCTTCGTGTGGTTTGTCGAGCAAATGTGTGAAATTACGGCGACCGACCGAGGAATACGCGAGGTCGCCTTCGGTAAGTGCTTCGGCGGCGACCGCGTGGAAGCCGCCCGAGTTCGCCTCGTACCAAGGCTTTCCGAACTTGTCGAGCGGGCACAGCATGACGGTCACCTACGGCCGGAAACCGCACCCGGGGACATGCCCATCTTTGGCCTGCTGGCCGGAACGGTCAGCGAGTACGCCGGACACGTGGACGCCGAGCTGTGGCGACGATATGTGGCCATCCTCCTCGAGGGCATGCGTTACCGCAGCGACCAACCGCCGCTGACGATCAATGCGCTCGAAGAAGAAGAGCTCGAGGCGGCCATGCATACCTCCGAGCCTGCTGGTACGCGCCGCTGACTCAGACTGCAACCTCGTGGTGGCGAGTTTGATTGCCCCCGCGGCGTTTGGCTTCATACATGGCGTTGTCGGCATGGGCGACCACCTGGCGAAACGCTTCGTCGGCATAATCGGTGACCATGTCGCGCAACGCCAGGGCGGCGATTCCGACGCTGGCGGTCACGGGGTCGTCGATTGCGGCCACGGCGTCACAGAGGTACAGACCCCACTCGGGCCGCTGTTCCGCCGTCACGATTTCGGCGATCAAGAATTCCTCCCCACCGACGCGACCGACGATGGCGGTGTCGCTGCAGGCGGTGTTCAATGCGCCGGCAACCGCGACCAGCGCCTCGTCACCGGCGGCGTGTCCGCGGGTGTCGTTGAGGGTTTTGAACCGGTCCAGGTCGATCATCGCCACCATCAAAAACATGTGGTTGGCGCCGACGAGCATCCGCCCCACAACGGCCCGATCGCAGGCGCGCCGATTCAGCAGGCCCGTCAACGGGTCGCGGTTGGCGCGCAATAGATCAACCCAGAGTGCGCGCACGACGATCTGGATGGCCAACGGGACGACCGCGTTGAGTTCGAGGACCAGAAAGCAGCCGGTGAACGCCAGCATCACTTGCCCCGCGGCGGCCAGACGCGCCGCTTCCACGGCGGCAATGGTGAAGGCCAGGCCAAAATTCAGGGCCATGTACTTGGCGGTGTGGAAGAACGCGAGGTAGCCGCCCGTGACCGCCATGGCTGAGCAGGCCATCAGTCCTACTAGCGGCTGGGGTTGCCATACGCAGCCGAGGCCGATGATCACGCTGCCGGTCAAAACGAAGAAAAGAGATTGCCGGCGGGTGGGCCACCCGCGCAACCACAGCGCGGCCATGGTCAGACCGATCGCCGCGGCCAAGACCGAATAGGCCAGCGCCAAAGGCCGCAGCGGCAAGGTCTGATCCAACCACACGTTGGCCGGCACGAGCACCAACGAGCCCGCCACCCCGGCCAACAGCCTGCGTGTGTTGGAACCCAACCCGTGCGATTGCAAATAGCCTGTCAGCCAATCGAAATGGTGGTCCTGCTCCCACCACGTCGCCAGCCGCGTCATCGTTCTGCCCCTCCCGGACTCACTAGCCCCACGAACTACGCGGCCGGTTGCCACCGAGTGAGTTGGGTCACAGTAAATAGGATCGCGGGTTACAAATGCCCCGAATCGCCGAGAAAGCCAGGGCGGATGGCCGCACCGGCAACGCGCCAACCGGGCGCGGCGGCGGTCGAGGCTTCCTGGTGCTGGCACTCACCCGCGATTCTTCGCGGGAAGCTATTGGCGGTGGCGGAGGGATTTGAACCCTCGGACGGTTTTAGCCGTCACACGCTTTCGAGGCGTGCTCCTTAGGCCGCTCGGACACGCCACCGCCGAGCAGCTTACAGAACCAGTAGCCACTCACCCCAATCGCTGGCGGGCGAAGAACTCCTCCAGTGGCGCGGCGCACTCCGCAGCGAGCACCCCGCCACGCACCTCGGGACGGTGATTGAGCCGACGGTCGCGGACCACGTCCCACAACGATCCGACCGCACCGGTCTTGGGCTCCCACGCGCCGAACACCAGCCGCGCGACACGCGCCAGCACCAGCCCACCCGCGCACATCGTGCAGGGTTCGACGGTGACCGCCAGCGTGGCTCCCTCCAGCCGCCACCCATCGCCCAGCACGGTGGCCGCGGCGCGGATCGCCAGGACTTCCGCGTGCGCAGTCGGATCACCAAGGGCCTCACGGGCATTCACCGCGCGGGCGAGTTCGGTTCCGTCGGCGCCGACAATCACCGCACCGATCGGCACATCGCGCGGGCCAGCCGTTGCGGCGGCCGCCAGCGCGGCACGGATCAGCTCTTCGTCAGTCCTCACCGAACCAGGCGGTCGATCACCGACCGAGGCGGTCGATAACCGCCGACAGCTGGTCGGCAAAGCCCATCTCGCGAGCGATGCGGCCCAATTGCTCATCGGCGTAGAGGTCGGACTCGTCGAGGATCACACCCAGAACTGCTTCGGGCAGACCGATATCGGACAGCAGCCCAAGATCGCCTTCTTCGAACGGTTCCGAGTCCTCGAGGTCCTCGGGATCGATGTCGGCGTCCAGGCTGTCCAGAACTTCGGCGGCAATGTCGTAATCCAATGCGGCCGTGGCATCCGACAACAGCAACCGGGTTCCCGACGGCGCCGGGCGCACGATGACGAAGAACTCGTCGTCGATGTCGAGAAGACCAAAGACCGCTCCCGCACTGCGCAGTTCACGCAGCTCGGTCTCGGCCGCAGCCAGACTCGTCAGCGAATTGGGGGCCATCACCGAGCATCGCCATTGGCCCTCTTCGCGCACCACGGCGATGCCAAAGCCGTCCGGTGTATCCACGGACGGGCCTTGCGTTGCGGCCCGCTCTCGTCCCATGGGCGCCTACGCTAGTCGCTGACCAGGCGGCTTGACCAGACAGCGCAAACCAGCAGGGGGACCTCCAGCCGCCGTTGTCGACCCGCTGTGCCAACCTAGGTCTGTGTCGTGGACGGCGACTGGGACCGGGAACAAGCCCCCGGTGTGTGTCCTCGGGTTGGGACTTATCGGTGGTTCGCTCATGCGCGCGGCCGCGGCAGCCGGCCGGGACGTGTTCGGCTACAACCGCTCGGTAGAGGGCGCGCGCGGCGCAGTTGCAGACGGCTTTGTCGCATCGACAGAGCTCGCCGACACGTTGGCGCGCGCCGCCGATACCGGTGCCCTGATCGTGCTGGCGGTGCCGATGCCCGCCTTGCCGGCGATGCTCGCCCACGTCAGCGACCTGGCCCCAAATTGCCCTCTCACGGACGTCACCAGCGTCAAGACGGCGGTCCTCGACGAGGTGGTCGCGGCCGGTCTGCAGGACCGCTTCGTCGGCGGTCACCCGATGACGGGCACCGAGAGCTCGGGTTGGGCGGCCGGCCATGCCGGATTGTTCACGGCGGCACCGTGGGTTGTCAGCGTCGACGACCACGTGGACCCGGTCGTCTGGTGGATGGTGATGACGCTGGCGCTGGATTGCGGCGCGGCCGTGGTGCCGGCCAGATCCGACGAACATGACGCCGCGGCGGCCGCCATCTCGCATCTGCCGCACCTGCTCGCCGAGGCGCTGGCGGTGACGGCCGCAGAGGTGCCGCTGGCCTTCGCGCTGGCCGCCGGGTCCTTCCGGGACGGCACCAGGGTGGCGGGCAGCGCCCCGGACCTGGTGCGCGCGATGTGCGAAGGCAACACCGCCCATCTGCTCACCGCCGTCGACCGGGTGATGGACCTGCTCAGCCGTGCCCGCGACTCGCTGGATTGGGACAACTCGGTGGCCGAACTCGTCGAGGCGGGCCATGCCGCGCGAACGCGCTACGACCGCTTCCCGCGCTCCGACATCTTCACCGTCACAATCGGCGCGGACGGCTGGCGCCAAGAGCTCGCCGCCGCCGGCCGGGCGGGCGGGGTGATCAGATCCGCTCTGCCAATCCGGGATAGTCCACGATGAACCCGTCCGCATCGACGCTCACCGTGGTGTCGGCGACCGGTGAGTGCAGCTTGATCCCCGCACCGCCGCCGGAGCTGGCGTAACTCACCGTGGCCGCGGTGACGGTCATGTCCGGCACGTTGACGTAGACCACCGGCAACGTGATGGTTTCGGCCCGCTCGTGTAGCCCCAGCCGCCGGATGGGCAGCGCGTTGAAGAACGGGCTGAATACGACGTCGACGTCGAGTGCACCGTTGTACCCTTCGCGACGCTCGCCCTGGTGGTCGGTGACCATCCACATGTTCTCTTCGTCGCGGGAGATGGCAAGCTGGCGCTCCCGCTCGGCCAGGGTGATCGTCAGCCCGAACCTCTTGGTAGCCCCGGTTTCATCGGTCTGCACTTCGTAGAAAGCGCCGAATGCCGGGTTCGTCGCGGTAGCCGCGGCCACGATGCGTCCGGCCGCTCTAATCCGCTTGCCGGACACCTGTACTCGCACCGATTCCATGCGCGAGATGTCCGGTGCACGCCAGGTCAGCATCGCGGGCCAGACGCTGCCGGTCGGGTCAGAGGGGCTGTTCACACTCCCTACCGTAAGACGTGCCCACCCACTACGGCAGGCTGGTCGGCAACTGGGTCCGCCGTCACATCGATTCGTCGACGAGGCCTGCGCAATCGCCCGGTGCCGGGCACCGAAACCCAGACCGCCATTGCCAGCAGGCCGTCGAGGATCAGCGCGAGCCCGGCCACCATCAACGCGCCGACCAAGGCGAGTTGGAATTCGCGTTCTTTGATCCCGTCGATCAGGTAGCGGCCGAGCCCACCGAGACTGGCATAAGCGGCCACCGTCGCGGTGGCAACGACCTGCAGCGTCGCGTTGCGCAACCCGCCGAGAATCAACGGCATCGCGTTGGGCGTCTCGACGCGCAGCAGCACCTGGGCCTCCGTCATACCCATCGCGCGGGCGGCGTCGACCACCACCGGATCGACGTTGGCGATGCCCGCGTAGGTTCCGGCCAGCAGCGACGGCACACCGAGCAGCATCAGGGCAACCAGCGGCGGCCCGAGCCCCAGGCCGAACATCAGCACACCCAGCAGCAGCACCCCGAGTGTCGGCAATGCGCGCAGTCCGTTGACCGCACCCACCACCAGCAGCGTGCCGCGGCCCGTGTGGCCGATCACCATCCCGATCGGGATCGCGATCAACGCCGATGCGCCCACCGCCAGGGCGGTGTACTCCAGGTGCTCCAAGATGCGCGCGGCGAGGCCGACCGGACCGGTCCAGTTGTCGACGGTCAGCAGATAGGACACCGCCTGCTGGACGAAATTCATCGTGCACCACCGACGACCGGAGCCAGCACGGACCGGCGCGTGGCCGCACCCGCGTGGGACCAGGGGGTGGCGAACCGGCCGGCCAGCACGATCAACATGTCGATCACGACCGCCAACATGAACAGCGCGATGATGCCGGCCAGGATCTGATCGCTCTTGTCGGTCTGATACCCCTCGGTGAACCAGGTACCCAGGCCGCCGATGCCGATCACCGAACCCACCGACACCATCGCGATATTGGTCACCACGACCACCCGCAACCCCGCGATCATGACCGGGATCGACAGCGGCAGCTCAACTTTCAGGACCCGTTTGACGGACGAGTAGCCGACAGCGGTGGCGGCGTCGCGGACCTGGGCCGGCACCGCGTCCAGCGCCTCGAGCACCACGCGCACCATCAGCGCGGCGGTGTACGCGGTGAGCGCGACGAGGACGTTGGCCTCGTCCAGGATTCGGGTTCCGATAAGCACCGGCAGGGCCACGAACAACGCCAGCGACGGCACGGTGAACACCACACTGGCGGTCGCCGTCGTCAGCCGCCGCGGAATCGGAGCACGCTGTACCAGCACCCCAAGCGGCACCGCTATCAGCAACCCAATCAGCACCGGTACCAGAGACAACCGCAGATGGATCACCGTCAGCGTCCAGGCGTCGCCGAGATGGGTGAACAGATAGTGCATGGTCAGATCCGCCGCTGGTGTTCGACCTCGGCCAGCACGTCGGCAGCCAGCACCCCGCCGATGAACCTGCCTTCCCCGTCGACGGCGATCCCCACCGTCGAGGGCGACGACAGCGCCGCGTCCAGCGCTTGGCTGAGGTTGCCGCCGGGCCGGAACAACGCACTGATGCCGCTCATGCTGTCGGGCAACGACGCGCCACCGCCGTGGCGCCGCAGGCCCTCGCCGTCGATCCAGCCCAACGGACGGCCGTCGTCGTCGACCACCACCGCCCAGCCGGTCAGCGGACGATCGATAAGGTCGCTGACCGGGAGCGTGTCGACGGCATGCAGCGGCAGACCATTCGCCTTGATCAGCTGCAGCCACCGGTAGCCGCGGCCGAGGCCGATGAATCTCGATACGAAATCGTTGGCCGGCCGTGAAAGTAGTCGGGTGGGTTCGTCGTACTGCTGCAGCGCGCCGCCACGGCCAAAGATCGCGACCCGGTCGGCGAGTTTGAGCGCCTCGTCGATGTCGTGTGTGACAAACACGATCGTCTTGTGCAGTTCGTTTTGCAGGCGCAGTATTTCGTTCTGCAGCTCAAGACGAACCACGGGGTCGACGGCCGAGAATGGCTCGTCCATCAACAGGATTGGCGGATCGGCGGCCAGTGCGCGTGCCACGCCGACGCGTTGTTGTTCTCCGCCGGAGAGCTGCGCCGGGTAGCGGTTGGCAAGTTTGGCGTCCAGCCCGACGCGTTCCAGCACCTCGTAGGCCGCCCTGCGGGCCTGCCGGCGGGGTTGCCCCCGCAGGACGGGCACGGTCGCGACGTTGTCGATCACCCGCTGATGCGGCATCAGCCCGGCATGCTGGATCACGTAACCGATTCCGAGCCGCAGCTGCACTGGGTTGACACCTCTGACGTCCTGGCCGTCGACGGTAATGGTGCCCGACGTCGGCTCGACCATTCGATTGATCATCCGCAGCGCGGTGGTCTTGCCGCTCCCGGAGGAACCCACGAACACCGTCAGCTTGCCGTTGGGGACCGCCAGGCTCAGTCGATGGACGGCGTTGGTCCCGTCGGCGAATGTCTTGCAGACATCGTCGAAGACGATCACCGTCTAACCCCCACACCGGTCGTCATTGCGTAATCGGATGGTTGAAGCCGTTGTCCCGCACCCAGTTTCGTGCGGCCTGGTCGGGGTCGATGCCGGAGTTGCCCGCCACGGCGGCGTTGAGACCGGCCAGACCCTCAGTGGTCAGCTTGGCCGAGACCGCATCCAGGACATTCTTGAGGCGATCGGACTTCTTCTGCGAATTCACCAGCGGCACGATGTTGCCGGCCACGAAGCTGTGTTCGGGGTCCGCCAGCACCGCCAGATGGTTCTGTGCGATCGCCGGCGATGTGGTGAAGATGTTGGCCGCGTTCACCTTTCCCTCCACCAGTGCGCGTACTGTCACCGCTCCGCCGCCGTCGTTGATCGCGATGAAGTTGCCGGGACTGATGTTGAGCAAGTATTTCTGCCGTAGCCCGGGCAGGCCGGACGACCGGTTCTCGAAGGCCGACGGCGCCCCGAATTTCACCTCCGCCGAGTGTGCGGCCAGATCGCCGATGGTTTTGAGGTTCCACGCGGCGGCCGTGCGGCCCGTGACGGTCACCGTGTCGGTATCCGACGCCGGCGACGGTGTCAGAACCGACAGGTCACCGGGCAACTTCTGATAGAGCTCCAATTCCACCGCGTCGAGCATGGTCGCGGTCGAGTCGGGTGCGAAGTAGCGCAGCAGATTGCCGACATACTCCGGTACCAAATCGATGGAATGGTCTTTGAGCGCCGGGATATACGTCTCGCGGCTGCCGATGCCCATCCGCCTTCCCACGTCGAAACCATTGGCCTGCAACGTTTGTGCATAGATCTCGGCAATGATCTGCGATTCCGGGAAGTCGGCCGATCCGATCACGATGGATTTCATGCTGCGCGTCTCCGGCGCCAGCGGATCGGAATTGCTGCACGACGCGGCGAGGCCGCTGACCACGAGGCACGCTGCCGCGGGGATAATCACGCGGAGCAGGCGCCGCAGCATCCTCATAACGCTGACAGTAACGGCATCACACGCCGGGCGCTGTGGCCATGAAGCAGGCGGTTTGCGCGGTTTGGTTTCATTCTCGCCAGGATGGGACAAAGATGAATCTATGAGCAGCACCGACCCTGGCTTGCCGGGCAACCCGCCGCATAAGCCCACTGCGGCGCATCCCGCCGAGCCCGCCCCTGTGCCTCCCCCAGCGCCTCCCGGCGGCGTGAAACCGCCCCATGCGGCCACCCACCCCAAGGAATCGGCCATCGGGTTCACCCGCGCCGGCGCGCTGTGGTCCGCACTGATCGCGGGCTTCCTGATCCTGATCCTGTTGCTGATCTTCATCACGCAGAACACGACATCGACGCCGTTTCAGTTCTTGATCTGGCATTGGAGCCTGCCGCTAGGCGTGGCCATCCTGCTGGCGGCGGTGGTTGGCGGCCTGCTCACGGTGGCCGTCGGCACCGCACGGATTCTGCAGCTGCGTCGCGCGGCCAAGAAACATCACGCGGCGGCGGTGCGCGACTAACCGGGCAGCTTGCCCAGTTCCGCGAGTCCACGAGAGATCAACGGCGCGACCACTTCGGGCATGTGCTCGGAGTCTTTGCCGCTCGCCTGATCTGACATGCGCCGGCGGAAGTCGATGCCGGCGGCGATGATGGCGAGCTTGAAGTACGCCAGCGCCATGTAGAACTCCCAATGCGCCAACGGCAAACCGGACACAAGCGAATACCGGTCGGCCAGTTCGTCGGCCGTCGGCAGCAGCGGCGACGTCCAGGCCGCTTGCGCATTGACGATCAGATCCAGTGCCGGGTCGCGGTACACACACATCAGGGCCGCATCAGATAGCGGATCCCCCAACGTCGAGAGTTCCCAATCCACCACGGCACGCACCCGCGTCGGGTCGTCGGCGTCCAGGATGGTGTTGTCGATCCGGTAGTCACCGTGCACGATCGACGTACGGCTCTGCGGCGGAATAGCTTGCCGCAGACCGGAATGCAATCTTTCGACGTCGGAGTCGCGGTGGTCGTCGGGCAGCCGCACCAGTTCCCATTGCGAGCCCCAGCGCCGAACTTGGCGCTCCAGATAACCGCTGGGCCTGCCGAAATCGGCCAGTCCCACCGCGTTCGGGTCGACGTTGTGCAAGTCGACGAGTACCCGGACCAGCGAGTCGACGCATTTGTCGATCACGGTGTGATTGAAGGCTTCGAGCTGAGCGCGGCGACGGACGACCTGCCCGGCGACGAACTCGACGATCTGGAACGGCGCGCCCAGCACGGAGTCGTCCTCGCACAGCGCGATCGCGCGGGCCACCGGAACGGGCGTGTCCTGCAGTGCCGCCACCACTTTGTACTCGCGCGCCATGTCGTGCGCCGACGGGGTCAGCCCGTGCAGCGGTGGACGCCGCACCAGCCAGTTCGTTTTGTCGTCGTAGACCCGGAAGGTGAGATTGGAGCGGCCGCCGGAGATGAATTCTCCGCGCAACTCGCCGTCGCGCTCGATACCGAGCGAACGCAGATACCGGTCCAGCGCGGGCAGGTCCAGCCCGTCGAGTCGATCAGCCGAAGTCACCGAACTTGTCTACCATCGCTGATTGCGCGGCAACAGGTCCCACACGTGTTCGACACCGTTGACCCCCGCCACGGTCGCCTGACCGGTGCGCGAATACAACAATCGGGTCACCGATGCGTAGTCGACGGGAAACGACAACAGCCGCTTCGTGCCTAGGATTTCGTGCAGCAAGAGGTTGATCACCCCGCCGTGGCTGAACACGGCAACGGTGTCCTCGGGGTCCCCGGACGCGACGAGGTCGTCGATCGCCGCCCGGATCCGTGCGCGGAACGCGTCTTCGTCGACCGCACTGGGTAAGT
The DNA here is from genome assembly GCF_059812735.1 of Mycobacterium sp. NGS40. Classification (NCBI taxonomy): domain Bacteria; kingdom Bacillati; phylum Actinomycetota; class Actinomycetes; order Mycobacteriales; family Mycobacteriaceae; genus Mycobacterium; species Mycobacterium sp. NGS40. The sequence continues at coordinate 165,124 of NZ_JCALDG010000005.1, forward strand.
GACCCTGCGCCAGCCGCTCCCACTCCTTCGGGTTTTCCGCACGGATCTGCTCGACCGGGATGTACACCGGAAGGTCGCGATCGTATTCGGCGAAGCGATCGTCGATCTCGACGCACAGCTGCCGGGCCGCCGCGACCGGTTCGGCGGTCTGGATGGCACGCCGCTGCGGGCTGCTGATCACCCGGGAGATCGGGAACCTGGCGAGCGCCTCGGGCAGGCGCGCGATCTGGGCCACCCCTTCTTCCGAAAGGTCCGGGTCCGAACCCTGGCCGTGTTCGCTGCGCAACGGCAGCGCATGCCGGACCAGAAGCACTTGCATGTCTCTCCCTGTCGTCGGAGTGGCTTGTTCGCAGTTTCTCATCGCCCGCCGCCACGGCGCGCGGCCGCCGCCTAATCTGCAAGGGAGGCCCCATCCCGAGGAGGACAGATGACCCGGCCGAGCATCGATTGGGACGCCGCCTATCGACAAGAATCACCACCGCCGTGGAGCATCGGTCGGCCGCAGCCCGAACTGGCGGTCCTCATCGGTCAAGGCAAGATCCGCAGCGACGTGCTGGACTCCGGGTGCGGCCACGCCGCCCTGTCGTTGGCCCTCGCCGCGCGCGGCTACACGGTCGTCGGGCTGGACGCCAGCGCGACGGCGATCGATGCCGCGACCGCGGCTGCCGCCGAACAAGGGTTGACAACAGCGACTTTCGCGAAAGCCGACGTCACCGAATTTGGTGACTACCCACCCGATTCCGAAGGCCGCTTCTCCACCATCCTCGACAGCGGGCTGTTCCATGCTCTGCCGGCCGAGGGGCGTTCGGGCTATCTGCGGTCGATCTTTCGGGCAGCCGCGCCCGGTGCGGCGCTGTACATTCTGGCCTTCGCGGCCGGGGCGCTCGGTGGACCCGGCGACCGGCCCGGTCCGCAGGGCTTCACCGAAAGCGAATTGCGCGACGTCGTCTCGACGGTGTGGCAGGTCGACGAGGTCCGCCCCGCGAAGCTCTACGGCAACGCGGCCGCCCTCGATGTTGACCTGCCGAACATCGAACGCGATGACGACGGGCACTTCGCGGCGCACGGATTCCTGCTCGCCGCACACAAGCCGGGTTAGCACCATCCGTGAACGCCCTCACCTTCGCCGAACGTGCTCTCAGGGCGGGCTTTCAGCGGGCGGTTTCAAGGGATGGATGCAACACAACTGATTGAGGAGTGTTGTTGTGCCGCGTCCGCGGTTGAGGAGCTGGCAGCAGCGGTGGAGAATGCTATTCTCCTCGCAGAGAGTGGGGTGTGCGGACAATGACGACTGCTGGAGAAACCCAACTGGACCCGGGCGTGCTGGGTCGATGGCTCGACGCCAACGACGCTCCCGGAAGCGGCGAGGAGCCGCTCCTACAGCAGCTCAAAGGCGGTTCGCAGAACACGCTGTATCTGATTCGGCGGGGCGGCGAGCGCATGGTGCTGCGCATGCCCGGGGCCCGCGCAGACGCCGCACGCATCGACGGCCTGCTGCGCGAGATCCGGCTGGTGCGGGCGCTGTCCGGCACCGATGTGCCGCACGCCGAGCTGATCGCCGCCGACGACAGCGGCACCGTGCTGGGCATGCCGTTCTACGTGATGCAGGCGATCGACGGATGGAGCCCGATGGACGGCGGCTGGCAGCCACCGTTCGACATCGACCTCGACGCGCGCCGCGGGCTCGCATTCGAACTCGTCGAGGGCGCCGCGAAGCTGGGCCGGGTCGACTGGCGCGAACAAGGACTCGAGGGCTTCGGGCGTCCGGACGGATTCCACGATCGGCAGGTCGATCGGTGGCTGGCATTCCTCGACGCCTACAAGGTGCGCGAGCTGCCCGGCCTGAACGAGGCCGCGGATTGGTTGCGCCGCAACCGGCCCGCGGAGTACCAGCCGGGCATCATGCACGGCGACTACCAGTTCGCCAACGTGATGTTCGCGCACGGCAGTCAACCTCAGCTCGCCGCGATCGTGGACTGGGAGATGACGACGGTCGGCGATCCGCTGCTCGATCTGGCCTGGTGCCTATTGGGCTACGACGGCGAAAACCCTAAGGGCGACGGCTTTTATCTGGACATGAGCGGGATGCCCAAGCGGGGCGAGTTGCTGGGCCACTACGAGAAAATCAGCGGGCTTTCCACCGAGAACATCGACTATTACCTGGTGCTGGCCAACTGGAAGTTGGGCATCGTGTTGGAAAAGACGTACGCCGCCGGCGTGCGGACCGGAAAGGTCGACCCCAAGATCACCGACGCGTTCGGCCCGATGATCCTCGCGCTGATCGCGACGGCGGCCGAGATGGCGCGCGGCCTGCCGACCAGGTGCCGCTGAAATGGGTTACGCCGACCAACTTTTCGACCTCACTGATCGCGTGGTGCTGATCACCGGCGGCAGCCGTGGACTTGGGCGGGAGATGGCATTCGCCGTCGCCCACTGCGGCGCCGACGTGGTGATCGCCAGCCGGAACTTCGAGAACTGCGAGGCGGTGGCCAAGGAGATCGCGGCCGAAACCGGACGATCCGCGCTGCCCTACGGCGTGCACGTCGGACGCTGGGACCAGCTCGACGGCCTGGTCGAGGCCACCTACGAGCGGTTCGGCAAGGTCGATACCCTGATCAACAACGCCGGCATGTCGCCACTGTACGACAAGCTGAGCAACGTCACCGAGAAACTGTTCGACGCGGTGGTGAACCTGAATCTCAAAGGGCCGTTTCGGTTGTCGGCGTTGGTGGGTGAACGAATGGTGGCCGCCGGCGGCGGGTCGATCATCAACGTCAGCTCCACCGGATCGCTGCGGCCCAACGGCGGCATTATCCCCTACGCCGCCGCCAAGGCCGGGCTCAACGCGATGACCGAAGGACTGGCACAGGCCTTCGGTCCCACGGTACGGGTCAACACGCTGATGGCCGGGCCCTACCTGACCGACGTCAGCAAGGCGTGGGATCTGTCCGGGAACGACAACTTCAGCCACCTGCACCTCAAGCGGGCCGGCGACCCTCACGAGATTGTCGGTGCGGCATTGTTCTTGGCGTCCGACGCGTCCAGTTTCACCACCGGTTCGATTCTGCGGACCGACGGCGGAATCCCTTAAAAGGCGGGAGTATTCACGTGTCATGGGACTTCTCTACCGAACCGGAGTTCGAGAAGAAGCTGGCCTGGGTTCGCGAGTTCGTGCACGAAGAGGTGGAGCCGCTCGAGGTGCTGTTCCCGGGCTGCGAGTTCCTGCCGCTCAACGACGAGCGCCGGCGCATCGTCGATCCGCTCAAGCAGCAGGTCCGCGACAATGGCTTGTGGGCACCGCATCTGGGGCCGGAGCTGGGCGGGCAGGGCTTCGGTGCGGTCAAGCTGACGTTGATCAACGAGATCCTTGGCCGCAGCCCGTGGGCGCCGATCGTCTTCGGAACCCAAGCACCCGATACCGGCAACGCGGAGATCATCGCGCGCTTCGGAACGCCGGAGCAAAAGGACCGCTATCTGTCCGGGTTGTTGTCCGGGGAGATCTTCTCCTGCTTCTCGATGACCGAGCCGCAAGGCGGTGCGGACCCGCGCGTGTTCACCACCCGCGCCGTGCGCGACGGTGACGACTGGGTGATCACCGGGCGAAAGTACTTCTCCTCCAACGCATCTGTCGCATCGTTCTTCATCGTCGTCGCGATCACCGATCCCGACGTGCCGGTCCACCGTGGCGCCTCGACCTTCCTGATCCCCGCCGGGACCGAGGGGTTGAATCTGGAAGCCAACCATCATCTGGTGGGCGCGGACCCGCACGAACCAGGGCATTCGCTGGTGCACTACGACGGGGTGCGGGTGGGGGCGGATGCGTTGCTAGGTGAAGCCGGTCAGGGCTTCCTGATTCTGCAGACCCGGCTGGCCGGCGGGCGGCTGCATCACGCGATGCGATCGATCGGCATGGCGCAGCGCGCCGTCGACATGATGGCGCGGCGCGCGAAAAGCCGCTTCACCCAAGGCAGCCCGCTGGCTGACAAGCAGCTCGTGCAGGAGTTCGTCGCCGATTCCTACACCGAGCTTATCCCGTTCCGGCTGACCGTGCTGCACGCCGCCTGGCTGATCGACAACGGCGACGAACATAGCGCACGCGCCGAGATCGGCGCGTGCAAGATCCTGGCCTCACAGGTGCTGAAATCGATTGCGCTACGCGCGATTCAGGTACACGGTGCGCTCGGGCTCACCGACCAGCTGCCGCTGGTGAACGTGCTGCTGGGCGGCATCGCGCTCGGGCTTGCCGACGGGCCGACCGAGGCGCACAAGGTCAACCTGGCTCGCATGCTACTCAAAGGCTATGAGGCCGAGGAGGGCGAATGGCCGAGCGAAATGCTGGATGTGCGCCGCGACGCTGCCCGGCAGAAATACGGCGCTCTGGTCGGTAGCGTTCCGGCACAACCACATTCGCCATGACCGACAGGGTCGCCGCGGCCGTCGAACGCGCCCTCGACGAGCGCCAGCGGGGGGCCACCGCGGAGGTCGAGCGAATCCTGGCCGCCGCGGTGCGGGTGATGGAGCGCGTCGCGCCCGATGAGCCTCGGGTCAGCGACATCGTCGCCGAGGCCGGGTCGTCGAACAAGGCTTTCTACCGGTACTTTGCCGGAAAGGAGGACCTCATCCTGGCGGTGATGGAGCGTGGCGTCGGCATCGTCGAGTCCTACCTTCGCCACCAGATGGCCAAGGAACGGCAACCGCGGGACAAGATCGCCCGCTGGATCGAGGGCACGCTGGCACAAGTCGCCGAACCTGACCTGATCAGGAAAAGCCGCGCCGCTGCCGGTCAGATGGCCGCCGCCACGAACTGGCATACGGTCGATCACGCAATGATGTACCCCTTGCGCGATCTGTTGACCGAACCCGTTGCGGCATTGGGAAGTACCGATGTCGGGCGCGACGTCGAAGCGGTGTTCTGCTGCACCGCGGCGACGATGCGCCGATACATGGGCTCGGCCGTTCGGCCCGAGCCCGACGACATCGCACACGTGGTGCGGTTCTGTCTCAACGGGTTAGGAGCCAATTGATGCGTGCTGTCGTCTGTCGCAGCTACGGGCCACCGGAGAGCCTGGTGCTCGACGAGGTTCCGGAGCCCGTCCCCGCGCCCGGCCAGATGCTGGTGCGGGTGCACGCCGCGGCGGTCAATTTCCCCGACGTGTTGTTCATCGCCGGCAAGTATCAGGTCAAGATCCCACCGCCGTTCATCCCGGGCAATGAGATTGCCGGGGAGGTGCTCTCCGTCGGAGAGGGCGCGCCGTTTCGCCCCGGTCAGCGGGTGGCCGGCACCACGTTCGGGGCATTCGCCGAGCAGGCACTGCTCGACTCGACGCAGGCCTCGCTGGTGCCCGACGACGCCGACTTCGCGTCGGCTGCCGCCTTCGGTGTGACCTACCGCACCGCTTATCACGCTCTGCGCACGACCGCGGCTGTGCGGCAAAGTGATTGGGTCGTCGTGCTGGGTGCCGCGGGTGGAGTGGGTCTGGCCGCCGTTGATCTGGCGGTGGCGATGGGGGCGCGGGTGCTCGCTGCGGCGTCGAGCCCGGAGAAGCTGGAACTGTGCCGGCAGCGCGGCGCCGAGGCCGTCGTGGACTACGACCGCGAGGACCTCAAATTGCGGATCCGTGAACTCACCGGAGATGCCGCGCGGGTGGTCCTTGACCCGGTCGGAGGATCGTATTCAGAGCCGGCGCTGCGCGCCCTGGCCCGCGGCGGCACCTTTGTCACCCTCGGTTACGCGGCGGGCAGCATTCCTGCGATCCCGCTCAATCTCGTTATGCTCAAAGACATCTGCGTGCGCGGCATGGAGATCCGCACCTTCATGGCTGACTACCCCAGGGAATTCGTCCGCGACATCGAAGAGCTGACGCAGCTGTTCGCCGACGGTACGGTCCGCCCCTACATCGGCGCGCGATTCCCGTTGTCCGAGGCACCGGCGGCATTGCGATACGTCGCCGACCGCAAGGTGCTGGGCAAGGTGGTCATCGACGTCGCGTGACGCGATCACTCCCTCCTGCCACAGGGGTCGCGGCACAGGGCAATTGCTCTTTTGCCCGCCTCTGAGCGACAACACGTCCGGCAGCTTTGGTCGCGCACACGACTGTCGCTCAGAGGCGGGCAAATAATGTGGTCCACCTCCCGGCGGGGCGCAAGAGGCGGATGTGACGGTTACGGTGTGACGATGTTGAACTTCGGGTTCGGCTCGTCGAGGATGTCGAGAAACGCCTGCAGCGCGTTCTGGTCGCCGGAGATGTCCAGGCCCGGCGACGTGAAATCGCCCATGGCCGTCTTCAGCAAGCGAAACTTGTTGTGCAGCTTGACTGTAACGGTGGCCGTTGCGGGGTCGGCCGCGATGTTGCGATAGACGAGTACGCCGTTGTGCAGGGCGAGCCGATAATTGGTGGCCAGGTCGGCGAAAGAGATGTCGATGGTGATATCGAGATCCCAGCTGCGGGGCCCGTTGACGCGAATCGCGAGGCCGTCGAAGATCTGCTCCGGCGTCAGTTGGGAGAGCATCGTCGACGACGTGACCTGGCCCGCGGTCCCGAGGTTGCCCTGGCGCAGTTCGGTTGCCCCGCTCATGAAGAAGTTGCGCCACGTCGCGTTCTCGGCGCCGTACCCCAGTTGTTCCAGGGTGTCGGCGTAGAGCGTGCGAGCCGCGGTGTGCTCACTGTCGGTGAACACCGCATGGTCGAGCAACGTTGCGGCCCAACGGAAATCGCCGGCGTCGAACGCCGTTTGGGCCAACTCGACGACACGATTGATCCCACCCATCGCGTCGACGTAGCGGGGCGCGAGGGCCTCGGGAGGATGCGGCCAGAGCCGTCCCGGGTTGCCGTCGAACCAGCCCATGTAGCGCTGGTAGACCGCCTTGACGTTGTGGCTTACCGATCCGTAGTAGCCGCGGGTGTGCCACACCTGATCCAAAGCCGGTGGCATCTGGAACATTTCGGCGATCTCGACTCCGGTGTAGCCCTGGTTGAGCAGGCGCAACGTCTGGTCGTGCAGGTAGGCGTAGAGGTCGCGCTGCAGCGACAAGAACGTGACGATGTTTTCCTGTCCCCAGGTCGGCCAATGGTGCGAGGCGAACACCACGTCGGCGCGACCGCCGAAGGCATCGATGGCCTCGGTCAGATATCCCGCCCAGGCGTGCGGGTCGCGGACCAGTGCTCCGCGCAAGGTCAGCAGATTATGCAAATTGTGGGTGGCGTTCTCGGCCATGCACAACGCGCGGAAACGTGGGAAATAGAAATGCATCTCGGCCGGAGCCTCGGTGCCCGGCGCCATCTGGAACTCGATCTCCACGCCGTCGATGGTGTGCGTCTCGCCGGTCTCCCGGATGTCGATGGTGGGCACGATGATCGCGACCTCACCCGCCGACGGAATCTGGCCGAGCCCACAGCCCACCTGCTCCTGGGGTCCGCGCTGCAGCAGACTTCCATACATATAGGTCGCGCGCCGCAGCATGGCCGGACCCGCGTAGACGTTCTCCTGCACGGCATGCGCGGTGAACCCCTCGGGGGCCAGCACGGCCACCGCCCCGGTATCCACCTCCGCCTGCGAGGTCACGCCCAGCACGCCGCCGAAATGGTCGACGTGACTGTGGGTGTAGATCACCGCGACGACGGGGCGCTCGGCGCCGCGGTGGGCGCGGTAGAGCTCCAGCGCGGCGGCGGCCACCTCGGTGGAGACCAGCGGATCGATGACGATGATCCCGGTGTCGCCCTCGATGAAAGTGATGTTGGAGATGTCGAAACCGCGCACCTGATAGATGCCCGGGACCACCTCGTACAGGCCTTGTTTCGCGTTCAGCCCCGATTGGCGCCACAGGCTGGGGTGCACCGAGGTTGGCGCGGGACCGTCGAGGAAGGCGTAGACATCGTTGTCCCACACCACCCGTCCGTCGGCCGCTTTGATGACGCAGGGAGACAGGGAGGCGATAAATCCACGATCGGCGTTGTCGAAATCCGTTGTGTCATCCCAGGGCAAAACATGTTCACCATGCGCCGACTCGATGACCGCGGTGGGGGGTTTGTGGTCCACGGCAATACCTTGCCATTACGGCGCCCTCAGCCGCAGCGCTAATACGCGTCTTGTCAAGTGACTAAGGGATACAGAATCACTTTCTGGAGGCTCTGGACCTTCGATCCAGTTAACCCGCATACTGCGTTGACGGCCCTCAATGTCGAGGTCCGCAACGATCGGGCAAAGGAGAACAGGTGAAGCGTGAACTGACGGTCGCGGTAGCCGGAGCAGCGATTCTGGTCGCCGGCATTTCCGGCTGTTCGAGCGACAAGAAGAGTTCGAGTGGTTCTTCGTCGAGTGCAAGCACGTCCGCCAGTTCCGGCGGCGGTGGTGGCACCAAGGTGATCATCGACGGCAAGGACCAGAACGTCAGCGGCTCGGTCGTGTGCTCCAAAGTTGGCGGCAACGTCAACATCGCGATCGGTGGCGCCGCGACCGGCATCGCCGCGGTGCTGACCGACGCCGACCCGCCCCAGGTGACCTCCGTTGGGTTGGGCAATGTCAACGGCGTGACGCTCGCGTACGCCGCGGCCGGCGGCGGGGGCAATGCCTCGGCCACCAAGAGCGGCAACAGCTACAAGATCACCGGAACAGCCACTGGCGTCGACATGGCAAACCCGACGCAGCCGGTGAACAAGCCCTTCGAGATCGACGTAACCTGCACTAGCTAACTGAGGCCGCGGGCGGTTGCCACCCGTTGAGTGGCAACCGCACCGTGAACTCCGTACGACCCGGCGCACTGTCGACGGTGATCGTGCCGTTGTGCGCCTTGACGACGGCGGAGACGATCGCCAGCCCCAGCCCGGTGCTGCCGCCCTTGCGGGAGCGTGAGGTATCACCGCGAGCAAACCGCTCGAACACCTCCGACTGCAATGCCGCGGGTATGCCGGGGCCATTGTCGATCACCTGCAGCACGCTGTGCGTCGGCTCGGTGCTCAATCGCGTCGTGACGACGGTCCCCCCGCCGGTGTGAATACGCGCGTTCGCAAGCAGATTCGTCAACACCTGGTGCAGCCGTGCCGCATCGCCGATGACAACCACCGGCTCCTCGGGCAGGTCGAGTTCCCACTGGTGATCCGGTCCCGCCACGTGTGCGTCACTGACCGCGTCGACCGCCACCCGCGACAAGTCAACCGGCTCGCGTTCCAGCGGCCGGCCCGAGTCCAGTCGGGCCAATAGCAGCAAGTCCTCGACGAGCCGCGTTATCCGCTCGGTCTCCGACGCGACGCGGCTCATCGCGTGGGCCACCGCCTCGCGATCGTCGCCCATCCGTTGGGTGAGTTCGGTGTAGCCGCGGATCGCGGCCAGCGGGGTGCGTAGTTCGTGGCTCGCGTCGGCGACGAACTGCCGCACCCTCGTCTCGCTGGCCTGCCGGGCCGACAGCGCGGCCGCGATGTGGTCCAGCATCCGGTTCAGCGCCGACCCCAGTTGGCCCACCTCGGTGGAGGGGTTGGTGTCGGATTCGGGAACGCGCACCGGCAGTTCGACCTCACCCCGGTCCAGCGGCAGATTTGAAACCCTGCGCGCGGTTTGCGCGACGCGCCGCAGCGGTGCCAGGGCTCGCCTGATGATCACCATCCCGGCAATCGTCGCTGCGGCCAATGCGATTACGGTGACGATCCCGAAGATGGCCAGCATCTGGATCAGCGTGGCGTCGACGTCTTCCATCGACAGCCCGGTGACGATCAAGTCGCCACCGCGCCGGCTCGGGGCGGCCACGACGCGGTACCGCCCGAGGCCGTCGAGATCCAGCGTCACCGGCTTGCGGCTGCCGGCGATCGCCGCCAGTTGCTCCTGGGCCCTATCGGTCAGCGCGGCCCGCGAACCGATGCTGGTCAGGTAGCCGGCGTCGACCGTCTTGCCGTCGCTGACCACCGCGGCGACCATCCCTGCCGGCTGTCCGGGTGCGTCGAGGAACCGCGGCCCGGGACCGGGCCGCGGGTTGAAGCCGTGGTCGTGACGCCAACCCGGACGATTCGGCTCTGGGTACATCAGCGCCGAGCGATGCGAGGTGCCGCCCAGCTGGCCGTCGAGCTGTCGCATCAAGTGGTGGTTCAGCGACAGTTCGGTCGCCGCGGTGATCCCGACACAGACCAGAGCCAGCACGATGACTTGGCCAACCAGCAGCCGTAGCCGAAGCGACCAGACTCGCCGCGCCCTAGCCGGCGGGCTTGAGGACATAACCCGCGCCGCGCAGCGTGTGGATCATCGGCTCGCGACCGTTGTCGATCTTCTTGCGTAAGTACGAGATATAGAGCTCGACGATGTTGGAACGACCGCCGAAGTCGTAACTCCACACTCGATCCAGGATCTGGGCCTTGCTCAGCACTCGCTTGGAGTTGCGCATCATGAAGCGCAACAGCTCAAACTCGGTGGAGGTCAACGAAACCGGCTCGCCGGCACGAGCCACCTCGTGGCTGTCCTCGTCCAACACCAGGTCGCCGACCACGAGCTGCGCACCGCTGTCGATCGTCGTGACGCCGGTGCGCCGCAACAACGCTCGCAGCCGCAGCACCACCTCTTCGATGCTGAACGGCTTGGTGACGTAGTCGTCGCCGCCCGCGGTCAGTCCGGCGATGCGATCTTCCACCGCGTCCTTTGCCGTCAGCAGCAGCACCGGCAGCTGTGGATTCTCTTCGCGCAATTTGTGCAAGACGTCGAGCCCGCTCATGTCGGGCAGCATCACGTCGAGTACGACGACATCCGGCCGCTGGGCACGAGCGGACGCGATCGCCGAGGATCCGTCCCCGGCGGTCGCGATGTTCCAGCCCTCATACCGCAGCGCCATCGACACCATTTCGGCCAGAACGGATTCGTCGTCCACGACCAGCACGTTGATCGGATTGCCGTCCGCGCGGCACATGACAACGCGCTCCACGGAGGCTCGAGACTGCGTCACAGGTTCCAGTATCCGCGTCGGACTGGGCCGACGCTATGACGTTCCTTTGTGTGCCCTGTGAAACTGCAGGCAGGACCTAGTACCAATACCGCCTGCCGCCGACCGGGCGGCCGACCGACCCGAGGATCCACAGCACCGCGCCGATGACGATCAGGACAATGCCGATCGTCCACAGCAAAGGAATAGCGAACAGATATCCGAGAATGAGTAGCACGACACCTAAGACGACCATGGCATTTCCTTTACGTGAGCGACACTAGACTGCTGGGCATTGAACTGGGTTGCGGCACATGGCAATCCTTGACCTTGGGGTTCACACCCCCATAGTTCAACGGCCCTGCGACCACTGTCAGCGCGATGTTTCCCGCGGTGACACAATTCGTTTGGCTTGTTTCGAAGTACCCGCGTTGCCATGCGGCGAATACCCCTATGAGCAGCCACACCAGGACGATCGCGCCGATTATTCCGCGACCACGCATCGTGACCTCCGTTGTGTTCGAGAAAGAATTTCCCGTCGCCTAGCGATACCCATTGGACTCATGTCTAAACCTCGCCGTGGCTAACATATCGGCCCGCTCGAGCAGCGCTACGAGTGGGCGGCCAGCCAGTCCGCGGCGCGCTTGTGGGAAGCCCTGGACAGCCACGCGTCCTGAATCAGTTCGGTCAGTTCCGCTGTGGTGATTTCCGGCAGCCGACCGCCCCGCACCAGCACCGACGGATGCCCGTCGAAGTGGTCAGTGGTGAAGAACGGCGACCCGGGGTCCTGGATCAACGCCAGCTTGTCGCTCTCCGAGTCCACCCAGAGCATGATCACATCGTCGTAGCGCTGCCCCGTGTCCGGGTCGGTCGCGTCGGGCTGCGGAGTCCGGAAGAACACGAACGACTTGCCGCCGACCTGATAGATCGCGTTGCCCTTGGGCCCCTCCAGCCGTTTCACGTGCGGCATCGACGCGGCGATCCGATGCACGTCGCTTACTCGAGCGGCTCGATCGGGCATAGCGCGACCTTAACGCTCAAGCACTTTCGCCAATAGCGCAGTGAGCCGCTTCCGGTCGGCGACGTTGAGCCCGCCGGTCATGGGTGCCAGCAGCTCACCGATCTGCGCGATGATGCGCACCTCGAGCCGCCGCGCCTCGGCGGTGAGGCTGACCCGTACCGAGCGACCGTCGACGGCATCGGTGGCCTTGCGCACCAGCCCGCGCTGGGCCGCGCGGTCGATGAGCCCGCTGACGGTCGAGCGCTCCAAGCCGAGATACGTCGCAAGTTCGGCCATCACGGGTTCGCGATCACGCAGTATCCCCAGTACCCGTAGCTGAGTCAGCGACAGGTCGTGTTCGGCGGCAACGCGGTTGAGTACCGCGATCACTGCGAATGACACCTGCACGAGGTTGTCCCTGAGGTCGTCATCGGTCTCCACAGCGTCGAGCATACCTTGAAATAAGTTCGTACTGCCATCTAATATGGTTCGTGTTACCAACTAAATCTCGAAGCCCAGGAAGGGAATCGCCATGCACGCGGCCGTCGTCACCGCCTTCGACAAGCCTCCCACCTATCGCGAATTCCCCCGTCCCACAACACAACACCCCGAGGACATCGTCGTCGACGTGATCGCCGCCGGCCTGCATCCGCGGGTGCGGTCTCAGGCCGACGGCTCGCACTACACCAGCACTGGGGAGTTGCCCCTGGTCCCCGGCACCGACGGAGTCGGCCGCGCGCCCGACGGCACGCTGCGTTACTTCGTGCTACCGGACACCACGATGGGCGCGATGGCCGAGCAGACCGTCATCGACCAGCGCCGCAGCATTGTTCTTCCGGACGGCACCGACCCCATCCTGGTGGCCGCCGCGGTGAACCCCGTCATGTCGTCGTGGCTGGCCCTGCACCGGCGCATCGTCTTCGAGCCCGGTCAATCCGTGCTGATCCTCGGTGCCACCGGAAGCTCGGGCCGGATGGCCGTGCAGGTCGCCAAGCAGCTCGGCGCCGGGCACGTGACCGGGGCCGGCCGCGACGCGCGGCGGCTCGCAACACTGGCAAAGCTGGGCGCCGACGCCGTCGTACAGATCGACAATGCTTCGGAGATGGACGATCTCGCGTACGCCGCACGTGACGTCGACGTCGTGATCGATTACCTGTGGGGCCCGATCACGGCGCGGGTGATGGCCGGCATCGCCACCCACCGATCCGATCGCGGCAGGCCGCTCAGCTGGATCGAGATCGGCTCGGTGACCGGACCGTCGGCCGAAATCTTCGCTGCGGCACTGCGCGCCGTGCGGCTGCAGATCGTCGGCAGCGGACAGGGCTCGGTACCGACCCGCGACATCCTGACCGAGTTGCCCGAGATCACCGCCGAAATCGGCAGGGGTGCTTTCGAACTCGACACTCGTGCGGTGCCGCTTGCCGATGTCGAAGCCGCATGGAACGACACCGACGCCGATCAGCGGATCGTGATCACGCCGTGAGTCGTGCGGAGATGAACTGGGTGGGCGGCATCGAGTCCTCGGACCCCGGCGGAATGCTGCGGTGGTAGCGACCCATCAGCTCCGGGAAGTTCAACGACACTACGTCCCAGCCCCGATCGCGCAGCCAGCTGTCGACGGCCGTGCGCTTCTCCGGATACCACAGTTCGTCGAAATCCGTTATCTCCGCGTCGATCAGCTTGGCAGCCGTGGCGCGGATGCGGTGCATGTCCTCCCGCTGCCGCCGCACCTTCTCGGGATCGGAGAAGCCCTCCCCCGGAACGTTGGAAGCCAGCCAGCTGCCGGGCGCGCTCAGCGAGACGATGCGCTCGAACAACAGGTCCTGGGCCTGCGCGGGTAGGTACCGCACCAACCCTTCGGCGGACCAGGCGCTCGGCTTCGATGCGTCAAAGCCCGCCTCCTGCAGGGCCTTCGGCCAATCCTGGCGCAGGTCGATGGCGATGTTGACCAGCTCAGCGGTCGGGTGCGCACCGTGCTCACGCAGCGTCGCGCCCTTGAACTCCAGGACCTTGGGCTGGTCCAACTCGTAGACCACGGTGCCCTCCGGCCAAGGCAGCCGCCAGCTGCGGGCATCCAGGCCGGACGCCAGGATCACCACCTGCCGGACGCCGGAGTCGGCGGCGCCCAGGAAGAACTCGTCGAAAAACGCGGTCCGGGTTGCCATGAAGTCGACCATCAGCTTCAGCCGGTTCTGCACGTCCGGTTCGATCTCGAGCAGCTTGGCCCGCACGTCCGAATTCGCGTAGACGCTCCACATCCCCTCTCCCGCGGCGTTCACGAAGACACGGGCGAACGGATCGTTGATCAGCGGGTTCTCACTCTCGGTCTCGGCCGCGCGGGCCGCCGCCACGCCGAGTGCCGTGGCACCCACACTCTGAGTGATGTCCCAAGAATCGTTGTCGGTACGTGGCATCGCCAGCCCTCTTTCACCCTGATAGTCGGTTGCGTTCACTATTCTTCCAGTCGCCGATGCACCTTGGCACTCGCAGACGGTGACATGCGCTGTCTTCACAGAGGGTCCACAGCTTAGGGGTGCCGCGGCCGCGGAGTAGGTTCTGCGACGTGGAGCACGTGGACTTGAACGCGGTCGCGGAATGGATGTCCCAGCAGGGGCTGGGCGACGGACCGCTGCAGGAGGTTTCGCCCGTCACCGGCGGAACACAGAACGTAATGCTGCGGTTCACCAGGTCCGGGCGACCCTATGTGTTGCGGCGTGGGCCACGACACCTGCGTCCGCGCAGCAACAGCGTGATCCTGCGGGAAACCAAAGTCCTTGCCGCGCTTGCCGGTTCCGACGTGCCGCATCCGCATCTGATCGCGGCGTGCGAGGACACCGGCGTGCTGGGCAATGCCGTTTTCTACTTGATGGACCCGGTCGACGGGTTCAACGCCGGCGAGGGACTGCCGCCGCTGCATGCCGGCGATGCCGGTGTGCGGCACGGCATGGGGCTGTCGATGGCCGACTCGCTCGCGAAGCTGGGCGCCATCGACCACGTCGCGGCGGGCTTGGCCGATTTCGGCAAGCCGGAGGGCTTCCTGGAACGTCAGGTGCCGCGCTGGCTTTCGGAGCTGGACTCCTATCGCGAGTACGACGGCTACCCCGGTCCGGATATCCCCGGGATCGAGGAAGTGTCGTCGTGGCTGGAACGGCACCGACCTGCGACCTGGAAGCCCGGGATCATGCACGGTGACTATCACGCGGCCAACGTGATGTTCTCCCCTACCGGGCCGGACGTGGTCGCGATCGTCGACTGGGAGATGTGCACGATCGGTGACCCGCTGCTGGATCTGGGCTGGCTGCTGGCCACTTGGCGGCAAGACGACGGAACCAGCGTGTTCAGCCACGCGCTGGGCGGTCAGGACGGGTTGGCCAGCACTGACGAGCTGTTCCAGCGTTACGCCGCCAACACCACCCGCGACCTGTCGCACATCACCTGGTACACCGTGCTGGCCTGTTTCAAGCTGGGCATCGTCATCGAGGGCACGCTGGCCCGGGCGTGTGCCGGTAAGGCCGAGAAGGAAGTCGGTGATCAACTGCATGCGGCCACGGTGCACCTGTTCGAACGCGCGCTGACCCAGATCGGCAGCGGCTAGCATCTTTGGACGTGCCTCCCTATCCCGAGGAACCCAACTACTACTCCGAATACGAGCCGACGCAGGCCGCGCGGTACGGCGGCGGTTATGACCAGGGCGGGTATGACCCCGAGCCGCAGCCCCCGACACCCTGGTACCGGCGCCCGCCGGCGTTGGTCGCTGCGGGCGCACTGGGCGTGATCGTGCTGGGCCTGGTGGCCTACGCGATCGTGACGCTGGTGAGCGGTTCGCCGGCGCCGAGTCCGACCACCACGACGACGCCCACGCCGTCGCCCGCGACGACCGTGACGACCACCGCCGCGGAGCCCACGCGGCACCACCCACCCGGAGGCGGCGGCGCGCCCCCGCCGACCCAGACCGTGACCGAGACGGCGCCACCGCCGAGCACCGACACCCCGACGACGACCGTCCCGACGACGACCGTTCCGCCGACGAGCACGGTCACGCTGTCACCAAGCACGGAGACCAGCACGGTCACCCAGACCGTCACGGTGCCGACGCGTCGTCCGTTCGATCCGCGTCCGTAGCGGGCCGGTAGGGTCGAGGCCATGAGTCGGCTCGAACGCGGCCTGGCGCGGCTGCGGGACATGCGCTTTGACCTCTACGCCCAGCCCATGCGGCAGGTCAGCGTGGAGCTCAAGATCGTGTTCTTCGCGGTGCACCTGCCGATCGCCGGCGGTAAGACGCTGAGAATCCCGATGATCGCGACGGTGGGGCCGATGCCCGAACAGTCTGGGGCAAGCGAGTCCGACGACGGCGACGCGTAGGAACACGCGGTTTCCCGGGGCTTTCTAGCCACTCTGTGACGTCTTGCCGAACAACGGCTTACCGCGGTAGCCGGCGGTCTCGGCCGTGCGCGACAAGGGTTATCGTCGAAATCCCGAAGCCACGGCTCGAGGAGCGGCTGATGAGCACGGAAGACGACCCCGGATACCCGGCGGACGCGCTGGCGTTCACGCCGATCGCGGCGGACGACGAGCCCGGCCACGTGATGAGAACCTGCCAGGTCTGTAGTGCGTACTTCCCCACCACACCGGGCAGTGTCCATGACCGCGCCGCGCGGTGCCGTACACACCTGCTGGTGACGCATGCGCTGATGCGCCGCGAGGCCGGCGGCTGGGTGGAGTACGACCACGACCCGTATACCAACCGCGAACTGGACAGCCCGATGGAGTTGACGCAAGCGTGCCGGGGGTGGCTGGACGGCGCCGGCATCACCGCCGGCGAGTGGAAGCTGGAAGCGCGCGACCCCGACACCGGCGATCGGTTGGCCGAGTCCGAGGTCGTCAACCTCACCAAGAAATCGGCGGAGAAACTTTCGGACTCGCCGAGGTAATCAAGCGCGGTGCGTGTCCGCGAGCCGGTAGATCTGCAGGGAAAGTACGAGTAAAGGCCTGCAAAACTACAGGCTCGAACGATGCGCGCGCCCGAAGGGATTCGAACCCCTAACCTTCTGATCCGTAGTCAGATGCTCTATCCGTTGAGCTACGGGCGCCGGTACTTCAGTTGTGTCCCCGAAAGGACGTCAGCGGAGGCGAGAGGATTTGAACCTCCGGTCCCCTTTAAGGGGGACAACTCATTAGCAGTGAGCCCCATTCGGCCGCTCTGGCACGCCTCCCTTGGACTTCATGAGGGTACCCGACTCGACGCGGGCGTCCCTGAACCGCCGGAGGCATAGCGTACACAGCGGCGACATATGCTGTCGAAGTGACTGCCCGCCTACGGCCTGAGCTGGCCGGGCTGCCAGTTTACGTTCCTGGTAAGACCGTGCCGGGTTCGATGAAACTGGCCAGCAACGAGACGGTGTTCGGCCCGCTGCCCAGTGTCCGCGCCGCCATCGAGCAAGCGACCGACGTCGTCAACCGCTATCCGGACAACGGCTGCGTCCAACTCAAAGCGGCGCTGGCCAAGCATGTCGGTCCTGGTTTCGATCCCGAGCACATCGCTGTCGGCGCCGGTTCGGTCAGCCTGTGCCAGCAGCTGGTGCAGATCACCGCCTCGGCCGGCGACGAGGTGATCTTCGGCTGGCGCAGCTTCGAGCTCTACCCGCCGCTGGTTCAGGTCGCCGGCGCGGCCACTGTCAAGGTGGCGCTGACCGACCACACGTTCGACCTCGACGCGATGCTGGCCGCGATCACCGAACACACCCGGCTGATCTTCGTCTGCAATCCCAACAACCCGACCTCGACCGTCGTCGATCCCGACGCGCTGATCCGCTTCGCCGAGGCGGTTCCGTCGCACATCGTGATCGCGATCGACGAGGCCTACGTCGAATACATCCGCGACGGCATGCTGCCCGACAGTCTGGGCCTGGTCCGCGCACGCCGTAATGTCGTTGTGCTGCGTACCTTTTCGAAGGCCTACGGACTGGCCGGCCTGCGGGTCGGCTATGCGGTCGGCCACCCCGACCTGATCACGGCGTTGGACCAGGTGTTCGTGCCGTTCTCGGTCACGAACGTCTCGCAGGCGGCCGCGATCGCGTCGCTGGATGCCGCCGACGAATTGTTGGCCCGCACGGACGCTTTGGTCGCCGACCGGATTCGGGTGAGCGCCGGGCTGCGGGACGCCGGATTCACCCTGCCGCCGTCCCAGGCGAATTTCGTCTGGTTGCCCTTGGGCCCGCGCACCCGGGACTTCGTCACGCGCGCGGCCGACGCGGGCATCGTGGTTCGCCAGTACGCCGACGACGGAGTCCGCGTTTCGATCGGTGCGCCCAAGGAGAACGATGCACTGCTAGCGTTTGCCCGCAATTGGATCAGACACCCGGAGGTTGACGAATGAGTTTGGCCCGCAAGAACTTCAACGAATTGAAAGACCGGGCCGACGTCACCGACGCCGAGCTCGACGATTTCTGGGCGACGCTGGAGCCCGCGACGATCGACGAGATGATCGGCGAATGGAAGGGCGGGGACTTTCCGACCGGACACCGTGCGAACGGCATGCT
The DNA here is from genome assembly GCF_059812735.1 of Mycobacterium sp. NGS40. Classification (NCBI taxonomy): domain Bacteria; kingdom Bacillati; phylum Actinomycetota; class Actinomycetes; order Mycobacteriales; family Mycobacteriaceae; genus Mycobacterium; species Mycobacterium sp. NGS40. The sequence continues at coordinate 183,557 of NZ_JCALDG010000005.1, forward strand.
CGAAAAGCTCCGCTGGTTCGGCAAGAACTTCAAGTCGATCTCGGACTGCCAGCCGCTGGTGTGTTTGGACGACGATGGCAACAAGTACTCCAACGTGGAGCGGATGAACGGCGAGGCCAGCCTGTGGCTGGAAGGCTTCCGCGGCGAGGTCACCGCCACGATGGTCTACGACGGGGCTCCCGTGCACGACCACTTCAAGAAGATCGACGACCAGGCCGTGATGGGCATCATGAACGGCAAGGGCGTGCTGGACAACGGCCGTCACTATTACTTCTACCTCGAACGCATATAGCCCCCTTGGCTTTTGAGTGTGCGCCTAGGATTTCGACGGCGCGCCCTGGGCAGGACTTCGCGGCGATTCTCCGCCCTGGGCACACTCGCCGGGCCGGGTCAGGACAGCAAGAACGAAGCTGAGAAGTGCTGCTATTTGCGAGATAAATAGTTAGCATGACACTCATGCGCACTACGCATATCGATCAGGTTGATCTGAATCTGCTGCCGCCATTGGTGGCCCTGCTGGAGGAGCAACACGTCTCGCGGGCGGCCGAGCGGGTCCGGCTGAGCCAGCCGGCAATGAGCCGCGCCCTGCAGCGGCTGCGCCGCCACTTCGGCGACGAGCTGCTGGTGCGTGGGCCGGACGGCTACTCGCTGACCCCGCGCGCCGAACGTCTTCGCGATCAACTCAGCACGGCTGTAACACATTTGGAGCAACTTTTTGCCACGGAGACGTTCGACCCGGCCACGGCCGCACAATCGTTTCGCCTCGCCGTCAGCGACTACACCGTCGCCACGTTCGGACCCGCGCTGGTGCGGACGGTGCTGGCCGAATCGCCCAATTCGGCGGTGAGTTGCGAAGTTCTGGACGAGCGCGCATTCGACAAGCTCGACGCGGGGACGATAGATCTGGCGGTCTATGGCCGGGTGGCACCCGAAAGATATTGCAGCCAATACCTTTTCAGTGATCGCTTCGTCTGCATCGTCGCCGCCGAGCACCCGCTGGCCGACCAGGCATCGGTTTCGCTGTCAACGTATCTGCGGTGGCCGCACTTGACCATCGACATCGGTCAGCCCTGGATCGATCGGGCGCTCGAGCCGCTCGGGGTCACGCGTCGCGTGGCGGTCAGCGTGCCCTACTTCGCGCTGGCGCCGAGCATCTTGCCGGGCACTGACCTCGTGTTGACCCTTCCGGAGCGGGTCGCCCGTAAGAACGCCGACCCCGCGCACACCCGAATCCTCGCGGCGCCTCGCGAGTTGATCGAGCTCGAGTTCTACGCGGTGTGGCACCCGCGCTTCGATCAAGACCCGTCCCACAGCTGGCTGCGAGAGAGGGTCCGCACCGCGTCCGAACCGACCGCATGACTAACTGGCCGGGTCGCGCCCGGTGAACGCGACCAGCTTCTCCAAAGCCCCGGCATCGGCGGGCACGTCGACCGGGTCGTCGAACCCGGCCGCGCCACGAAATTCCGGCCTGATCGTCTGGTGCGCCAGGTCCAGCACATATTCGGTCAATGGTTGAGGGGCATCGAGTTCGTGGCCCAGCGCGACAGCGTAATCCCAAGCGTGGACTAGGAATTCGATCGAGAAGATGCCGCACGCGGACTTAGCCGGCATCTCGCTCTTACCGAACGGCACCGTGCCGACCAGGCCATGTCGGTGCCACGCGTCCAACGCCGGGCGGGCCGCGACGATGATCTGTCGTTCCACCGAATCGCTGGGTTCGCGCTCCGGAATTTGCGCGCCGACCATCCCCCCGATGCCGGCGATCGATTTCAGCAGATGTTCGGTCAGCTGGTTCACGTCGTATTCGGTGCACGGTGTCTGCTTGGACAAATCGTCGGTGGCGATGGGATGCAGCACGCGCTGCAAGATCCCTAACGTGTCCTCGGCGCTGTGCAGTTCGTCCGTGGGCCGGGAACGGGGGCCGGGTCGCAAATCACGAGACATAATTCCCACGCTACGGTCTCGATATGGGCGATACCTACGAATCCGTCACCATCGAGATCAAAGATCACGTCGCGCAGGTGACGCTGATCGGACCCGGTAAGGGCAACGCGATGGGGCCCGCCTTCTGGGCGGAGATGCCGGACGTGTTCGGGACGCTGGACGCCGACCGAGACGTGCGCGCCATCGTCATCAGCGGATCGGGCAAGAACTTCAGCTACGGCCTGGACCTGCCCGCCATGGGCGGCACGTTCGCGCCGTTGCTGGCCGAAGGGGCGCTGGCCCGCCCCCGCACGGATTTTCACACCGAGCTACGGCGCATGCAGGGTGCGATCACCGCGATCGCCGACTGCCGCACCCCGACCATCGCCTCGGTGCACGGCTGGTGCATCGGCGGGGGCGTCGACCTGATCTCGGCGGTGGACATCCGCTATGCCAGCGCCGACGCCAAGTTCTCGGTGCGTGAAGTCAAACTCGCGATCGTCGCCGACGTCGGCAGCCTGGCCCGGCTGCCGCTGATCCTCAACGACGGCCATCTGCGCGAGCTGGCGCTCACCGGCAAGGACATCGACGCGGCCCGCGCCGAAAAGATCGGCCTCGTCAACGATGTCTACGCCGATGCCGAGGCCGCGCTGGCCGCCGCCCACGCCACTGCTGCCGAAATCGCCGCCAACCCGCCGCTGGCCGTCTACGGCGTCAAGGACGTGCTCGACCAGCAACGCACCGCGGCGGTGTCGGAAAGCCTGCGCTATGTCGCCGCCTGGAATTCAGCCTTCCTGCCGTCCAAAGACCTCACCGAGGGCATCCAGGCGACGTTCGCCAAGCGTCCGCCACAGTTCACCGGGGAGTAGCCGGGCGCCACGTACCCTCGCGGGAGTGGCAACGATGACTGCAGACGGCAAGATCCGTGTCCCGGCCGACCTGGACTCGGTCACCGCGCTCGGCGACGAGGACCACTCGGAGATCGATAGCGCCGCCGTCGAACGAATCTGGCAGGCCGCCCGCCACTGGTATCAGGCGGGCATGCACCCGGCGATCCAGCTGTGCATCCGGCACCGTGGTCGCGTCGTGCTCAACCGCGCCATCGGGCACGGCTGGGGCAATGCGCCGACCGACACCCCGGACGCCGAGAAGGTCCCCGTCACGACGGACACGCCGTTCTGCGTGTACTCGGCGGCCAAGGCCGTCGCCGCGACCGTGGTGCACCAACTGGTCGAGCGAGGCGTCTTTTCCCTTGACGACCGGGTGTGCGAGTACATGCCCACTTTCACCAGCCACGGCAAGGACCGCATCACGATCCGGCACGTGCTGACGCACAGCGCCGGCCTACCGTTTCCGACCGGGCCGCTGCCGGACCTCAGACGGACCGACGATCACGAGTACGTGCAGGAGATGCTGAGCAATCTGCGGCCGCTGTATCGGCCGGGGTTGATCCACCTGTATCACGCGCTGACCTGGGGCCCATTGATCCGCGAGATCGTCTACACGGCCGCCGGCAAGGACATCCGCGAAATCCTGGCCGCCGAAATTCTTGACCCACTTGGGTTTCGGTGGACCAACTTCGGCGTCGCCAAACAAGACCTCGATCTGGTCGCCCCGAGCCATGCCACCGGACGGCCGCTACCGCCGGTGATCGCGCAGATATTCCGGAAGGCCATCGGCGGCACGGTGCACGAAATGATCCCGGTGACGAACCAGCCCTTCTTCTTGACCACCGTGATCCCGTCGTCCAATACCGTCTCGACCGCCAATGAGATGTCGCGGTTCGCCGAAATCTGGCGCCGCTATGGAGAACTCGATGGTGTGCGGGTATTGCAGGCGGAAACGTTGCGGGGCGCGGTCACCGAATCACGGCGGCTACGACCGGATTTCGCGGTCGGCCTGATGCCGGCGCGCTGGGGTACCGGCTTCATTCTCGGCACCAACCGGTGGGGTCCGTTCGGGCGCAATGCGCCGGAAGCGTTCGGCAGCCTGGGCTTGAGCAACATCGCAATCTGGGCCGACCCTCAGCGCCACCTGGCAGCCGGTCTGATCAGCAGCGGCAAACCCGGTCGCGATCCGGAACTGCGCCGCTACTCGACACTGATGAACACCATCGCCGCGCAGATTCCGGCCGATTGAGCACGCCGGCAGTGGGAACACTGCACTAATGGCCAACTATCGAGTGCTCAACCCGCAAGGAGAGGTCGTCGCGACCAAGGACATCGCCGGCGCCGAGGACGCGCACGCCTGGTTCGTCGACAGCAAGGCCGACAACACCGAACTGGGCTGGCGCATGGAAGTCGAGCACGACGGCGAGTGGTCGTTTTTCGACGACACCGAGGGTGGCGGCAGCTAAACCGTGTCTTGCGGGTCCGCCCGCCGGGAGAATGGCCTTTACGTCCAAGCCTTTCGAGCGACAATGATGCATGGATTCGGACCGGTTTCGCGAGCTGCTGGGCGCGCCCGGGCCATTCGCGTCGGTCTACTTCGAAGATTCGGATGACGACGACGACCCCAGTCCGCAGCTCGAACTGACGTGGCTCGCGCTGCGCAGGGAGCTCGAGCAGCAAGGCGCGGACGAATCGATCACCGCGGCAATCGAACACGCCGTGATGGAACTGCGGCTGCCAATCGGCCGCGGCGGGCGCGCGGTGGTGGCCACCGCGGGCGGGGTCGTCCTCAACGAACACCTCCTGCGGCCAACTTCCGGGCCGATCGTCCGAGTTTCCGAATTGCCCTACATCGTCCCCATTCTCGAGTTCGGTGTCGTGCATTCGGATTACCTGCTGGTGGTGGCCGACCGAACCGGCGCGTTCATCACCAGCCACGTCGATGCAACGCGGTTCTCCGAAGCCGTCGACTCCGGCGCGCTGCCGGGTCAGCGACTGCCCACGGTCGCGAACCGAATCGGCGAACTCGTTCACGACACGTCGTTTGGCGAGCTGTTCCTGGTCGGCGATCAGGAATCGCGTTCGAATCTGCTGGCGGCGCTGCCGGAACCGATCCGCAAGCGGATGACCACGCTGCCGATCGCGGACCGGCGCGGTGGCTATGACTTCGAGGAGATTCAGCGGGCCATCGACACCACCCTGCTGTGGCAACGGCAGGGCACGATGGACACCACCGCGGCGCGCTTCACCGACGAAATGGGCCGCCAATCCGGGCTGGCCACCGAGGGACTCGGTGCGGTCTGCACGGCCCTGAGCCAGGGCTTGGTCGACACCCTGATCATCGGGGACATCGACGACGCCACGGTGGTCGCCGACGAAAGCATGACAACGGTCGCTGCCACCGCCGCCGGCCTGCCGCGGCAAAGCGCCGCGACCGCCAAGACGGTACGGGCCGACGAGGCACTGCCGCTGTTGGCGATTTCGGCGGGCGCGTCGGTGGTGCGCACCGACGAGCGAATCTCCCCGGCCGACGGCGTCGGCGCGATTCTTCGCTGCGCGCCGACGCCCGATCGGCCGCGGCGCTGAACACTGCGGTGGCGGAGGGATTTGAACCCCCGGACGGTTTTAGCCGTCTCTCGCTTTCAAGGCGAGTGCATTAGGCCGCTCTGCCACGCCACCGCTGACAAGGGTAACGGGGCTAGTACCGTGGCCCGCATGCGCGCCATCGTCGCCGAATCTCCCGACCACCTCGTCTGGCAAGAGGTCCCCGATGTCTCGGCCGGGCCCGGTGAGGTGCTGATCAAGGTCACCGCGGCCGGAGTCAACCGCGCCGACGTGCTGCAGGCCGCCGGCAAGTATCCGCCGCCGCCGGGAGCCAGCGAGATCATCGGCATGGAGGTATCCGGCGTCATCGCAGAATTGGGTTCCGGCGTGACGGAATGGTCTGTCGGACAAGAGGTTTGCGCGCTGTTAGCAGGCGGTGGCTATGCCGAGTACGTCGCGGTTCCCGCGGCGCAGGTGCTGCCGATTCCAGACGGCGTCACGCTCGAGGATGCCGCGGGCCTGCCCGAGGTGGCCTGCACGGTGTGGTCGAACCTGGTGCTCACCGCGCACCTGCACGAGGGCCAGCTGCTGCTGATGCATGGTGGCGCCAGCGGTATCGGCACCCACGCGATTCAGGTCGCGCGGGCGCTGGGCGCCCGGGTGGCGGTCACCGCCGGTTCGGCGGCCAAACTGGATACCTGTCGCGAGCTGGGCGCCGAGATCACCGTCAACTACCGCGACGACGACTTCGTCGCGCGGCTGCAGGAATGCGGCGGCGCCGATGTGATCTTCGACATCATGGGTGCCTCCTACCTGGACCGCAATCTCGACGCGCTGGCCACCGACGGGCAGCTGGTCATCATCGGCATGCAGGGCGGGCTCAAGGGTGAGCTCAACATCGGCAAGCTGTTGCCCAAGCGGTTGCGCGTCATCGGCACCACGCTGCGGGGCCGGCCGGTGAGCGGCCCGAACAGCAAGGGTGAGATCGTCGCGGCCGTGACCGAGTCGGTGTGGCCGATGATCGCCGACGGCCGGGTCCGGCCGATCATCGGCGCTCGCATGCCGATTCAGCAGGCCGGCGACGCCCACCAGAAGCTGGTATCGGGCGACGTGCACGGGAAGATCGTGCTGACCGTTTAGCTGTCGAGTGTGCGCTCAGGGCGGCCAGTGTGCAGCTAGGTCGACCTGGATGCACACTCGACGCAACAGCCGGCGGCACACGCGGCGCGTCCCCGCGTTAACCCAGCGACGCGAGCGCGCGGACCAGCTGATCGACCTCGGCCATCGTCGAGTAGTGCGCCAGCCCGACCGTCACGGCGCCGCCAACTTCGTTGGCGCCCAGCGCATCCAGCACACGCGAGCTCTCGTTGGAGACGGCCAGAATTCCGTTGTCCGCCAAGCGCTGTACGACCCGTTCGGCGGGCACGCCCTGTAATGCGAAGCTGACGAGCGGGATCCGCACCTCCGGGCGACCGATCAGCATCATCAACGGCAACGACCGCAGCGAGACCATCAGGTAGTCGAAGATCCGGTTGAGGTAGGCGGTGGCGGATTGCATCGACACCGACAGCCGCTCGCGTCGGCTGCCGCGGGCCGATTCGTCCAGTGCCGCAAGGTATTCGATGCTGGCGACCACGCCGGCTAACAGTCCGAACTGATGTGCGCCCACCTCGAGGCGAGCCGGGCCCGCGGCGTTGGGATCGGTGGAGACGGAGCTGAACGAGTTGATCATCGCCGGATCCCGGAACACGATCGCGCCGACCGGCGGGCCGCCCCAGGCCGTCGCGTTGACCGCCACCACGTCGACCTCGGTCTCTTTGACGTCGAGCAGCCGGTACGGCGCGGCCGCGGAGTGGTCGACGATCACCAACCCGCCGACGTCGTGCACCAGCTTGGTCATCGCCCGCAGATCGGTGACCGTGCCCAGCGTTCCCGACGCCGAGGTGACCGCGACCAGTCGCGTCGACTTCCCAATCAGGCTCTCCCACTGCCACGTCGGCAGCTCACCCGTCTCGATGTCGACCTCGGCCCATTTCACCTTGGCGCCGTAGCGGTGCGCCGCACGCAGCCACGGGGCGATGTTCGCCTCGTCGTCCAGTCGGCTGACGACCACCTCGTAGCCCAGACCCGCCCGCGAGGAAGACGCCTCGGCCAGCGAGGACAGCAGGATCGCGCGATCGGCGCCCAGCACGATGCCCGCCGGGTCGGCGTTGAACAGATCCGCCACGGCCGCGCGCGCCGCTTCCAGCACGGCGGCGCTGCGCTGCGCCGACGGGTGCGCTCCCACGCTGGTGGCACTGGAGCGGCGGAAGGCGGTGGAGACGGTGGTCGCAACGGAATCAGGGATCAGCATCCCGGTGGGCGCATCGAAGTGCACCCATCCGTCACCCAGTGACGGATGCAGTCCGCGCACCCGGGCGACGTCGTAAGCCATGCAGCCACCTTAGAGCTTCCGCGCTAGAGCGAAATTGTGACGATAGCGGGTGCCACAGGCGTTAGAGCCAGCCGGTGGCTGCCCGAGCCAGGTCACCCGGCCAGCCATACTAGTCCAGTGGGGCTCTGGATCGGAACGCTGATCGCACTGTTTTTGCTGATCGCCCCGGGGGCAATCGTTGCGCGTATCGCCCAGCTAACGTGGCCGATCGCGGTCGCGGTTGGCCCGGCGCTGACCTACGGTGTCGTCGCGCTGGCGATCATCCCTTACGGCGCGCTCGGAATCCCTTGGAACGGTTGGACTGCGTTCGCAGCGCTGGCGGTCGTGTGTGTGGCGGCGACGGGTTTGCAGTTGCTCCTGGCCCGCTACCGCGACACCGCCGCCGAGGCCAGGGGCATCGCCGGGTGGCCGGCCATGGTGGTCGGAGCCGGGGTGGCGCTGGGCACGCTGCTGATCATGTGGGCGGTCTACCGCGGGCTGGCCGCTCACTGGCAGACCGTCCCCAGCACCTGGGATGCGGTGTGGCATGCGAACGAAGTGCGCTACATACTCGACACCGGCCAGGCCTCGTCCACCCATATGGGCGAGCTGCGCAACGTCGAGACCCACCAGGCGTTGTACTACCCCTCGGTGTTCCATGCCCTGACCGCGGTGTTCTGCCAGCTCACTGGAGCGGCCCCGACCACCGGCTACACCCTGAACTCGATCGCGGCCTCGATCTGGCTGTTTCCGACCAGCGCGGCAATGCTGACCTGGCATCTGTTGCGCCCGACGATGATGCCGGGCCGCACGGCCGCGATCTCGGCCACCGCGGCCGCACTGTCGGCGTCGTTCACCTCGGTGCCCTACGTCGAGTTCGGCGTGGCCGCAATGCCCAACCTGGCGGCATACGGCGTCGCAATCCCGACATTCCTGCTGATCACCTCGACACTGCGGCATCGCGATCGCATCCCGATGGCGGTGCTGGCGCTGGTCGGTGTGCTGTCGGTACACCTGACCGGCGGATTCATCGTCATCCTGTTCCTGCTGGGCTGGTGGCTGCTGGACGTGCTGTGGCGTCCGGTGCGCGGACGGCTCGCCGACGCCGCAATCCTGGCCACGGTGGCGGTACCGACCGGGGTGATTCTGGCGCCGCAGTTCATCGGGGTGCTCAAACAGGCCGATATCATCGCCGGGCATGCCTTCCCCAGCTTCAAGAGCGCCAAGCAGGGGGTCATCGATGCGCTGCTGCTGCACACCCGCCACCTCAACGATTTTCCGATCCAGTACGGCCTGGTCGTGCTGATGTATCTCGGCATGGCGTATCTGCTGTACAAGCGGATCTGGTGGCCGGCGGCGGTCTGGGTGGTGCTGACGGTGGCGACCGTCTATTCGGGGGCCCCGTTTCACAACGCGGCCGGCGCCGTGATCGAGGAGTTCAGCCAGTTCTTCTACAACGATCCGCGCCGCCTCACCTCGGTGGTGACGATGCTGGTGACGCCGATGGCTGCCATCGCGTTGTTCGGCGCGGTCGCGCTGACGGTCGCGATCGCCAAACGAATCACCGACCGGTTCAAGCAGTTGCCCACACCGTTCTGGGTGTCGACCGCCGCGGTCCTGCTGGTGCTGACGACCGTGTTCAGCGCGCGGCACTACTTCTACCGGCACCTGGTGCTGTTCGGCGACAAATACGACTCGGTGATGATCGACCAGCGCGACCTGATGGCGATGGCGTACTTGTCCAAGCTGCCCGGCGCGCACAACACCCTGATCGCCAATGCGAACACCGATGGCACCGCGTGGATGTACGCGGTGGCCGATTTACACCCGCTGTGGACCCATTACGACTTCCCGCAGCAGACCGGGCCGGGACCGCAGCGCTACGTCATCTGGGCTTACGCCAACCGTGGCGACTCCGATCCGAAGGTCGTCGAGGCGATCAAGGCGCTGAATATCCGCTACATCTACACCAGTCAACCGACGGTTCGCGGGTTCGCCGTCCCCGACGGACTAGTGTCGCTGGAAAAATCGAAGTCGTGGGCGCTGATCTACGACAACGGCGGGGCCAGAATTTACGAATGGCGCGGAAATGCCACACCGCCCCGCCCCTAGACCTACCAGAGGATGGTGACCGGATTGACTAACGGCAACGACGGCCCAGACGCCGACGGCGTCGAGATCATCGGCGGTGTCGATCCGCGAATCATGGCGCTTCGCGATGCCGGTGGCGATGACGACGACTCCGACGAGCGTTCCCTGACTGACCTTGTCGAGCAGCCCGCCAAGGTGATGCGCATCGGCACGATGATCAAGCAACTACTGGAAGAGGTACGGGCGGCTCCGCTCGACGAGGCCAGCCGCAAGCGGTTGCGCGACATCCATGCCACCAGCATCCGGGAGCTGGAGGACGGGCTCGCGCCGGAGCTTCGCGAGGAACTCGATCGCCTCACCCTGCCGTTCGCCGACGACGCCGAGCCGTCGGACGCCGAGCTGCGCATCGCGCAGGCCCAGCTGGTCGGCTGGCTCGAGGGCCTGTTCCACGGGATCCAGACCGCTCTGTTCGCCCAGCAGATGGCCGCCCGCGCGCAGCTCGAGCAGATGCGCCAGGGAGCACTGCCCCCGGGCATCGGGCGCCACGGTCCGGGCTCGGGCACCGGGCAGTACCTATAAGAGCAGGCGTCAGTGTCAGGTCCTCGCGGTCCGCATATCGAGACCAGTAACGCGTGGGTGGAATTCCCTATCTTCGACGCGAAGTCGCGATCGCTGAAGAAGGCCTTCCTCGGCAAGGCCGGCGGCGCGATCGGTCGCAACACCTCCAACGTCGTCGTGGTCGAAGCGTTGCGCGATATCACCATGTCACTCGAGCTAGGCGACCGCGTCGGCCTGGTCGGCCATAACGGAGCTGGCAAATCGACTCTGCTGCGCCTACTTTCGGGTATCTATGAACCCACCCGGGGCTGGGCGAGAGTCACCGGTCGGGTCGCGCCGGTGTTCGACCTCGGCGTCGGGATGGACCCGGAGATCTCCGGCTACGAGAACATCATCATCCGCGGACTGTTTCTGGGGCAGACCCGAAAGCAGATGCTGGCCAAGGTCGACGAGATCGCCGAGTTCACCGAGCTCGGTGATTATCTGTCGATGCCGCTGCGCACGTATTCCACCGGGATGCGGGTCCGGCTGGCGATGGGCGTGGTCACCAGTATTGACCCCGAGATCCTGCTGCTCGACGAGGGCATCGGCGCCGTCGACGCCGATTTCCTGAAGAAGGCGCAGTCGCGATTGCAGGGCCTGGTGGAACGCTCCGGAATCCTGGTTTTCGCAAGCCATTCCAACGAATTCCTGGCCAGGCTGTGCAAGACCGCGATGTGGATCGACCACGGTGTTATCCGCCAAACCGGCGGCATCGAAGACGTGGTGCGCGCTTACGAGGGCGAGGACGCCGCCCGGCACGTCCGCGAGGTGCTGGAAGAGACCCGGCTGCAGATCCAGGCGGAAAAGCCGTTGGCGCAAAGCGCTTCCGGGGATGAGTGAATCCATCGTCGCCGTCGTGGTCACGCACCGGCGCGCGCAGGAACTCGCCAAGTCGCTGGGCATGCTCAGCACGCAATCCCGGCTGCCCGACCACCTGATCGTCGTCGACAACGACGGCGGCGCGGATAGCCGGATCCGTGATCTCGTTGCTGCCCAGCCGATCCCGACCACTTACCTCGCGTCACGCCGAAACCTAGGCGGCGCAGGCGGTTTCGCGCTGGGCATGCTGCACGCGCTGGCGCAGGGCGCCGATTGGGTGTGGCTGGCCGACGACGACGGACGTCCCCAGGACTCGCAGGTGCTGGCCACGCTGCTGGCCTGCGCCGATAAGCACGGGCTGGCCGAGGTGTCGCCGATGGTATGCAACTCCGACGATCCCGAGCGGCTGGCCTTCCCGTTGCGGCGCGGCCTGGTATGGCGCAGGCGCGCAAGCGAATTGCGCACTGAAACGGGACAGGACCTGCTGCCCGGGATCGCGTCGCTGTTCAACGGCGCGTTGTTCCGGGCGTCCACCCTGGACGCCGTCGGCGTCCCGGACATGCGGCTGTTCATCCGGGGCGACGAGGTGGAGTTGCATCGCCGGCTGGTGCGCTCGGGCCTGCCGTTCGGGACCAGTCTGGACGCGACCTACCTGCACCCCTGTGGATCCGACGAATTCCGGCCGATCCTGGGCGGCCGGATGCACACGCAGTATCCCGACAACGCGACCAAGCGGTTCTACACCTACCGCAACCGCGGCTATCTGCTGTCCCAACCGGGTCTGCGCAAGCTGCTGGTCCAGGAGTGGGTTCGGTTCGGCTGGTTCTTCCTGATATCGCGGCGCGATCCCAAGGGCCTGCTGGAGTGGATTCGGTTGCGCCGCTTGGGACGTCGTGAGCAATTCGGTAAGCCCAGTGGCGATCGGGAGCGCGGCGCAGCCGGGCGAACCGGGTCGCCACCATCGGAACCCAGTGGCGATCGGGAGCGCGGCGCAGCCGGGCGAACCGGGTCGCCACCATCGGAACCCAGTGGCGATCGGGAGCGCGGCGCAGCCGGGCGAACCGGGTCGCCACCATCCGGACCTGGAGGAACCCCGTGACATTCATCGACGCCGCCGCACAGTCACGGACCTTCACCCGGGCCCGCAACGATCTGGTCGACGGGTTTCGCCGTCGTGAGCTGTGGCTGCACCTGGGCTGGCAGGACATCAAGCAGCGTTACCGCCGCTCGGTGCTGGGCCCGTTCTGGATCACGATCGCCACCGGGACGACGGCCGTCGCGATGGGCGGGCTGTATTCGAAGCTGTTCCACCTCGAACTGGCCAAGCATCTGCCGTATGTGACGCTGGGCCTGATCATTTGGAACCTGATCAATGCCGCCATCCTGGAAGGCGCCGACGTGTTCGTCGCCAACGAGGGTCTGATCAAGCAGTTGCCGACGCCGTTGAGCGTGCACGTCTACCGGTTGGTGTGGCGACAGATGATCCTGTTCGGCCACAACATCGTCATCTACGTCGTCGTCGCGATGATCTATCCCAAGCCGTGGTCGTGGGCCGACCTGTCCGTGATTCCGGCGCTGGCGCTCATCGTGCTCAATTGCATCTGGGTTTCGCTGTGCTTCGGCATTCTGGCGACCCGCTACCGCGACATCGGTCCGCTGCTGTTCTCGATCGTGCAGTTGCTGTTCTTCATGACGCCGATCATCTGGAACGACGACACCTTGCGCCAGCAGGGTGCGGGCAGCTGGGCCAAGATCGTCGAACTCAACCCGCTGCTGCACTATCTCGACATCGTGCGGGCGCCGTTGCTGGGCGCCCACCAGGAGATGCGGCACTGGGCGGTGGTGCTGGCCCTGACCGTCGTCGGCTGGCTGCTGGCGGCGTTCGCGATGCGGCAATACCGCGCCCGGGTGCCGTACTGGGTCTAGCCGCGGGCCGTGCTCTGGGCGGCGTGAATTCGAAGTGGCTCCACACATCGGCGCATGAGAGATTGCTGCCATAGACTGCGCCCCAGCGGGGGATTTCGCGAATGGCAAGGTGGCGCCAGCCGACGTGAGTGAGATCAGCCGCATCACCACCGGCCTCGGCCTGTCGCTGTCGAGCGCGGCGCTGCTGGTGATCATGTGGCCGTCGTTCGGCAACCTCTGGTGGCTCTGCTTCATCGCGTTCGTGCCGATGTATGCCGCCCAATACCGGGTGCTGCCCCGTCGCTGGAGCGCGGTACCGGTGGCAACAGCCTTCGCGGGTTATTACCTGGGGCTGCTCATGCACATCGCTTCGGCACTGTCGGTGGGCGTCATCATCGGCGGCGCACTAGCGTTCGGGTTCATCGGCCTGGTCGTCGGGGTGTTCCTGCGGCCCTTCGCCGAGCGGACGGGTTACCGCTGGTTCGTCGTGCAATTTGGCTTGCTCTGGGTGGCGATCGATCTGCTGCTGCAGGACAACGAGTTCGACGGAACGCATCTGTGGATCGCCTACCGGTTGGCCGACCTCCCGCAAATCGTGCAGCCGATCAGCATCACCGGCGCGCCGGCGCTGAGTTTGCTGCTGCACGTCGTCAACGCCGCGGTGGCGCTCGTGGTCATCTCGTTGCTGGACCGCCGTTGGCCGCAGTGGGCCGACACTGTCGTCCCCCGCCGCGCGCTGGCGTGGTCGGTGGTGATCCCGGTTGTGGTGATGATCGCCTGGACGGGCACCAGCCTGGCGATCTTCCATGACGTCTCGGACCGGATGGGACCCAGGGTCCGCGTCGCCACCGTCCAGCCCGGGCTCGACAACACCTTCCCCGGGACACTGGCATCCGCGGATTTCTCGCACGGCCGCAGCCAAGAAGAGCGGATCAAAGACCAGATCGCACAGCTCAGCGCCATGACGCGGGCGGCCTCGGCGCAGGGCGCGAAGGTGGTGGTGTGGCCCGAGGAGACGCTCGACTACGACCCCCGGGTGAGCCACCCTGACTGGATCCCGGCGCTCGTCCGGCAGACCGGGGTCTACCTGGCCATGGGGTTCACGCCGGACGCCGCCAACGACGCCGCGCCCAACACCGCACTGCTGTGGAGTCCGGCCGGTGAGGTGGTGGCGGTCTACTACAAGACCATGCGGGTGCTGACCGCCGGAGAAGCCTTCACACCCGGCCGGGTCTACCCGGCGGTCCCCACACCCCAGGGTGTGCTGGGCATGGTCATCTGCTTCGACATGGACTTCCCGAATGGTCCGACCCGCCGAACGGTTCTCAACGGCGCCCAGATGGTGCTGTCCCCCAGCCTCGACCTGCCGTCCAAAGTCGATATTCGCAAGTCCATGGCGGTCTTCCGGGCGGTCGAGAACAGGGTCGCGCTCGTCAAGGCCGACGTGGCGTGGGACTCGATGCTGGTGGCTCCGAACGGAGAAGTGATCACCGGGACCGCGGTGCACGATGAGCTGGGCGGCCAGGCGCTGTTGGTCGCCGACGTTCCGCTCGGCCCGCGCGGCGCGCCGTTCACGCACTACGGGGACGCACCATTTCAGTGGCTCGAATACGCGGCGACAGCGGCGCTGCTGTGCGTCATGGCGGTGTCCTGGCGCCGTACTGCGTCTAGTGTGCGGCGTCGGTGACGATCATCTCGTCATCGCTGGTGGCCCAGGCCCTGGTGAAGAGGTCCAGGGACACCGTCTCGTTCGCGCCATCATCGGCACCGCTGTCGTTCATGTGCACCTGGGAGTTGACGACGTCGATCCCGGTGACCACGACCGCGTGGTCGGAGGTGGGCTGACCGTTGCGGTCCTTGGCATCCACCGGCTGGCCCCAGATCATCTCGCCGTTCACCTCGACGATCACCTTTCGACCGCCGGCCAAGTACTGCTTGAGGGCGGCCATGCCGCTGGCGAGACCCGTCGTGGGCGCGTCGCTGATGTTGGTCAACCTGGCAGTGACGCCGTAGTGCGCCAGCAGTAAGGGCAGGTCTTCCGGGCTGGTGCCCTGGCCGCTGTTCGGGTCGTTGGTGTTCTTCGGCAGGGTGTAGATCGACCCCGGGTGGCTCTGGCTCGGCAGCTTCTGGGCCAGCGCGATGATCTCCTGCTCCGAGACCGGGTGGCCGGTCACCTCGCCGATCACGTCGGCGGTGGCCATCAACGCGCAGTCGTCGTAGGTCTGCGGCTTCCAGAACGCGGCGGCCGCGGCCGGGTCTCCGTACATCCCACCGGAGCTGACGTCGTCGGCGTGCGCCAACCCGGTCGCGAAGGCGAGGCTCGCAAGGATAGCGATGATCGCGAGACCGGCGGTCCGAGTGGCCTTTCCGGCCAGCTTGGCGGTTGTCATGATGGGCTCCTTTGCTCATCTGCGCCTGGCGATTGAGGTGCGTGCGGAAAGGCTCGGTCATCGCCCTCTATGAATCCTTGGAACCGGGGGCGGCGCCAAGGATCCTTTGAGAATCCGCCAAGACCCCGGCCAGACGCTGTCCTGACTGGAAAAGCCCTGAACAACAGCCGATTTGGCGGGGCGCCGGCGCACCGAGAAAGGTCTGGAATGCACTCGATTCGACAGTGCGATGCCGGCGTCTATCCTTGCGGCAAACGTGCCGAAACTCGACGCTGGAACCCGTCGATGGAGGAATATGCGATCGTGAGCGACGCCTTGGCAATCGGTTGTGTGGGGAAGCTGGTCGTGGCAACGCGCGGCGATCGCGGCCCGGGCGAGGTGTTGGTGACCGTGCGGGGGTCGAAGGAGACGTTCCTGGCCTGGTCTGACGATCCGTTACCCAAGGGCAGCAGGGTATTAGTGGTCGAGATCCGGGGTGGGCGGACCGTGGTGGTCGAACCCTGGCATGACGCGGCCGACTCGGACTAGGCGTGAAATCCCTTGCTAGACAACATCAACCGTAAGGAGTTCAACAATGCTCGGTTATAGGGTGCCCGCGCCGGACGAGGCGATGCTGATCTCGGGCGGTAAGGCCAAGGGCAATGCGCCGTTCCGCGTGGTCACCGGCCACGGCGCCTTCGTCATCCCGTTCTTCCGCAAGGCCGCGTTCCTGACGCTGGCCATGTGCGAATCCGAAGTGGCCGAGAAGTGTGTCACTCAACAGGGAATCACGCTCAACGTCCGGGCGGTGATCGCCTTCAAAGTCGGCAACGACACCGAGAGCGTCATCAGCGCCGCGCAGCGATTCCTGTCCGAGCAGGACCAGATGTCGGTGCTCACCGGCCGGATCTTCGCCGGGCACCTGCGCTCGATCATCGGCTCGATGACCGTCGAGCAGATCATCCGCGAACGTCAGAAGCTGGCCACCGAGGTGCTCGACGGCTCCAAGGAGGAGATGGCCCGCATCGGTCTTACCGTCGACGCGCTGCAGATCCAATCCATCGACGACGACGGCCTGGGCTACATCAATGCGATGTCGGCGCCGCACAACGCGGCCATCCAGCAGCAGGCGCAGATCGCTCAGGCGCAGGCGAACCAGGCGGCCGCCGAAGCCGAGCAGGAGTCGCAGCGCAAGCAGGCGGAGTTCGCCCGCCAGACCGCGATCGTCAAGGCACAGTACAAGGCCGAGGTCGACAAGGCCCAAGCCGAAGCCGCGCAGGCCGGGCCGCTGGCCGAAGCCGAGGCACAGCGCGAGGTGCTGCAGATGCGGACCGAACTGGCCCAGCGCGCCGCCGAGCTGCGCCAGCAGGAGCTGGTCGCCGAGGTGGTCAAGCCCGCCGAGGCCGAAGCCGAACGGGTGCGGATCCTGGCCGTCGCCGACGCGGAGAAAATGAAGATCCAGGCCGAGGCGGCGGCGTCGAACAACCGGGTCGCTCTCGACCAGGCGCTGATCCAGCAGCTGCCGCAGATCGTCGAGAAGGCCGCGATCGGCCTGTCCAACTCCAACCTCACGGTGCTCAACGGCGCCGACGGCCTCAGCCAGGTGGCCGCCGGGCTGGTGTCGCAGGGCCTGGCCATCTACGAAGCGCTGCGCGGCGAGGTCGTCGAGTATGACGCCAAGGAAAGTTCGCTGGTTCCCAACGGCGAATCGCACGAGTAATACGCTCCCGGCAGCGCGGATTCCGCCGCCGCCCGGTCGGCGCGCGCGTGTATAACCGATGACAACCGCTTGCCGGATATCGGTGGCGGCCGAGTTCGTGTGGTGCAACACTGGAACACCACAAATTCACCACCAGGCAAATTAGCGCGCTTCGTGACAGAAACGGGCACCGCGGAAGGTCGACGGACGTGAGTAAAAAAGTCCAATCAGTGGCGGATGCGGCGCGGGAGAACCTCGCCGCGGAGCTGGACCGGCTGCGGCAGCGGCGCGACGCGCTCGAGGCCGAGGTGAAGGACGACCGCGGGATGATCGGCGATCACGGCGACGCGGCCGAGGCCATCCAGCGAGCAGAGGAACTGGTGGGCCTCGGCGACCGGATCAACGAGCTGGACCGGCGGCTGCGGGCCGGGCCGTCGCATTCCGACGAGGACGAGGCGCTGCCCGGCGGCACCGAACTGACCCTGAAGTTCGCCGACGGCGAGGTCGTCACGATGCACGTCATCTCGATCGTCGAGGAGACCCCCGTCGGTCGCGAGGCCGAGACGTTGACGTCGCACAGCCCGTTGGCGCTGGCCCTGGTGGGACACAAGGCGGGCGACAAGGTCACCTACTCCACCCCGCAGGGTGAAAGCCAGGTCGAACTGATCTCGGTGAAGCTGCCGAAATAGCTGCCGCTGGGGCGGCCACGACCCCGATAAACTCCCCCAATGCTTCCCCCGGAGCCGGGTACCGCGCCGGCGCGCCTGAGTCTGACCACCCAGATCGTGCGCTTCGTGGCGACGGGCGGGCTGGCTGCCGTCGTCGACTTCAGCCTGTACATGCTGCTGTGGAAAGTCCTGGGCGTGCAGGTCGACTTGTCCAAGGCCACCAGTTTCGTGGTGGGCACCATTACCGCCTACCTGATCAACCGACGGTGGACCTTCCAGGCGGAGCCGAGCACCGCGCGGTTCGTCGCGGTCATGGTCCTCTACGGCGTCACCTTCGCGGTCCAGGTCGGGCTCAACCACTTGTGCCTGGTGTTGATGCACTACAGAGGGTGGGCGGCCGTGGTCGCGTTCGTGATCGCGCAGGGCACTGCCACGGTGATCAACTTCATCGTGCAGCGAGTCGTAATCTTCCGCATACACTGAGCCGTCCCGCGCAAGCGGTACCCTCTTTGACGATGTTGAGCGCCGACTTCCCGACCACCCCCACCCGGCTGACGGGCTTTGGCCGCACCGCGCCGTCGGTGGCGCACGTGCTGTCGACGCCGGATCCCGAGGTGATCGCCAAGGCAGTGGCCCGGGTGGCCGACGCCGGCGGCCTGCAAAACGGGAGGGGTGTGATCGCCCGCGGGCTGGGCCGCTCCTACGGCGACAGCGCGCAAAACGGCGGCGGCCTGGTGATCGACATGACGGTGCTCAACCGCATCCACTCGATCAGCGCCGACACCCGATTGGTCGATGTCGACGCCGGAGTCAGCCTGGACCAGCTGATGAAGGCGGCGCTGCCGTTCGGGCTGTGGGTCCCGGTGTTGCCGGGAACCCGCCAAGTCACCATCGGCGGCGCGATCGCGTCGGACATCCACGGCAAGAACCATCACAGTGCGGGCAGCTTCGGCAGTCATGTGCGGTCGATGGACCTGCTGATGGCCGACGGCTCGGTGCACACGATCACCCCCGAGGGCCCTGAGTCCGAACTGTTCTGGGCGACGGTCGGGGGCAACGGCCTGACCGGGATCGTGTTGCGCGCCACGATCGCGATGACCCCGACCGAGACCGCGTACTTCATCGCCGACGGCGTGGCCACCAAGGACCTCGACGAGACGGTCGCCGTGCACGTCGACGGCAGCGAAAGCCGCTACACCTACTCCAGCGCCTGGTTCGATTTGATCAGCCCACCACCCAAACTCGGCCGGGCCTCGATCAGCCGGGGCAGCCTCGCCACGCTGGATCAGCTGCCGAAGAAGCTCGCCAAGAACCCGCTGAAATTCGATGCACCACAACTGTTGACGGTGCCGAACCTGTTTCCGGTCAGCGCCATGAACAAACTGTCGTTCATGGCGATCGGCGAGACGTATTACCGCCTGGGCGGCAACTACACCGGCAAGATCCAGAATCTGTCGCAGTTCTACCACATGCTCGACCTGGTCAGCGGCTGGAATAACGCTTATGGGCCAACGGGTTTCGCACAGCATCAGTTCCTGGTGCCGCCGGATGCGCTTGACGAATTCAAGGCCATCATCCGCTGGATCCAAACGCAGGGGCATTACTCGGCGCTCAATGTGTTCAAGCTCTTCGGTCCGGGCAACCGCGCGCCGCTGAGTTTCCCGATGGCCGGCTGGAACGTCGCGATGGACTTCCCCAACAAGCCCGGGATCAACGAGTTCCTCAACGAACTCGACCGCCGGGTACTCGAATTCGGCGGACGGGTCTATACGGCCAAGGACTCGCGCACCACCGCCGAAACCTTTCACGCCATGTATCCGCGCATCGACGAATGGATTGCCGTGCGCCGCAAGGCCGACCCGTTGCGGGTCTTCGCCTCCGACATGGCCCGACGTTTGGAGCTGCTCTAGATGGTGCTTGACGCCGTGGGAAACCCGCAGACAATCCTGCTGCTGGGCGGCACCTCCGAGATCGGGCTCGCGATCTGCGCGCGCTACCTGAAGAATGCGCATGCGCGAATCCTGTTGGCCGCCATGCCCGGTGACCCCGGGCGTGAGGACGCCGTCGCGCAGATGAAGGCCGCCGGTGCGCGCTCGGTCGAGCTGATCGACTTCGAGGCCACCGACCCTGAGAGCCACCCCAAGATGATCGACGCGGCCTTCGCGGGGGGTGACGTCGATGTGGCCATCGTCGCGTTCGGCATCCTCGGCGACGCCGAGGAGCTGTGGCAGAACCAGCACAAGGCTGTGCTTGCCGCCGAGATCAATTACACAGCAGCGGTTTCGGTGGGTGTGCTGCTGGGCGAGAAGATGCGCGCTCAGGGTTTCGGTCAAATCATCGCGATGAGTTCGGCAGCCGGCGAGCGGGTGCGGCGGTCCAACTTCGTCTACGGCTCCACCAAGGCCGGCCTGGACGGTTTCTATCTGGGCCTCGGAGAGGCGTTGCGCGAGTTTGGGGTTCGCGTTCTGGTGATCCGCCCCGGCCAAGTACGTACCCGGATGAGCGCGCACGTCAAGGAAGCGCCGCTGACCGTCGACAAGGAGTACGTCGCCGACCTCGCGGTGACCGCGTCCGCAAAAGGTAAGGAATTGGTTTGGGCGCCAGCAGCATTCAAGTACGTGATGATGGTGTTGCGACATATCCCGCGGCCCATCTTCCGCAAGCTGCCCATCTGATCATGCGCAACGCGCTGGCCAGCCTCGGCCAGATGTTGGCGGCGGTGCTGGTGGCAGCCGTCGTTTCGGTGGCCTCGCTGATCGCCATCGCGCGGGTCCAGTGGCCCGCCTTCCCGTCGTCGAACCAGCTGCACGCGCTGACCACCGTCGGCCAGGTCGGTTGCCTGATCGGGCTGCTCGGCGCCGGTTGGCTGTGGCGGCGGGCCGGCCGGTGGCGGTGGGTCGCCCAGCTTTGCGGGCTGGTGTTCGTGTCGGCGTTTTCCGTCGTGACGTTGGGCATGCCCCTGGGAGCGACCAAGTTGTATCTGTTCGGCATCTCCGTCGATCAGCAGTTCCGCACCGAGTACCTGACACGCCTGGCCGACAGCCCCGCCCTGCACGACATGACCTATCTCGGGCTGCCGTCGTTCTACCCGCCGGGCTGGTTCTGGATCGGCGGGCGCGCGGCGGTGCTGACCAGGATGCCGGCGTGGGAGTTGTTCAAGCCGTGGGCGATCACCTCGATCACCATCGCCATCGCGGTTGCGCTGGTGCTGTGGTGGCGGATGATCCGGTTCGAGTACGCGCTGATCGTCACCACCGCGACCGCGGCGGTGACGCTGGCCTACAGCTCGCCGGAGCCCTACGCCGCGATGATCACCGTGCTGCTGCCGCCGGTGCTGGTGCTGGCGTGGTCGGGCCTGCGCGCCGGCGAGCGCTCCCCGGGCACCGGACGCCCGGTTGGCGGGGCGCCCGAGCCCGAAAGCCCGGCCAGCCGGGCAGTGGGCGAAGAGGGGGACCGGCCGAGGGCTCAAGGGTGGGCCGCGGTCGTCGGCGCCGGGTTGTTCCTCGGCTTCACCGCGACCTGGTACTCGCTGCTGTTCGGCTACACCGCGTTCACGATCGCGCTGATGACGCTGGTGCTGGCCGTCTCACGCTGGCGGGCGGCCGGCTGGAAAGCCGCGCTCGACCCGCTGCGCCGGATCGCCGTCATTGCGGGCATCGCCGCCGCCATCGCGGCAACCACCTGGCTGCCGTTCCTGATACGGGCGGCGAGCAATCCGGTCAGCAACAGCGGCAGCGCGTTTCACTACCTCCCAGCCGACGGCGCCGAGCTGACCTTCCCGATGCTGCAGTTCTCGCTGCTCGGAGCGATCTGCATGCTCGGCACGCTGTGGCTGGTCGTGCGCACGCGAGCGTCCACGCGTGCGGGCGCGCTGACGATCGGCGTGCTGGCCATCTACCTTTGGTCGCTGCTGTCGATGCTGACCACACTGGCGCGCACCACGCTGCTGTCGTTCCGGCTACAGCCGACGCTGAGCGTGCTGCTGGTGGCCGCCGGGGTGTTCGGCTTCATCGAGGCCACGCTTGCCCTCCACGAACGCGGCGGGGCCTGGGAAAGGGCGACCATCCCGGTGGCCGGCGCGATCGGGATGACCGCCACCATCGCCTTCAGCCAAGACATTCCCGACGTGCTGCGCCCGGACCTGACCATCGCCTACACCGACACCGACGGACACGGCCAGCGCGGCGACCGGCGCCCGCCGGGTGCCGAGAAGTTCTACTCCGCCATCGACACCGCCATCACGGCAGTCACCGGCAAGCCGCGGGATCAGACCGTGGTGCTGACCGCCGACTACAGCTTCCTGTCCTACTACCCCTACTGGGGCTTCCAGGGGCTGACGTCGCACTATGCCAATCCCCTGGCGCAGTTCGACTTACGGGCCGCGCAGATCAAGAAGTGGTCCAGCCTGACGAGTCCCGACGAGTTCCTGCACGCGCTGGACACCTCGCCGTGGCCACCGCCGACGGTGTTTCTGATGCGCCGGGGCGCGAACAACACCTACACGCTGCGGCTCGCCGAGGACGTTTACCCCAACCAGCCCAACGTGCGTCGCTACACCGTCGACCTGCGGGCCGCCCTGTTCGACGACCCGCGATTCGCCGTGCAAAGCGTCGGCCCGTTTGTGCTGGCCATCCGCCGGCCACTGGCCCAACCCGCGGCAGGACGCTGATGGCGACCGACACCGCGCGCGACTTGGCCGAAGAACTACCATCTAGGTCCGTGAAGGGAGCGGGAGCAAGGCACCGGACCGCTCGCATCGTGGCCGTCGTCGCCGGTCTGCTCGGAGCGCTGCTAGCGATCGCCACACCGCTGCTGCCGGTCAACCAAACCACCGCCCAGCTCAACTGGCCGCAGAACGGCACCTTCCAAAGCGTCGAAGCGCCGCTGATCGGCTATGTGGCCACCGAGTTGAACATCTCCGTCCCGTGTCAGGCCGCCGCTGGGCTGATCGGACCGCAGAGCGCCGGCAAGACAGTGCTGTTGTCGACGGTGCCCAAGCAGGCTCCGAAGGCCATCGACCGGGGGCTGCTGATCCAGCGCGCCAACGACGAGCTGGTGCTGATCGTCCGCAATGTCCCGGTCGTGGTCGCGCCGCTCAGCCAGGTCCTCAGTCCGGCCTGCCAGCGCCTGACCTTCACCGCGCATGCCGACCGGGTCACCGCAGAATTCGTCGGCCTGAGCTACGGACCCAACGCCGAACACCCCGGCTCCCCGCTGCGCGGGGAGAAGAGCGGCTACGACTTCCGGCCGCAGATCGTCGGCGTGTTCACCGACCTGTCCGGGCCGGCGCCGCCGGGCCTGAGCTTCTCGGCGACCGTCGACACGCGCTACAGCAGCAGCCCCACACCGCTGAAGATGGCCGCGATGATCCTCGGCGTCGTGCTGACCGCCGTCGCGCTGATCGCCCTGCACGTGCTCGACACCGCCGACGGCACCAGGCACCGCCGCTTCCTGCCGTCGCGGTGGTGGTCGATCGGCGGGCTCGACGCGCTCGTGATCGCCGTGCTGGTGTGGTGGCACTTCGTCGGCGCCAACACCTCCGACGACGGCTACATCCTGACCATGGCCCGGGTCTCCGAACATGCCGGTTACATGGCCAACTACTACCGGTGGCTGGGCACGCCCGAAGCGCCGTTCGGGTGGTACTACGACCTGCTGGCGATTTGGGCGCACGTCAGCACCAGTAGCGTCTGGATGCGGCTGCCCACCCTGGCGATGGCCCTGACCTGCTGGTGGGCGATCAGCCGTGAGGTCATCCCCCGGCTGGGCCACGCCGTGAAGACCAACCGCGCGGCGGCGTGGACGGCCGCGGGGCTGTTCCTGGCGACGTGGTTGCCGCTCGACAACGGGCTGCGGCCGGAACCGATCATCGCCCTGGGCATCCTGCTCACCTGGTGCTCGGTCGAGCGGGCGGTGGCCACCAACCGGCTGCTGCCGGTGGCGATCGCTTGCATCATCGGCGCGCTGACCCTGTTCTCCGGGCCGACCGGCATTGCGTCCATCGGCGCCCTGCTGGTGGCGGTCGGGCCGTTGCGCACCATCATCCACCGCAGATCCCGACAGTTCGGGGCGCTGCCGCTGCTGGCGCCCATTGCGGCCGCGGCCACCGTCACGATCATCCTGATCTTCCGCGACCAGACCCTGGCCGGCGAACTGCAGGCGACCGCGCTCAAACGTGCCCTCGGGCCGAGCCTGAGCTGGTTCGACGAGCACATCCGTTACGAGCGGCTGTTCATGGCCAGCCCCGACGGATCGGTCGCCCGCCGCTTCGCGGTGCTGGCGGTGCTGCTCGCGCTGGGCATCACGGTGGCAATGTCGTTGCGCAAGGGCCGAATTCCTGGCACCGCGGCCGGACCGAGCCGCCGCATCGTCGGCATCACGATCATCTCGTTCCTCGCGATGATGTTCACCCCGACCAAGTGGACCCACCACTTCGGCGTGTTCGCCGGGCTGGCCGGCTCGCTGGGCGCGTTGGCGGCGGTCGCGGTCACCGGGGTGGCGATGCGCTCGCGCCGCAACCGCACCGTGTTCTCCGCGACCGTGCTGTTCCTGGTGGCGATGTCGTTCGCCAGCGTCAACGGCTGGTGGTACGTCTCCAATTTCGGTGTGCCATGGTCGAATGCATTCCCGGCGTGGCACTACGCGTTCGCGACCGTCCTGCTCGGGCTGACGCTGGTGGTGCTGTTGCTGGCGGCGTGGTTCCATTTCGTGTCTCCCGACGGGCCATCCGGTGGACCACCGAAGACCCGCAGTCGGGCGCGGATGTCCGCAATCGTCCAGTCCCCGTTGGCAATTGCGGCGTGGGCACTGGTGACATTCGAGGTCGTCTCACTGACGCTGGCGATGACCGGCCAATACCCCGCCTGGTCGGTGGGCCGGTCCAACCTGGAGGCATTGACCGGCAAGTCCTGCGGCCTGGCCGAGGACGTCATGGTGGAGCAGGATCCCAACGCCGGCATGCTGTCGCCGATGTCGGGCCCGGTGGGCGACGCGCTGGGCGCCGGACTGTCAGAAGCCTTCACGCCCAACGGTATTCCCGCCGACGTCTCGGCCGACCCGGTTATGGAGCGTCCGGGTGACCGCAGCTTCGTCAACGAAGACGGTAAGACGACCACCAGTGAGGCCGGCACCGAGGGCGGTACCAGCGCCGCGCCCGGAGTCAACGGCTCGCGCGCCCAGCTGCCCTACAACCTTGATCCGGCGCATACTCCGGTGCTGGGCAGCTGGCGGCCTGGCATCCAGGTGCCCGCCGTGCTTCGCTCCGGGTGGTACCGGTTGCCGCCGCGCGACAAGGCCGGTCCGCTACTGGTGGTCTCGGCGGCCGGCCGGTTCGATCCCCGCGAGGTGCAGATGCAGTGGGCTACCGACGACCAGGCGGCCAGCGGACACCCGGGTGGGTCGTTCCAGTTCTTCGATGTCGGCGCCTCCCCCGCGTGGCGCAATCTGCGGATGCCGATGTCATGGATTCCGGAGAACGCGACCCAGGTCCGCCTGATCGCCAACGACGAAGATCTGGCGCCGCAGCACTGGATCGCGGTCACCCCGCCGCGGATTCCCCAGCTGCACACGCTGCAGCAGGTGGTGGGCTCGGCGGACCCGGTGTTCCTGGACTGGCTGGTGGGTTTGGCATTCCCGTGCCAGCGGCCGTTCGGCCATCAAAACGGTGTCGACGAGACACCCAAGTGGCGGATTCTGCCGGATCGGTTTGGCGCCGAGGCCAATTCGCCGGTGATGGACAACAACGGCGGTGGGCCACTGGGTGTCACCGAGTTGCTGGTGAAGGCGACCACGATTTCCACCTACCTCAAGGACGACTGGTCGCGCGACTGGGGCTCGCTGCAGCGCCTGACGCCGTACTACTCCAATGCCCAGCCCGCCCGTCTGCAGTTGGGCACGGCGACGCGCAGTGGCCTGTGGGACCCGGCTCCGCTTCGCCGGGGCTAGTCACAGCCCCGGCAGGCAGTTGATGAAGGGGATGCAGGGCGGCGACGGCGGCCGCGGCGGCGGGAACCCTTCGATGATGGTCGAGTTGGTCACCGGGCTGTTCTGATCGAAATACCAAGGGTGACAAACGCTTCGGTCCCAGTTGGGCATGTTCTTCATGATCGGTGAGCCCGGGCACCATTGATAGGTGCAGCTGTTCGTCGGGGTTGGGACGGTGCCACCGTCCTGACACACCATTGGGGCGGGCTGAGCCTGGCCGATTCCCGCGGCCAAGCCCAACCCAGCGACGGCGAATCCGCCCGACAGCACCGCCCCGGCGAGTACTCGTTTCATGGTGAAGTTCACGTTCATGTCGCCAGTGCATCCGGTCAACAGCGCTACCGATCCCACATTCAGCGGCGGCCGGGCGCGGGACCCTCGGCGATTTGGCCGCCGGAAAGCTGGTGGTATTGGTGGCAGACGGTCATGTCCCAGGTGAGCCCGGGGGAAGCGGGCATCGCGTCCCCGGGGCACCAGTACTGAGGCCCATCGGAGGTCGCGAACACGGCCAAGCCCAGCCCCGCAGCCGAAACGCCACCCGCCACCACCGCCCCGGCAATAATCCGCGTCCAGTTCATGATCGATTCCTTTGCGCTTTTGTCGCCGTCGGCTTGTGCGACTCTTTCTTGGTTTGTTTGCCGACGCCGGTAGTCTCACGCGCGCCGCTTGCCGGGTCTTTGCGAGATCCTTGCAAAATTCATGTGCCCGTGACCTGGGCATTCGATGTTCTGGGGGTGCCGCGCAGGCATTGCCCTTCGCGGTAGGTAAGCGTAGACTTACGGTTCGTGATGACTTACCAAGTCGATGGTGACGCGTGGGTCGCCCTGGCGGATCGCACCCGTCGGGCAATCATGGAGCGCCTTGCGCACGGTCCGTCGGCCGTCGGGGAACTGGCCCGGGATCTACCCGTCAGCCGCCCGGCCGTTTCACAGCACCTCAAGGTGCTCAAATGCGCCGGCTTGGTGCGTGACCAGGCGGCGGGGACCCGCCGCGTCTACCAGCTCGACCCGACAGGCCTAGATGCGATGCGCGCCGAGCTGGACCGGTTCTGGACCCAAGCCCTGGCCAACTACGCGGCCAAATTCCCCGAGATCGAAGGACAGGAGTCATGACCCAGCCGCGAAGATCCGAGATTCAGCATCAGGTCATCGTCGACGCCCCGATCGAGCGTGCGTTCGCCGTCTTCACCGAGCAGTTCGGTGACTTCAAACCACGTGAGCACAACCTACTCGCGGTCCCGATCGCCGAGACGGTATTCGAAACCCACCCGGGCGGGCACATATACGACCGCGGCGTCGACGGCACCGAGTGCCGATGGGCGCGCGTGCTGGCCTACGAACCCCCGCACCGGCTGTTGTTCACCTGGGACATCAGTCCGTCCTGGCAACCGGAAGCCGACCAGTCACGAACCAGCGAGGTCGAGGTGCGTTTCACCGCGGAGTCCGAAACACGCACGCGTGTCGAGCTCGAGCACCGCCACCTCGACCGGCACGGCCCCGGCTGGCAGTCGGTTGCCGACGGAGTCGACGGCGAGGCCGGGTGGCCGTTGTACCTGCAGCGCTACGTCGGCCTCACCGCCGGAGTACGGGAATGACCGCCCCGTCCATGATGAGCATGGCCCACGACGAGCGGGCCGACCTTGCGGATTTCCTGACCACGTTGTCACCGCAGGACTGGGAGACGCCGAGCCTGTGCTCCAGGTGGACCGTCAAAGACGTTGTCGCACATGTGATCAGCTACGAGGAGCTCGGCATGGTCGGGCTGTTGAAGCGTTTCGCGAAGGGGCGGGTGGTCCGGGCCAATCAGGTGGGGGTCGACGAATTCGCCGTGTTGAGCACCCAGCAACTGCTCGTATTTCTGCGCAGCCACCTCCAACCGCGGGGATTGACAGCGGGTTTCGGCGGCATGATCGCCCTCGTCGACGGCACGATCCATCACCAGGACATCCGCCGGTCGCTGGGTCGGCCCCGCAGTGTGCCGGCCGAACGGCTGAAGCGGGTGCTCGGCCTGGTGCCGGGAAACCCACGCCTGGGCGCGGGCCGGCGGATCAGGGGGCTGCGGCTGCGGGCCAGCGATGTCGACTGGACCCACGGCAGCGGCCCCGAGGTCACCGGCCCGGGTGAGGCCCTGCTGATGGCGATGGCCGGGCGCCGGGCGGCACTGGCCGACCTCGACGGCCCCGGCTGCGCGACACTGGCGGCAAGGCTACCCGAATAACGGCTATTCCGAACGTATTTCGACGGTGAACTCTCGGCTGCCGATCTTGATGTGATCGCCGTCGCCAAGGACAACGCTGCCGCGGACGCGCTTGCCCTGCACCTCGATGCCATTGGTGGAGCGCAGATCGGTGATTACGAAACCGGTTCCGCTGTCGGTGATCACGGCGTGATAGCGGCTGACGTCGTTGTCGTCGAGGACGATGTCGTTGTCCATGAAACGCCCGATCCGGGTGGTCGCGTCGTGGAGCCGGTACTGGCTTCCGGCCTTGTCGCGCAACAACACAACGACCGACCCGTCGGTCGGAATCGGGGCAGACTCGACGACGGGCGCGTCGACGCTGACCTTCAGGGTGGTCAGGGCCGCCCGGGTGCGCGGCGGCGGTTCCTGGCGCAGGATGCGCTCATGCAGCTCAGTGACCGTCGGCCCGGGATCGATGCCGAGCCCCTCGGCCAGTGCCGTCTTCAGTCGCCGATACGCACCCAGGGCGTCGGATTGCCGCTCGGTCATGTAGTAGGCGGTCATCAATTGCGCCCACACCGGTTCCCGGTACGGATACTCGGCGGTGATCGCCTCGAGCTCACCGATGACGGATTCGGCGCGCCCGCAGGCGATTTCTGCCTGGGCGCGGGCGGTGTGGACGGCGACCTTCTCTTCGATCAGCGCAGTGGCGAACGCGTCGACGAAGGCGAACTCGCGCAGGTCGTCGAGGACCGGCCCGCGCCACTGGCTCAGCGCGGCGGACAGGTGGCTGCCGGCGTCCTCGAACCGGCCCGCGGCGGCGGCCTGGGTGCCCGCCGCCTTCTCGGTGCTGAAGCGGCCGAGGTCGCAGTCGGCGTCGGCGATGCTGAGCTGGTAACCGGGCGGGACGCTCGCCAGCATCTGCTCGGCCTCGGCGGTGCGCAACAGCCGCCGCAGGTTGGACACATGGGACTGGATGCTGATCCGCGCGGCCGGCACCGGATCCTCGTCCCAGACCGCGCCGATCAACGAGTCGACGGACACCGGCCGGTTGCGGTTGATCACCAGCATCGCCAGGACGGCGCGTTGCTTCGGTGCGCCCAGATTCAGCCGGGTGTCGTTGGCGGTCACCTGCAAGGGACCCAACACACCGAACCGCAGACCTGAGGCCGTCATCGCAGTAAATGGTTTCAGACCTGGCCGGAGAAAGGTATGAATCCTCGAACGTGCGCGGCACTTACCGCGGCAACCGGCCCGTTGCGCGGCCCCGCATCCTCAACCGACAAAGGTGCGTCGCTTACCATCGAACCCCGTGCCCCACGACGAGCGACCGCAGCCGATCCTGCGCTTGGTCGCCGTCGTTGCCGGGCTAGCGGGCCTGCTGTTGTGCCTCGTGGTGCCGTTGCTCCCGGTCAAGCAGACCACCGCGACCATTCTGTGGCCGCAGGGCACGGTCGACGGACACATCACTCAGGTCACCTCGCCCCTGGTATCCGGGGCGCCGCGGGCCCTCGACATCTCCATTCCCTGCCCGGCGATGGCCACCCTGCCGGACAGCGGCGGATTAGTGGTCTCGACATTGCCGACCGGCGGCGTGGACCCGGGTAAGAACGGCCTGTTCGTACGGGCCGACAAGGACGTGGTCGTCGTCGCGTTCCGCGACACCGTGGCCGCGGTGGCCAAGCGCTCGGCGATCGGCGCCTGCAGCGTGCTGCACGTCTGGGCCGACGCGGGCGCGGCCGGGGCGGACTTCGTCGGCATCCCCGGCGCCGCCGGCGTGCTGCCCGCCGAAAAGAAGCCGCAGGTCGGCGGTATCTTCACCGACCTGAAGGTCGCGCCGCAACCGGGGCTGTCGGCCCGGGTCGATATCGACACCCGCTTCATCACGGCGCCGACGGCCCTCAAGAAGCTGGTGATGGCCGCCGGGGTGCTGGCGGTCCTGGTCGCCATCGTCGCGCTGGCGATGCTGGATCGCCACAGCCGCGGTGGCACCCTGGTCAACTGGCGCTCCCCGGTGGCGTGGCTGTCCCGGTACCGCCCCGGTGAGCAACGGGCCAACTGGTGGCGGGTCGGCTGGGCCGCTTGGCTCAGCGACGTGGGCGTGATCGCGACGCTGCTGTTGTGGCACGTCATCGGCGCCACCTCGTCCGACGACGGCTACAACCTGACCATCGCGCGGGTAGCCCCGAAGGCCGGCTACGTGGCCAACTACTACCGCTACTTCGGCACCACCGAGGCGCCGTTCGACTGGTATCTCGCCGTGCTGTCCAAGCTGGCGGCGGTCAGCACCGCAGGCGTGTGGATGCGGCTGCCGGCCACGCTGGCCGGTATCGCCTGTTGGCTGATCCTTAGCCATTGGGGGCTGCGCCGGCTCGGGCCCGGCAAGGGCGGACTGGGATCCAACACGGTGGCGGTGCTCACCGGCGGCGTGGTGTTCCTGGCCGCGTGGCTGCCGTTCAACAACGGCCTGCGCCCCGAGCCGCTGATCGCGCTCGGCGTGATTGTCACCTGGATGCTGGTGGAGCGTGCGATCGCGCTGCAACGGCTGGCTCCCGCCGCGGTAGCGATCGTGGTCGCGATGCTCACCGTGACGCTGGCACCGCAGGGGTTGATCGCCGTCGCGGCCCTGTTGACCGGGGCCCGGGCCATCGCGACGATCATCCGGCGCCGACGGGCGACCGACGGGCTGCTCGCGCCACTGGCCGTGCTGGCGGCGTCGCTGTCGCTGATCCTGGTGGTGGTGTTCCGCAGCCAGACGCTGGCGACGATCGCCGAGTCGGCCCGCATCAAATACAAGGTCGGGCCGACGATCGCGTGGTACCAGGACTGGCTGCGCTACTACTTCCTCACCGTCGAGTCCAACCCCGACGGATCGATGGCGCGGCGCTTCGCGGTCCTGGTGCTGTTCCTCTGCCTGTTCGGCATGCTGATGGTGCTGCTGCGCCGTGGCCGGGTGCAAGGGCTGGCCAGCGGCCCGGCCTGGCGGTTGATCGGCACCACCGCGCTCGGGCTGCTGCTGCTGACGTTCACGCCGACGAAATGGGCGGTGCAGTTCGGCGCATTCGCCAGCCTGGCCGGAGCGCTCGGCGCGATCACCGCGTTCGCCTTCGCCCGGATCGGTCTGCACAGCCGCCGCAACCTGGCGCTGTACGTGACCGCCCTGCTGTTCGTGCTGGCAGTCGCCACGTCGGGCGTCAACGGCTGGTTCTACGTCGGCAACTACGGGGTGCCGTGGTTCGACATCCAGCCCGTCGTCGCCAGCCACCCGGTGACGACGATGTTCCTGGCGCTGTCGATCGCGACCGGACTGCTGGCCGCATGGCTGCACTTCCGGATGGACTACGCCGGGCACACCGAGATCAAGGAGAGCCGGCGTAACCGCGTCTTGGCATCCACTCCGCTGTTGATCGTCGCGACGATCATGGTGCTGGGCGAGGTCGGCTCGCTGGCCAAGGGCGCGGTGTTCCGCTACCCGCTCTACACCACGGCCAAAGCCAACCTGGCCGCGCTGGAGTCGGGGCTCTCGAAGACCAGCTGCGCGATGGCCGACGACGTGCTGGCCGAGCCGAACCCCAACCTCGGCCTGCTGCAACCTGTTCCGGGACAGACGTTCGGACCTGACGGCCCGCTCGGGGGCGTTAACCCGGTCGGGTTCAAACCCGGCGGGGTGGGCGACGACCTGCGGTCCTATCCGGTGGTGACCAAACCCGGGGTGGTGAATTCCGACGCGTCCCCCAACAAGCCCAACGCCGCGATGAGTGACTCCGCGGGGACCGCCGGCGGGAAGGGCCCGGTCGGGGTGAACGGGTCGAACGTGGCCCTGCCGTTCGGCCTCGACCCGGCCCGCACCCCGGTGATGGGCAGCTACGGCGAGAACTCGCTGGCGGCCACCGCCACCTCGTCCTGGTATCAGCTGCCGCCGCGCACACCGGACCGGCCGGTGGTGGTGGTATCCGCCGCGGGCGCCATCTGGTCGTACAAAGAGGACGGCACGTTCACTTACGGGCAGTCGCTGAAACTGCAGTGGGGTGTCACCCGCCCCGATGGGACCACCCAGCCGCTCGCCGAGGTGCAGCCGATCGACATCGGGCCCGAGCCGGCGTGGCGCAATCTGCGCTTCCCACTGACCTGGGCGCCGCCGGAGGCCAACGTGGCCCGCATCGTCGCCTACGACCCGAACCTCAGTGAGGATCAGTGGTTCGCGTTCACGCCGCCGCGGGTCCCGGTGCTGCAGACCCTGCAGCAGCTGATGGGATCGCAGACGCCCGTGCTGATGGACATCGCCACCGCCGCGAACTTCCCGTGCCAGCGGCCGTTCTCCGAACACCTCGGCGTTGCCGAACTTCCCGGCTTCCGCATCCTGCCCGACCACAAGCAGACGGCGTCGTCGTCGAACGGGTGGGAGGCCAGCGAGACCGGCGGGCCGTTCCTGTTCACCCAGGTGATGCTGCGGACGTCGACGATCTCGACCTACCTGCGCGGCGACTGGTATCGCGACTGGGGATCGGTTGAGCAGTATTTCCCGTTGGTGCCGAGTGATCAGGCGCCGGATGCCGTGATCGAACAGGGTGTGATGACCGTGAACGGCTGGAGCCGCCAGGGACCGATTCGGGCGTTGCCATGAGCATCGTCGTCGACAGACCGGCCGAGGCCGCCGCCCGTGACGACGTCCGGGTGACCCGGTGGGTCGCCACGATCGCCGGATTGATCGGCTTCGTATTGTCGGTCGCCACACCGCTGCTGCCTGTCGTGCAGACCACCGCGATGCTGAACTGGCCTCAAAACGGCCAGTTCAACAGCGTGACGGCTCCGCTCATTTCCCTGAGCCCGGTCGACGTGACGGCCACCGTGCCGTGCGACGCGACGCGCGGGCTGCCGCCCGAGGGCGGCGTGGTGCTGAGCACCGCACCCAAGAAGGGGAAGGACGCGGCGCTCAACGCGCTGTTCGTCGTCGTCAACGCCAAGCGCGTCGACGTCACCGACCGCAACGTGGTGATCGCCAGTGCGTCGCGCGCGCAGGTGGAGTCCACACAGTGCCAGCGCATCGAGATAACCTCCACGCGTGCCGGCACTTTCGCCACCTTCGTCGGGCTGACCGACCCGGCCGGCAAGCCGCTCGGCGGCGGATTCAACGACCCCAATTTGCGCCCGCAGATCGTCGGGGTCTTCACCGATCTGACCGGCCCGGCGCCGCCGGGATTGCGCTTCTCGGCGACCATCGACACCCGGTTCTCCACCACCCCAACGACATTGAAGCTGCTGGCAATGGTCGGCGCGATCCTGTCGACGATCGTCTCGCTGGTCGCGCTGTGGCGACTGGACCAGCTTGACGGTCACCGGATGCACCGGCTGATCCCGACGCGCTGGCGCAAGTTCACCCTCGCCGACGCCACGGTGATCTTCGGGTTCGTGCTGTGGCACGTGATCGGGGCGAACTCGTCGGACGACGGCTACATCCTGGGCATGGCCCGGGTCGCCGATCGCGCCGGCTACATGTCCAACTACTTCCGCTGGTTCGGCAGTCCGGAAGACCCGTTCGGCTGGTACTACAACTTGCTGGCGCTGATGACCCATGTCAGCGACGCCAGCCTGTGGATGCGACTGCCCGACTTGATCGCCGGGCTGGTGTGCTGGCTGCTGCTCTCGCGTGAGGTGCTGCCCCGGCTGGGGCCCGCGGTGACGTCGAGCAAGGCCGCGAACTGGGCGGCGGGCCTGGTCCTGCTGACCGCGTGGATGCCGTTCGACAACGGGCTGCGCCCCGAGCCGATCATCGCGGTGGGTTCGCTGATCACCTACGTGCTGATCGAGCGCTCGATGTGCGCCTCTCGGCTGACCCCGGCGGCGTTGGCGGTGATCACCGCGGCATTCACGCTGGGCGTCCAGCCGACCGGTCTGATAGCGGTGGCCGCGCTGGTCGCCGGTGGCCGTCCGATCCTGCGCATTCTGGTCAAGCGGCATCGCCTGGTCGGCACCTGGCCGCTGGTGGCCCCGATCCTGGCCGCCGGCTTCGTGATCCTCACCGTGGTATTCGCCGACCAGACGCTGTCAACGGTGTTGGAAGCCACCAGGATTCGCACCGACATCGGGCCCAGCCAGGCCTGGTACACCGAGAACCTGCGCTACTACTATCTGATCCTGCCGACCGTGGACGGTTCGCTGTCACGCCGGTTCGGCTTCCTGGTCACCGCGCTGTGCTTGTTCACCGCGTTGTTCATCATGTTGCGGCGCAAGCGAGTTCCCGGAGTGGCGCGCGGCCCGGCCTGGCGGCTGATGGGTGTCATCTTCGGCACCATGTTCTTCCTGATGTTCACCCCGACCAAGTGGGTGCACCACTTCGGGCTGTTCGCCGCGGTGGGTGCGGCGATGGCCGCGCTGACGACGGTGCTGGTGTCGCCGAAGGTGCTGCGCTGGTCGCGCAATCGCATGGCGTTCCTGGCGGCGCTGATGTTCGTGTTGGCCTTGTGCTTCGCCACCACCAACGGTTGGTGGTACGTGTCGAGCTATGGCGTGCCGTTCAACAGTTCGATGCCGAAGGTCGGCGGAATCTCAATCAGTACAATCTTTTTCGCACTCTTCGCGATTACCGCGGTGTACGCGGCGTGGTTACACTTCGCCGACCCGAGCCACGGCGAGGGCCGGTTGGCGCGGGCACTGACGGCGGCGCCGATCCCGATCGCGGCCGGCTTCATGGCGCTGGTGTTCATCGCGTCGATGACGGCCGGCATCGTGCGTCAGTACCCCACCTACTCCAACGCCTGGGACAACTTGCGTGAATTCAGCGGCGGCTGCGGGCTGGCCGACGACGTGCTCGTCGAGCCGGACAGCAATGCCGGCTTCATGGCGCCCGTCAAAACCGCGGAGCCGGGTGATTACGGCCCGTTGGGCCCGCTGGGCGGAGTGAACCCAACGGGGTTCAGCCCCAACGGGATACCGGAACGCACCCTGGCCGAAGCGGTGCGGGAGACCGCGGTCCCGCAGCCCGGTACCGACTACGACTGGTACGGGCCGACCAAGCTCACGGCGCCGGGCGTCAACGGGTCACTACTCCCGTTGCCCTACGGGCTGGACCCCGCGCGGGTGCCGGTGGCCGGCAGCTACACCAGCGGCGCGCAACAGCAGAGCAGGCTCACCTCAGCGTGGTACCAGCTGCCGAAGCCGGACGCCGGGCACCCGCTGGTGGTGGTGACCGCCGCGGGCACGATCGCCGGCAACAGCATCCTGCACCACCACACCGGCGGGCAGACCGTGGAACTGGAATTCGGCTTGCCCGGACCCGGCGGCACCGTGGCGCCGGGTGGCCGACTGGTGCCGTACGACCTGTACGGGGAACAGCCCAAGGTGTGGCGCAATCTTCGCTTCGCGCGCTCGGCGATGCCCGCAGACGCCGTCGCGGTGCGAGTGGTGGCCGAGGACCTGTCCCTGACGGCCGACGACTGGATTGCGGTGACCCCGCCGCGGGTGCCGGAACTGCGCTCGTTGCAGGAGTACGTCGGCTCGACGCAGCCGGTGCTGATGGACTGGGCGGTCGGGTTGGCGTTCCCGTGCCAGCAACCGATGTTGCACGTCAACGGTGTCACCGAGATCCCGCGGTTCCGCATCACCCCGGACTACAACGCCAAGAAGCAGGACACCGACACCTGGCAGGACGGCGTCAACGGCGGCCTGCTGGGCATCACCGACCTGCTGCTGCGTGCCCACGTGATGTCGACCTACCTGTCCCACGACTGGGGCCGGGACTGGGGGTCACTGCGCCGGTTCGAGACGATCGCCGACGCCCAGCCCGCGCAGCTCGACTTGGGCACCGCGACGCGCACCGGATGGTGGTCGCCCGGCCAGATCCGGATCAAGCCCTAAAAGGGCCCGACGAAAACGGCTGCCTTGCAAGGGTTTTACGAAATGCGGAAATCATAATTAGTCACCGGTCGAATAGAGCTATTAAATTGGCACAGGTGTAATTCGCTGAATTGGTTTAAATTCAGCAAATAAGGGTCAATACCTACTCCGCTGTGATCCGGGTAACACAGCAGGGGAGGGATCGAGGACCTTATGCACACACGAACACGCCGCGCCGGATACCGGGCGGCATTCATAGCGGCCATGTCGACGGTGGCGACAACGGGGATCGCCACCGCGGGGGCCGAAGCCGGGACAACAGTCGTTTTGGACAGCAAATTGCGGCGTTGCGATTTCAGTCTGGTAAGTACCGTACCTATGGTGCCGCAATCTGCCCTCGGCACCGGGTCGGTCATTGTCCATTCCGCCGGAGGGAAAGCGATTGCCGAGGTGCACTTGTCGGACGCGCCCGAACCGGGAGCCCATTTCGACGTCGGCTTGATTCAGGAACCCCGGCCGGGGTCGGGTGGCTGTGGTCCCGGGGATCCCGGGACCGCGTTTTCCGGGATGGACACCGACCCCGCCGGCGGCGCAACGGTGACCGTTTCCGACACCATCCGCCCAGGCACGACGGGCGTCTGGGTCGTTATCCAGCGTCCGAATCCGCACTCGCAGAGTCCGGCCGAGTTCTACACCTCGGAGTTCGTCGCGCCGGTCTAACACCCACTGGCCGGCGCAACACCGTCACTGGTAATGGTGATGCGTCAGCTCCGACTGCATTGCGGCTACCCGTTCGCGTACCTGCTCGTCGGACCGTCGCTGCTCGGCCGCCGTGACGACGATGGCATCCGAACCCGGAAACACCGTCGCCTCGTGGCCACTGGCGAGCCAGCGCACCACAAACGGTGGTGCACCGTTCGCGCCGCGCACCTCGATGATCAAGCCGCGCTGATCCACTACCCCGGTCGTGGTGCCCTTGAGCACGAGCCAGTCACCCACGTCGGCCTTCATCGCCGTCTCCCTCGCTCTGTGACCTCTGGGCCGATCATGCGCCCGGCTCGCACGCTCGGCGAGGGCCGTAAGTCACCACTGACGAATTTCCCAACCGAACGGGACTTCCGTCCCTACCGCAGCACGCCATCGAATGCTGCGATGAGGGTGAACAACCAGCACACCACGGAGGCACGGCAATGGACGCTTCACCGCAAGCGCAGGCCAAGACACGCATGTTCGCCCGCGTGCTCGGCCCGTTCCTGGTCATCGTCGACGTCACGGCCGTGGCGCGCGCGTCGGACATGCAGGCGGTCCTTTCAGACTTCGAGGCAAGCCCGCTGTGGTCGTGGGTGGCTGGTGCCTTCATCCTGGCCTTCGGCCTGGTCATCGTGGCGACCCACCAGTATTGGAACGGCGCCGCCGCGATCATCGTGTCGCTGACGGGCTGGCTCATCACGCTGCGCGGCGTGCTTCTGTTGGCCTTTCCCAAGGCCTTCGCGACGGTCGCCAGCAGCATGATCGGTGCGCAGGGATGGTGGATGGCGATCTGCATCGCATTCGCGCTGGTGGGGCTGTACCTGACCTACGCCGGCTGGGTTCCGCTACCGCATCGGCCGGAGCCGCAGGCCGTGAGCACCGATCCGCAGTTACCCCGAGCCGCCTGATCGAGTCCTGATCGAGCCGAGAGGTAACGATGACCGCGGCAGCAGAACA
This sequence comes from Mycobacterium sp. NGS40, assembly GCF_059812735.1. Classification (NCBI taxonomy): domain Bacteria; kingdom Bacillati; phylum Actinomycetota; class Actinomycetes; order Mycobacteriales; family Mycobacteriaceae; genus Mycobacterium; species Mycobacterium sp. NGS40. The sequence continues at coordinate 221,179 of NZ_JCALDG010000005.1, forward strand.
CATCCCGCAGCGGACCACCAGGATGCCCGCTGCGTTACGCAACGGCGTGCCCAGCGACTTCGACGACTCGGCGGCGATCGCGGAGGCAGCCGTCGAGGATATGCGGACGGTGGGAAGCGGGACGGCCGTCCTGGTGGTGAAACGCGGTCCCAATGCCGGATCGCAGTTCCGATTGGATCAGCCCGTCGTCACGGTCGGCCGGCATCCCGCCAGCGACGTATTCCTCGACGACATCACGGTCAGCCGCAGGCATGCCGAATTCCGCAGGGAAGACGGCAAATTCCACATCGTCGACCTCGGCAGCCTGAACAAGACCTATCTCAACCGTGAGCGTGTCGACTCGGCTGTGCTCAGCGACGGCGACGAGATCCAGATCGGCAATTTCCGTCTGCTCTTTCTTGTCGGGCCGGTGAAGAGCTGAACCGTACGGCGCAGCGTCTTCACCCGGAGTCCGGGCTGTAATACCGTCGCGGGATGAGCGACTACGACGTTGAGGCCGTGGACCGGCTGCCCTTCTGGACCGAGGAAAAGTCGCGGCGCTACCAGACGGACAACTACACCGGAGCGGTCGGCCTGAACTGGTACCGCACCGACCCCACGCTGCAGTTCACGATGGCCTACTATCTGCGGCCGGATGAATTAGCGGTCGTAGAGCCACATTTGACCAGTATCGGTGAACTGATGGGCGGCCCGGTCGCCCGCTGGGCGGAGGAAACGGACCGCAACCCGCCGCGGCTGGAGCGCTACGACCGGTGGGGACACGACGTCAGCCAGGTCGTCATGCCGACGTCGTTCACCCAGTCCAAGCGCGCGGTGCTGGCGGCTCAGCAGGCACTGCGCACCGACGCGCGGGCCGCGAAGGTGAGCTCCGGGCTGGCGCTGTTCGCGTCCAACTATCTACTCAACCAGGCCGACATCGGGATGGGCTGCGCGCTGGGCACCGGCGGCGGCATGGTCCAGTCGCTGGTGGCCGCCTACGCGCCGGCCGACGTGGCCGAGCATGTGCAGGCCAAGTTCGCCTCCGGTGAATGGGCCGGCGAGACCGCGCAGCTGCTGACCGAACGCACCGGCGGCTCCGACCTCGGGATGCTGGAGACGACGGCACGGCGCAGCGGTGACTCGTGGTTGCTCAACGGATTCAAGTGGTTTGCGTCCAACTGCGCCGGCGAGGCATTCGTGGTGATGGCCAAGCCGGAGGGGGCGCCCGACTCCACCCGCGGCATCGCCAACTTCCTGGTGCTGCGCACCCGCCGCGACGGTTCGCGCAACGGCGTGCGGGTGCGCCGGCTCAAGGACAAGCTCGGCACCCGCTCGGTGGCGTCCGGCGAGGTCGAGTTCGTCGACGCCGAGGCGTTCCTGTTGTCCGGTGAACCAAGTGGCCCGGATGCCCAGACGGGCCCCTCCGATGGCAAAGGCCTGAGCCGGATGATGGAGTTGACCAACGCCGCGCGCCTGGGCATCGCCTTGTTCGGGCTGGGCAATGCGCGCCGCGCCCTGGTCGAGTCGCTGTGCTATGCGCGGCAGCGGCACGCGTTCGGCGGCGCGCTGATCGACAAGCCGTTGATGCGACGCAAACTGGCCGAGTTGATCGTCGACGTCGAGGCCGCCCAAGCAATGGTTTTCGACGGCACCGGCGCCGCCAACCATCGCCAGCCGCGCAGCGTGCGCCAGCGCATCGCGGTGCCCGTCACCAAGCTCAAGGTGTGCCGGCTGGGCATCACGGCGGCCTCGGACGCGATCGAGATCCACGGCGGCAACGGCTACATCGAAACCTGGCCGGTGGCACGGCTTTTGCGCGACGCACAAGTGAACACGATTTGGGAAGGGCCCGACAATATCCTGTGTCTCGATGTGCGCCGCGGCATCCAGCAGACCCAGGCGCACGAGACGCTGTTGGCGCGGTTGCACGACGCGGTGTCGGTCTCCGATGACGACGAGACCACCGGGCTGGTGGCGCGCCGCATCGAGGACCTGGATGCCGCGATCACGGCCTGGACCAAACTCGACAGCACCGTCGCCGAGGCGCGTCTGTACCCGCTGGCCCAATTCATGGGTGACGTGTACGCGGGCGCGCTGCTGATCGAGCAGGCGGCCTGGGAGCGGGAGACCCGCGGCGGTGAGCGCAAGGCGCTGGTGGCCCAGCTTTACGCGCAGCGGTATCTGGCCGATCGCGGACCGCTGCGCGGCATCGACGCCGAGTCGGACGAAGCGCTGGATCGGTTCGACGAGTTGGCGGCCGGCGCGCTGGTCATGCCGAGCGTGAACTGAGCGACGCCGAAACGGCGTGTCGCGTCGTAAGACTCACACTCGGCGTGGTGGCTAGAGCGGAAGCAGACTGTGCTTTCGTCCGACGCGGAACCAGATCTGCTTGTCTCGCAACAGATGGAGCGACTTACGGATCAACAGCCGGGTCTGGTGCGGATCGATGACCGCATCGATGAAGCCGCGCTCGGCCGCCGTCCACGGGATCGCCATGTTGAGGTTGTAGCCCTCGATGAAGTCCTTCTTGATCTGCTGGGCTTCGGGCGTCGTCGGGTCGGGGAACCGCTTCATCAGCAGCTGGGCAGCGCCCTCGGCGCCGATCACCGCGATGCGCGCGGTGGGCCAGGCGAAGTTGAAGTCGGCAGTCAGCTGCCGGGATCCCATCACGGCATAGGCGCCGCCGTAGGACTTGCGGATCGTGATCGTGACCTTTGGTACGTCGGCCTCCACGACCGCGGACAGGAACCGGCCGCCGCGTTTGATGATGCCGTTGCGCTCCTGCTCGGCCCCCGGCAGGAAGCCGGGAGTGTCCACGACGAAGATGAGCGGGAGCTCGAAGATGTCGCAGAACCGGATGAAACGTGTTGCCTTGTCCGAGGCTTCGTTGTCGATCGACCCGGCCAGGAACATGGGCTGGTTGGCGATCACTCCGACCGGACGCCCGTCGACCCGGGCGAACGCGGTGATGATCGCGGGCCCCTGCTGCGAGGCGACTTCGAGAACATCGCCGTCGTCGAAGATCCGTAGCAGAATCTCGTGCATGTCGTACGCCGCGTTGTCGGAGTCCGGGATGATCGCGTCGAGTTCCAGATCGGTCGGGGTGATCTCGGGCTCCAGCCCGGGATTGACGACCGGCGGTTTGTCGAAGATGTTGGACGGCAGGAATGACAGGAAGTCGCGGACGTACTGAAACGCCTCGGCCTCGGTGTCGACCACGTGATGAATGTTGCCGTAGCGGGCCTGGACATCGGCGCCACCGAGCTCGTCGAGCGTGATCTCCTCGCCGGTGACTTCCTTGATCACGTCGGGCCCGGTGACGAAGAAGTAGCCCTGGTCGCGCACCGCGACGAGGAGATCGTCCTGGATGGGCGAATACACCGCTCCCCCGGCGCATTTGCCGAAGATGAGGGAGATCTGGGGCACCACTCCGGACAACGCTTCGTGACGGCGGCCCAGCTCGGCGTACCACGCCAGCGAGGTGACCGCGTCCTGGATGCGGGCACCACCGGAGTCCTGGATGCCGATGATGGGGCAGCCGACCATCGCGCACCACTCCATCAGCCGGGCCACCTTGCGGCCGAACATCTCGCCGACGGTGCCCTGGAAGACGGTCTGGTCGTGAGAGAACACCCCGACCGGGCGCCCGTCGATCATGGCGTGGCCGGTGATGCAGCCGTCGCCGTAGAGCGCGTTGGGGTCGTTCGGGGTCTTGGCCAGCGCCCCGACTTCCAGGAAGGTGCCCGGGTCGACCAGTGCGTGGATGCGGGACCGGGCGCTGGGGATGCCCTTCGCGTCGCGCTTGGCGGCGGCCTTCTCGCCGCCGGGCTCCTTGGCCAGTTCCAGACGAGTGTTGAGCTCGGCTAGCTTCTCGGCCGTGGTGTGGACGACAGGAGCCGGCCCAGGCGCTACATCCGTCACTACTTGCCTACCTATCTAGTTCTAACTCGTCCGGCTCGTGGAATTTGCCTCGACCTTGTTCAGCGCCTGGGTCATATGCGCACCGACCTTGGCGATGATCGGCTCGTCGATGGCCTGGATGTGCTCGCCACCGATCGGCACGACCTCAAGGTCGGCGACATACTCGCCCCAACCGCCATCCGGCTGCCGAACGGCGTATCGCGGCTCGAACATGATCGCGTCGTCATGGTAGCGATCGGCCATATAGAGGGTCACATGCCCGTCGTAAGGCTGGATCTCGGCGGTGTCGATGGCCCGGTTGTCCAGGTACGACGTGCGCTGGTGCTCGATGATCCCGGCCGGGATCTGCACCCCGCTCTGGCTGACGGCCTCCAGCACGAACCGGATCTGACCCTCGTCGTCGAGCTCCTCGAGCTGCTCGTACGGGATCGCGGGGATGGTGACCTGGAAGGTCTTCTCGGCGAAGCGGGCGTAGCGGTCCCAGCGAGCGCGGACCTCTTCCTTGGTCTGCGGGACGTCTTCGCCGGCGCGCACGGCGTCGATCAGGCCCACCCAGGCGACGTCCTTGCCCATCTTCTTGAGTCCGATCGCGCAGGCGTAGGCCAGCACCCCGCCCAGCGACCAGCCGGCCAGGATGTAGGGCCCGTCGCCCTGCATCTCGATCAGCTTCGGAACGTATTGCGCCGCACGTTCTTCGATCGTGCCCTCGACGCGCTCCAGCCCGTACATCGGAGTGTCCGCGGGCAACCGGTTGAGCAGCGGCTCGTACACCACCGTCGATCCGCCGGCGGGGTGGAAGACGAACACCGGTGGCTTGGTCGAGCCCTCGACCGGCGCCCGCAGCGTGCGCACGAACCCGTCGACGGTGCCGGCCTCCAGGTACTGGCGCACCTTCTCGGCCAGCGCCTCGATGTTCTCTGAGCTCACCACGTCCTCGGCGGTGATCGGCCCTTCGGCGCGCTCGGAAAGCCGTTCGGCCAGCTTGGCGGCACTGGCGTCGTCCAGTTTGGGCAGCGGGTTGAAGATGCCGCCCGGGGACTTGCCGGTGACGATCGCCCAGGTGGCGAAGGTGACCCGCTCGGCGGCATCGCGCGGCGGCACATCGGAGTTCAGCGCCTTGGCGACCGCCTCGGAGTTGAGCGCTTCGGCCGCTCCGGCCAGGTTCGGCTTGGCGCCGTTGCCCGTCGGGCCGGACGGATCGGTCGGCGGCGGCGGAATCGCCACATCCGACGGCGGTACAGCCGGCTGGGTCTGCGGCTCAGCCTGCGGATCCGGCGCGGGAGCGGTCAGCGATTCCGGCGTTGCGCCGCTGAGCAACCCGGCCTGCACCCGGGCGATCTCCTCGGCCGTCTGGGTCTTTTGGTGCTCGTGCAGCTGCTCGACCTCGTCGCGGTGCTCGATCGCGTACTCGATCAGCTTCTCGACGTTGTAGAGGTTGGCGTCACGCACCGCCGTCAATTGGATTGGCGGCAGGTCGAAGTCGTATTCGACGCGGTTCTTGATCCGCACCGCCATCAACGAGTCCAGCCCCAGCTCGATCAGCGGGACCTCCCACGGCAGGTCCTCGGGCTCGTAACCCATCGCGGCGCCGACGATCGCGCCCAGGCGATCGGCGATGGTCTCACCGGAATCCGGTGACCACTTGACGAAGTCGGACGGCATGTAGCGGTTGGTCAGGCTGTCCGACAACGTTTCCGCGTCGACGTCCTCTTCGACGGGCCCCGCGACCGGTGCTTGCGTCGATCCCGCTTCGGCCACGGGTGCAATCGCGGCACCCGCGCCCACCGCGGTGGGCAATGCGCCCACGGCCGCACCCGCCCGCGCGACCAGCGCGTCGTAGACCAACGTGAACGACTCGTCGATGCGGGCATGCACCTGCACCGAGGCGCCGCCGGGATGCCGCGTCATCGTCGTCACCAGCCGGGCACCCTCGCCCGGCACCGCGCGCTGCTCGGCCGCCGTCATCTGCGCGTCCGGAATCACCTGAGCCGCAGCGGCTCTCACCAACGCGGCCAGGTCTGCCGTCTCGCCCCGGGGTGCAAACTCCCACACGTGGCGGCCATCCGGCAATGCGACGTGCGTGCCGGGCATGATGATCGAGCCGTCGCCGCTGAAGTGCGCGTCCAGCCAGTGCTCTTTGCGCTTGAACCGGGTCGGCGGAATGTTGGCGTAGTCCCAGGGCCCCTTGGCGGGGGTGAACATCGTCCGGATGTCCAGGTCGTGTCCGTAGACGTAGAGCTGCGCCAGGGTCGACGTGATCGACTCGACCTCGTCCTGCTTACGGGCCAGCGTCGGAATCAGCTGGGCGTCATGCAATCCGGCCGACGCCGTGGTCAGACCCACCTGCATCAGCGCCACCGGGTTGGGCGCCAACTCCAGGAACGTGGTGTGCCCGCTGTCGACGGCGTTGCGGATGCCGTGGGTGAAGTAGACGCTGTGCCGCAGCCCCTTCTTCCAGTAGTCGACGTCGTGGATCGGCTCCGAGCCGGGCTTGACGTAGCTGCCCTCGTGCACGGTCGAGTAGATCCCGGCCGTGGGGCTCATCGGCTTGATGCCCTGCAGCTCCGCGGCCAGCTCGCCGAGCAGCGGGTCCATCTGCGAGGTGTGGCTGGCGCCCTTGGTCTGGAACTTGCGGGCGAACTTGCCCTCGGATTCCGCGCGGGCGATGATCGCGTCCACCTGCTCGGGCGGTCCGCCGATGACGGTCTGGGTCGGCGCGGCGTAGACGCACACCTCCAGGTCCGGAAAGTCGGAGAACACCGTCTTGATCTCGTCGGCGGAGTACTCCACCAGCGCCATCAGCCGGATGAACTCGCCGAACAGCATCGACTCGCCCTCGCCCATCAGGTGCGAGCGCGAGCAGATCGCCCGGGTCGCATCGCGCAGCGACAAGCCGCCGGCGAAGTAGGCCGAGGCGGCCTCACCCAGCGACTGTCCCACTACCGCAGCGGGTTTGGCACCGTGATGCTTGAGCAGCTCACCGAGCGCGATCTGGATCGCGAAGATGGTGACCTGCGTGGTCTCGATGCCGTAGTCCTGCGAGTCGTCCAGGATCAACTCGAGCACCGAGTAGCCCAGCTCGTCCTGCACCAGGGCGTCGACCTTCTCGATCCACTCGGCGAACACCGGGTTGCGCAGGTACAGGTTCTTGCCCATCTTGCGGTGCTGCGCACCGAATCCGGCGAGCACCCACACCGGGCCGTTGGTCACCGGACCGTCCACACTGAACACGTTGGGCCGTTGCTTGCCCTCGGCGACCGCGCGCAAGCCCTTGATGGCTTCCTCGTGGTCGTGGGCCAGCACCACCGCCCGCGAGCGGCCGTGGTTGCGCCGCGACAGCGATCGGCCGATCGACTCCAGCGAAACCGCCTGCCCCTCGGGGCTTTCCATCCAGTCCGCCAGTTCGGCCGCGGCGGCCTTCTTGCGGGAGGTCAAAAACGCCGACACCGCAAGCGGAATCAATGGCTTGGTGGGCTCTGACTCCTGTTGGGCCGCAAGCTCTTCCAGCGCAGCCGCTTTGAGCTCCAACGCCTCGTCGGTGACGCCCGGCAGCTCGGGCTCGAAATCCGGGATCTCGTACTCGTCGGTGATGATGTTGCCGAAGTCGTCGAACCGCAGCGAGTGCGATTCCAGCGTGGGCGCCTCGGTCGGGTCGGCGCCGGGCGCGGCCGGCGCGATGACCTGGGCCGGGGCCTCGGGCTCTTTGAGGTCGCGGGGCAACAGCTCGCGAACCACCACATGCGAGTTGGCGCCACCGAAGCCGAAGCTCGACACCCCGGCCAGCGCGTAGCCGCCGTAGCGCGGCCAATCGGTCGCGCTGTCAACGAATTTCAGGTGGGTGCCCTCGAAGTCGATGTAAGGACTCGGCCCGGCGAAGTTGATCGACGGCGGCAGCTTGTTGTGCTGCAACGACAACACGACCTTGGCCAGACTGGCCGCGCCGGCGGCCGACTCCAGGTGTCCCACATTGGTTTTGATCGCGCCCAGCAGCGCGGGGCGGTCGGCGCTCCGGCCTCGGCCGACCACCCGGCCCAATGCTTCGGCCTCGATCGGGTCACCCAGGACGGTGCCGGTGCCGTGCGCCTCGATGTAGTCGACGTTGCGCGGATCGATCCCGGCGTCCTTGTACGCCCGGCGCAGCACCTCGGCCTGGGCATCCTGGTTGGGGGCGATCAGGCCGTTGGACCTGCCGTCGTGGTTGACCGCGCTGCCGGCGATCACGGCCAGGATCTGGTCGCCGTCGCGACGGGCGTCGGCGACCCGCTTGAGCACGAACATGCCGCCACCCTCGGAGCGGGTGTATCCGTCGGCGTCGGCGGAGAACGACTTGATCCGGCCATCGGGAGACAACACCGCGCCGATCTCGTCGAAACCAAGCGTCGCCAGCGGGGTGAGCAGCGCGTTGACCCCACCGGCCAGCGCCACGTCGCATTCGCCGTTGCGCAGCGCCTGCACCGCCTGATGCGTGGCCACCAGCGAGCTCGAGCAGGCGGTGTCCAGCGCGACCGAGGGGCCGCGGAAGTCGTAGAAGTAGGACACCCGGTTGGCGATGATCGAGTTCGCGGTACCGGTGATCGCGTACGGGTGCGCGACCGTCGGGTCAGACACCGCCAGGAACTGGTAGTCGTGGTTGGAGAAACCGACATACACGCCGACGGCCTCGCCGCGCAGGCTGGACGCCGGGATGCGGGCGTGCTCGAGGGCCTCCCAGGTCAGCTCGAGCGCCAGCCGCTGCTGGGGGTCGATGTTGTCGGCCTCGGTCTTGGCGATGGCGAAGAACTCGGAGTCGAATCCCTTGACGTCCTTGAGGTAACCGCCGCGGGTGCGGGCCTTGGCGACCAGCGCGGCGATACGCGGCTCTTCGAGGAACTCCGACCAGCGGCCCTCGGGCAGATCGGTGATCGCGTCGCGGCCCTCCATCAGGGCCTGCCAGGTTTCCTCGGGGCTGTTCATGTCGCCGGGAAGCCGAGTGGACAGCCCGACGATCGCGATGTCGACGCGTTCGGCCGGCCCGGTGCGGGTCCAGTCGACTTCGCCGGCGTCGTCGGGGCGTTCGGGCTCGCCTTCGATGATGCGGGTGGCCAGCGACTCGATGGTCGGATGCTGGAAGGCCACCGCGACCGACAGCGTGACACCGGTCATGTCCTCGATGTCGGCGGCCATTGCCACCGCGTCGCGCGAGGACAGGCCCAGTTCCACCATCGGGATCGACTCGTCGATCGCGTCGGGTGACTGCCCGACGGCCCGGCCCACCCAGTTACGCAGCCATTCGCGCATCTCGGGGACCGTTAAATCAGTCCTCTTGGCGGGCGCGTTCCCGCCAGGACCGTCGGCGGCCGCCTGGTCGGAGTTGTCGGGCAGGTCAGGTTCGGTGTCAGCCATGGTTCCTGATTTCAGTCTGTGGCACTGGCAAAAGCGTCCGGGGACCCGATACCGCTGCGCAGGCTGCCGTCGAGGTAGGCGGCGCGGCAGGCACGGTGTCCGATCTTGCCGCTGGAGGTGCGGGGAATCGTCCCCGACTGCACCAGCAGCAAGTCACGGACGGTGACCCCGTGCCGGACGGCAATGGCCGCCCGGATGTCGTCGGCGATGGGCTGGTACTCGAGCTTGTGCGAGCCCGCGGCGCGCTCCGCCACGATCACCAGCTGCTCGGAGGTGTCGTCGGGGTCGTACTTGAGCCCGGTGTGCGGGTTGTCGAAAACTTCCTGCGGCAGTTCATTGGCCGGCACCGAGAACGCGGCGACGTATCCGGTGCGCAGCGCCTTACTGGCCTCCTGCGCCGAGTACTCGAGGTCCTGCGGGTAGTGGTTGCGGCCGTCGATGATGACCAGGTCCTTGATGCGGCCCGCTATATAGAGGTGGCCGTTGAAGTAGGTGCCGTAGTCGCCGGTGCGCACCCACAGCCCGTCGTCCTCGGCACCCTCGGCGTGGGACTCGCTGATCCGCGACTTGAGGATGTTGCGGAACACCTCGTTGGTCTCGGCTTCCTTGCCCCAGTAGCCGGTGCCCAGGTTCTTGCCGTGCAGCCAGATCTCGCCGATCTGGCCGTCCGGCAGCTCGCTGGCGGTGTCGGGATCGACGATGACGGCCCACTCGTCGACGCCGATGACGCCGGCCGATACCTGTGCGACGGCGTTCGGCGAGTCCGCGGCCACCTCGACGAAGCGCTGCTTGTTCAGCTCGTCACGGTCGACGTGGATGACGGTGGGCGCTTCGTCCATCGGGGTGGTGGACACGAACAGCGTCGCTTCGGCCAGACCGTAGGACGGCTTGATCGCGGTCTTGCGCAGACCATAGGGCTCGAACGCCTCGTAGAACTTGCGCATCGACGCCGGGGACACCGGTTCGCTGCCGTTGAGGATGCCCTTGACGTTGCTCAAGTCCAGCGGCGGCTCACCGTCCTTGGGGACGCCGCGCACGGCGGCGTGCTCGAACGCGAAGTTGGGCGCCACGGTGAAGACCTCGCAGTCCGGGCCGTCCTCGGGCTTGCGCGCCATCTCCCGGATCCAGCGGCCGGGCCGGCGCACGAACGCGGCGGGCGTCATGAACGTGAAGCTGTGGCCGAGCACCGGTGACAGCAGGGCGGTGATCAGACCCATGTCGTGGAAGAACGGCAGCCAGGACAGGCCGCGGTCGCCGTCCTTGCCCTCCAGGCCGTTGAGCACCTGCAGCACGTTGGTCGGCAGGTTCAGGTGGGTGATCTGCACGCCGGTCGGGGTGCGGGTGGAGCCGGAGGTGTACTGCAGGTAGGCGATCGTGTTCTCGTCGGCGTCCGGTGCGACCCAAGTGGCGGCGACCTCGTCGGGCACGGCGTCGACGGCGATGACGCGGGGCCGCTCCTTGGCGGCCCGGGCGCGAATGAACTTGCGGACGCCTTCGGCGGCCTCGGTGGTGGTCAGGATCGTCGAGGGGGTGCAGTCGTCGAGCACGGCGTGCAGGCGGCCGACGTGGCCGGGCTCGCTGGGGTCGAACAACGGCACCGCGATCCGGCCGGCATACAGCACGCCGAAGAAGGCGATGAGGTAGTTCAGGTTCTGTGGGCACAGGATGGCGATGCGGTCGCCGGGCTCGGTGACCTGCTGCAGGCGCGCGCCTACCGCGCGGTTGCGTGCGCTGAAGTCCGACCACACGATGTCGCGGTAGACCCCGTCGCGCTCGGTGGAGTAGTCGATAAACCGGTAGGCCAGCTTGCTGCCGCGAACCTTCGCCCATTTCTCGACGTGCTTGACCAAGTTCGTGTTATCCGGGAACTTGATTCGACCGTTCACGATGAACGGGTTGTGGTACGCCATGCCGCCCTCTCCTGTTACACACTCGCCGGTCAGTTACTCCGGCGGTTCTGGTGTCGGCGTTGCCGACGATGTTCTCTGCGCGCGGGCCGGCCTCGTACGCGGCGCAAACTTGCGCCGGTCCGGCCGAGCTTCACCCGGTCGGGAACCACCAAACTCTTATCGCTCTTAGTTTTCTCTTAATGTTAGGCGGCAGCGCGCGGCAGACCAAATCTCAAGGTACCGCCGATTGCCCTCGGCACCGCCTACCTAACTGCTGTGTCCCCTTGCCCAGCTCGCCGGCATTGCCTTGGCGATGTGCAAGGCACCCGGGCGGTTACCCGTGCTTGGGGTGTGGCGCGTTTGCGATGAGATTACGCGCCCAGTTCAATGTCCAATCCGTGGAGGTGGCGCCGTCCAGGTTCCAGAACTGGGGGGTGGCGTACATCGCGTGGACCGGCTGGCCCGCCCCGCCGGCCAGCGTGTTGAGCGTATTCGGCAGGTTCGCGACGCTGAACGCCTCGTCCGGAGCCGCGCAGATCAGGTCGCCGGCCGCGCAGATCTCGTTGGTCTTGCCGTTGAGGTCGCCGAAGCCGCCGGGCCGCGGGCCGGTCATCGTCAAACCCAGCCCGGACAGCACCGGCACCTCGTGCAGGGTGACCTCCGCGCCCTGGCCCGGCGGGTTCGGCCCGATGTCGTTGCCCACCCCCTGCTGGCGACGACCGTCGGCGATCAACGTCACACCCAACACCAGGTCGTCGTCGACGGGTCCGCGCCCGTTGCCGATATCGCTGGCGATATCGCCGGCGATCACCGCGCCCTGCGAGAAGCCGACCAGAACGTAGCTGGTCAACGGGCACTTGTTGTTCATATCGGTCAGCGCTTGGATCGTCGCGCGGGTGCCTTCGGCTCGGCTGTCGTTGTACGACATCTGCTTGACGCCGCCCAGCGGATTGTTGAATTGAGCCGTGTAGGGGACGGTGAACGTCTGCAACCGCGACGACGGGAACTGCTGGGCGATCGCCAGGGTGTCTGGGTGCAACAACGCATTCGGGAACTGCATCGGGTTGAGCGGATCGTCGGTCGGCGACGACTCCCAGGTACCGGGAACGACGATCATCTGCACGTCCGGGCAGGAAGCGTCCTGGGAGGCCGGCCGCGGCCTGTGCGGATGCGTCGTCGTCGAGGAAGGCGGCAGAATGCCCGGCGGAACCGCGCTGGGCGGCGCCTCGGTACTGCGCAGCATCGTCACCACGGCCACGATCACCAACAGCACGACGCCGGCCATGGACAGCGCGGCCACCCAGGCGAGAATTCGGCGGCGCTTGCGCAGCCGCTGGGCATTCGAGGTCATGGTCTCCTGCTAGCAGAGTCGGTAGGTCGCAGCTTGTTACCAGGCAAGCGGCCACCCCGCCTTCTGCTGCTCAATACACGGTACCGGCTCGCCGCGCCGCGCCGTCCGTCCTGCCAGCGGGCCCGCGTGGCTAGCGGATGGCTCCCACGATGTCGCCCGACATGGCGCCCAGCTGCCCGGCCCACGAGCCCCAGCCGTTGTCGCCACCGCCCGGGAAGTCGAAGTGGCCGTTGTGGCCGCCGACGCTGCGGTACTGCTGGTAGAACATGCGGCTGTTACCCATCGCCTCGCCGGCCTGCCCGATCATCGCGGGCGCGTCGCCGCCCATGTTGGTCGGACTCCAGACCCACACCCGGGTGTTGTTCTGCGCCAGCAGCGCGGCGTGCACGTAGGGATCGTGCCACTTCCACCGGCCCAGCTGCGGAGCGCCCCACATGCCGTTGCCGTCCACGCCGCCGAATTGCTGCAGGCCGGCCAGGATCGAACCGTTCGTGGTGGTGTTCGACGGATACAGGAATCCGGACAGCGAGCCGGCGAAGCCGAAACGGTCGGGGTGGAAGGCCGCCAGCGCGAACGCGGCATATCCACCCTGGGATGCGCCCACGGCGGCGTGGCCGCCGGGTGCCAGCCCCTTGTTGGCGGCCAGCCAGTCGGGGAGCTCGGAGGACAGGAAGGTGTCCCACTGCTTGCTGCCGTCCTGCTCCCAGTTGGTGTACATGCTCCAGGCGCCGCCGGCGGGTGCGACCACGGAGATCCCCTTGCCGGCCAGGGTGCCCATCGCGTTGCCCGCGGTCACCCAGTTGCTGACGTCGGGCGCGGCGTTGAACGCATCCAGCAGATACACGGCGTGCGGACCACCACCGAGGAAGGCGACCGGGATGTCGCGGCCCATCGCGCCGGACGGCACCATCAGCGTCTCGTAGGGCGCCGCCTTGGCCTTACCCGTGATTCCGGCCGCCAGACCGCCGAATCCGAGTGTCAGCGCGGCAACGCAAAGCACCCGCAGCAGCATCGCCAGACCCCGCACGCTACCCATGTCCGCCCTCCATCGTGTAGTCGCTGTGTTTGCACAGTAACCAGGGCCGAAGTGCGGCCGACCCGCAGGGTAGTGAAACAAGTCACACCGCACAACGACCAACGGCGGAAACCCGAAGGGTTCCCGCCGTCAGTCTTGTGTTCTACCGGGTTTAGGTGCCCTGGCTCGGCGCGGTTGCGGGCGCGGCCGTCGCCGGACCGGCGCCCGGGGTGGCGCCCAGGACCGACTGCAGGTCAGGCTTCATCGCCTGCAACTGCGCGCCCCAGTAGGGCCAGTCGTGGGTGCCGTTGGCGTCGAAGTTCCAGACCGCGTTGTGACCGCCGGCCGCGTTGTAGGCCTCCTGGAACTTCAGGTTGGACGTCCGCACGAAGCCCTCCAGGAACTTGGCGGGCAGGTTGTCGCCACCGAGGTCGGACGGCTTGCCGTTACCGCAGTAGACCCAGATCCGGGTGTTGTTACTAACCAGCTTGGCGACCTGCAGAGACGGGTCGTTGCGCTGCCAGGCCGGGTCACTGGACGGTCCCCACATGTCCTTGGTCTTGTAGCCGCCGGCGTCACCCATGGCCAGGCCGATCAGGGTCGGCCCCATGCCCTGGGACGGGTCCAGCAGCGCCGACAGCGAGCCGGCGTAGACGAACTGGTCGGGGTGGTAGGCCGCCAGGATCAGCGCCGACGAACCGGCCATCGACAGACCGACAGCCGCGCTGCCGGTCGGCTTGACCTGCTTGTTGGCCGCCAGGTACTGCGGCAGCTCGCTGGTCAGGAAGGTCTCCCACTTGTAGGTGGTGCAGCCGGCCTTACCGCAGGCGGGCGCATACCAGTCGGAGTAGAAGCTGGACTGGCCACCGACGGGCATCACGGTCGCGATGCCGGACTGGTTGTACCACTCGAACGCGGGGGTGTTGATATCCCAGCCGTTGAAGTCGTCCTGCGCACGCATACCGTCCAGCAGGTACAGCGCCGGCGCGTTGGCGCCACCGCTCTGGAACTGAACCTTGATGTCGCGGCCCATTGCGGCCGACGGAACCTGCAGGTACTCCACCGGCAGACCGGGGTGCGAGAACGCCCCCGCAGTGGCCGGGCCCCCCACGACGCCGATCAGACCCGAGAGCAGAGCCGCCCCCGCGGCACCCACCACGAGCCGACGTGGCATCCGAGCCACGGCGCCGCGAAACCTGTCAACAAGCGTCATTCTTGCTTCCTCATCTTTTCGGCGCATCCGTCATCAGGGCGCGTCGGTGATTGGTTCGCACTGCATGCGCAACGGGCGCGGCAGTACTGGCTTAGTGAACCACACGAACCCCCACGGGCTCTCATCGAGGACGCTGGGCAAACCGTCATTCCAGGCCGTTTTCGTGGGGTTTTCGCACGGCATCGGGCGGTCGAAATCGGCATTTCCGCATGTGCCGGACGGTGAACGACTACTGGTGACGGTGCAAATGTGAATTTGCTGTACGTGTGCTGGTCCGGGAAATTGTGATGGGTTCGCGATCTGTGAGATTTGTCCACGCAATATTCACTCGCGGGGCGGCGGTGGACTCGGCTCCGGCACCGGCAGGCCACACCTGGCGAGTTCGTAGAGCGGGACCCGGTCGATTCGGTAGGCGGTGAATTCGAAGGAGTGCAAGAAGTTTGAGACGAACCGGTGCAGCGACATCGGGGCGCGCACCGACGCCAGCACCGCCTTGGTCTCCGGGCACTGCAGCGCCGCCACCGCCTGGGCAACCCAATTCGCGTCCAGATAGCCAGGAATGCCCGGATACACCTTCACCCAGGGGCCGTCGGCGATCACCCAGTCCGGGAAAAGGTTCTTGTCGTGCCCGATCCGGCCGTGCGTCAGGCGCTGGGTGTGCTGCGCGAGCGGGTTCGCCAATCCGATCTGGTCGATGACCCGGACGTCGAGCCCGACGTTCATGCCCAGCATGCCCAGGTTGGTGAAAAACACTGCGTGTTGCGGCTTTTGCGGCGGTTTGCTGTCGGGGGGACTTCCCGGGGCCGGCGGCGGCTGTTGCAGCTGGGGCACGATATCCCACTGAATGTAGTTGCCCGACGGCAACAACAGCGCCCCGTCCGGGGTGTTGTCCAGGGCCGCCAGCACCGCCGCCATCCTCGGGTAATCGAGGTAATCGGCGGCGGTCAGCGGGTGCGCGTGCCCGGTCGCCTGGGCATAGAAGCGGCGCTCGTCGACGATGCCGCTGTAGGTGACGTGAGTGGCGTCGTAACCCATCCCCGGCGAGTTTGCTGCCCACAGCGACCAGCCCGCGATACCCAGCCACAGCAGGCTGGCGGCACCGGCCAGCCAGTAGCCGGTTTCGCGCGAATAATCCTGCCCGTCGGGGATCAGCACGGGGATCACGGCGACCGGGGCCAGCAAACAAAATAGCGGTGCCAGCAGCACACGCGCATGCATGAAATCGCCACCCTGCCGGGTCCAGTAGAGGGCCTGCAGCAGACCGCTTACGAGGACGAAGGCCACCACCGCCGGCGGGCTTTGCACAGCCCGCGCCACCCGGCCGTAGTTGGGCGCGAGCATCGGGCGCAGGAACGACGGCCGCCGCCGCACCATCGTCAGCAGGAGCCCCAGCGGCACCAGCAGCAGCACCGGCAGCCACACGGCGTAGGGCGCGCTGAAATTCGACAGGTAGATCATGCCCTGGGACCACTTGTCACCAGCGGCGTCCTTGGCCAGCGCCGTCCCGGGAACCAGCAGGCCGTAGTAGCCCATCCGGAAGATCTGGTAGGCCACCGGAAGCAACCCGCCGGCGGCGACGATCAGCGCCCGCCGGCGCCAGGTCCGCGCCGAAATCAGCATCATGATCAGAGCCAGACCGCCCATCAGCGCCAGCTCCGGACGCACCAGCACGCTGAACCCGGCGACGAAGGCCAGCACCCCGAGGAACACGTCGTTGTCCGGCCGGTTCCGCAACGGCTGCGCCCAGCGGACCATCATCCACCACAGCAATCCCAGATAGGCGAGCGTCAGCCCGTTCTCCAGCCCTGAGGTGGCGAAGTCCCGCGCCGGGGGCAACGCGATGTAGATCAGCGCCCCGGCGGGCAGCATGATCGCCCGGCGTCCCCGCAGGCTGGGGGCGTACAGCCGGCCGGCGCCCAGCATCAACAGCACCACGCCCGACACGGACAGCACCAGCGCCAGCGCCAGCGCGACGTACTCCATGCGCACCGGTCCGCCGACCCAGCTTCCGACGTACACCAGGTAGGTCCACGCCGTGGAGGTGTTCGCCTCGACCCGCTCACCCTGGTTGAAAACCGGCCCGTTGCCCGCCAGCAGGTTGCGTACCGTGCGCAACACGATCAGTCCGTCGTCGGCGATCCAGCGTCGCTCCCAAGCGCCCCAACCGAACAGCGCGGCGACCACCGCCACGCTCACCCACAGGCTCACCCGAACCGAGGTGTCGTATGGGAACGGCGACCGGCGACCGACCCTGGACCGGCGGCGCATCATGGTGCCGTTGAAGCGCTTGATGGTCTCGAGACCCGGACTAGCCGAAGGCAACGGCGGCACCAACTGTTGCGATCCACGCGAGGAACAGCAGCTGCAACACCCGATCACGCAGCGCTATGTCTTCGGGCTCGCCGGCCAGTCCGCCGTCGACGTCGACCGCATAACGCAGGATCGCGATTGTGAACGGGACCATCGAGACCGCGAACCAGGAACCCGAATAGCGGTCCCGCTCGAACGCCCACATCCCGTAACACAACACCACCGACGTCGCCGACAGCGTCCAGACGAATCGCAGGTAGGTGCTGGTGTAGCTTTCCAGCGATTTGCGGATCGCCGCTCCGGTTCGCTCGGCCAACTGCAATTCCGCGTAGCGCTTGCCCGCCACCATGAACAGCGACGCGAACGCCGCCGTCAGCAAGAACCACTGTGACAACGGGATGTCGGTAGCCGCACCCCCGGCGATGGCCCGCAGCAGATACGCCGACGACACGATGCAAATGTCCATCACCGCTTGGTGTTTCAGGCCGAAGCAGTAGGCCAGCTGCATCGCGAGGTAGATGCCCATCACCACCGCGAGGTTCGGCGTGAGCCACCAGGAAATCCCCAGTGACGCCGCGCCGAGCACCACGGCAAGCGCATAGGCCAGCCATTCGGGTACCACGCCGGCGGCGATCGGCCGGAATCGCTTGGTGGGGTGCTCACGGTCCGCCTCGACGTCGCGGACGTCGTTGATCAGGTAGATCGCCGAGGCCGCCAGGCAGAACACCACGAACGCCACGCCGACCTTGGACGCCACCTCCGCATAGTCGTAACGGACACCGCGGCCGGCCGCCGCCACCGGCGCGGCCACCACCAGCACGTTCTTCACCCATTGGCGCGGGCGCATGGCCTTGATCACGCCGGTGATCAAGTTGGCCGGAGGTCGTCCGGTCACCACTTCTCCGTCCATTTCGGCTTCGCTCATTTCGGCCACACCTATCTCGACTTTCTATCGAGCCAGAGTGCAAGGCGAGCGACCACGGCGCCGAGCGCCACGCCGAAGGCCACGTCGCTGGGATAGTGCACGCCCAGCAGTATCCGCGACACCGCCATCGGCGGAACCAGCACCACCGGCAGCGGCAGTCCGGTGGCCCGGCCCATCAGGATGGCCGCGGTCGTCGTGGAAGTGGCATGGGCGGACGGGAAACTCAGCTGGCTGGGAGTACCGACATTGACCGCGACGGCCGGATGATGCGGACGCTTGCGGCGCACCACCCGCTTGATCAGCACGGCGGCCGCGTGCGCTGCGAACGTGCCGGCCGCGGCCACCAGCCACTCCCGGCGGCGGCGCTCCCATAACAGGGCGCCCAGCAGTTCGACGATCAACCACCCGGCGCTGTGCTCCCCGAAGTGCGACATTCCGCGCGCCGTGGCCAGCACCCCGGGGCGGTCAGCCAGTGCCGACTGAACGGCGACCATCGCGGCCACTTCGCCGCGCGGCGCCGATTCAGGCATGGCTTGTTTCCGGCTGGGGGTGCCTCCCGTTTGCGGGGCACAGCACGGTTTCCCACTTCTGCTTGCTGGACAGCACCGGCAGCGCGTCGCGGTACACCCGGCGCATCTCGTCGAATCGGCTCAGCAGCTGGCGCTGGCGGCGCAGCGATTGCAGGAGCAGGGTGAACATCTTGCGCCGGTCACGCTGGCGGTAGACCACACCGCATCCGTCGGCCGTGGTGACCGTGACACCGTCGACGGTGCACAGCCGAAACCAGCGCGCGTCCTGGGTCGGCACGTTGAACTCCGGGCGCCGGTGGCTCTCCGGGTCGGCGGTCTTGAGGTTGTGCGCAATCCCGCGGGCCAGCCGGTAGCTGATCGAAACCGGGTTCACCGGCGGCTTCACCGCCTTGGTCTTGTGCTGCGGCGGGGGCAGTTCGCTGGCGGCCGGTAGCACGACCGCGTCCGGATACTCCTTGCGCAGCCGATGAACTTCCGGCAACCCCGACTCCAGGATCGAGAAGATGTGCTCCGGGCCTGCGAGGAAGTCGTCGATGGCCCGGTTCTGGATCACGACAGTCGAATATTCAAGGCAGGCAAGATGTTTCAGTGTTGCCTTGAGGTGACTACGCACCAGGCCGCGGACCTCGCCGTCCCAGTGCAGCGCCGCGACCACCAGGCGGTTGCGCAGATGGAAGTAGGCCTGCCAGTCGATCGCGTCGTCCTTGTCGCTCCAGGCCATGTGCCAGATCGCGGCACCAGGCAGCGTGACGGTCGGGTAGCCGTGTTCGCCTGCGCGCAAACCGTATTCGGCGTCGTCCCACTTGATGAACAACGGCAGCGGCTGGCCGATCTCCTCGGCGACCTGCCGCGGGATCATGCACGTCCACCAACCGTTGAAGTCGACATCGATGCGCCGGTGCAGCAGCGCGCTGCGATCGTTCTTGTCATTCAGCGGGAATTCGGCGAAGTCGTGGTCGTACTCGGCGTGCGGCGCGGCGGTCCACATGAAGTTCGCCTGGTTGACCACCTCGCCCATGATGTGCAGGTGCGACGGCTCCTGCAGGTTGAGCATCTGACCGCCGATCAGCATCGGCGTCTTGGCGAAGCGGTTCATCGCCAGGATCCGCAGCACCGTGTCCGGCTCGATGCGGATGTCGTCATCCATGAACAGAATCTGTTGGCAGTCAGTGTTTTTCAGCGCCTCGTACATCACCCGGCTATAGCCGCCGGAGCCGCCGAGGTTGGGCTGGTCGTGGATGGAGAGCCGGCTGCCCAGACCCGCGGCGGCTGCGGCGAAGTCCGGGTGATCGCGCACCTTGCGGGTGCCCTGATCCGGGACGATCACCGCACCGATTACCTTGTCCACCAAAGGGTCCGCGGTGAGGTCGGCGAGCGCGTTGACGCAGTCGGCGGGACGGTTGAAGGTCGGGATGCCGACGGCGATGTTGGCCGTACCCGGAGCCGGCTCGGTCGCATACCAACCGCCGCTGAGCACGTTGACCGCGGTGTCGGTGGTGACATCGAACCAGATCCAGCCGCCGTCCTCGAACGACTTGAGCGGCACCTCGATTTCGACGACGGCCGGCTGCTCGTCGGTCCCGACGAATTGGCGGCCCTCCACCGAGATCCGCACCCCGGTGGCCTTGGTGCGATACACGTCGACGCGTCCGGTCCCGGTCAGCTCGACCCGCAGCACCACCGACGTGCAGATGGACCAACGTCGCCAGTAGCTCGCCGGGAAGGCGTTGAAATACGTGGCGAACGAGACCTCGGACTCCTTGCCGATCTCCAGCGAGGTGCGGCTGGTCGCGTGCGCCCGACGGGCGTTGGTGGTCGACTCCTCGAGGTACAGCTTGCGTACATCGAGCGGTTCCCCCGGACGGGGCAGGATGATTCGGGACAGCAAGCTCACGGCGGTCATTGGTGCCACTCTCCCCCTAGCGCTTCGCGGCTGGGAGGTACCCCCACCTCATCGCTGCGTCCCCCTCGCCGCTGCGCGGCTGGGGGTGCCCCCACTGCATCGTCGTCGGCACGGGTCATTGGCGCGCGCCTTCCTCTTCGGCCAACGGGGTTCCGTCGCGCAGGTGCGGCGCGAGGGTGTTGTCGTACATGTTCAGTGCGCTGGCAATCGCCATGTGCATATCCAGATACTGATAGGTGCCCAGCCGCCCGCCGAAAAGTACCTTCGACGAGGCCGTCTCTGACTTCGCCCTCCCCCGGTAGGCGGCCAACAGGGCGCGGTCGGCCTCGGTATTAATCGGATAGTAGGGCTCGTCGTCGTCGGCGGCGAACCGGGAGTACTCACGCATGATGACCGTTTTGTCGGTCGGGTAGTCGCGCTCGACGTGGAAGTGACGGAACTCGTGGATGCGGGTGTACGGGACGTCGGGATCGTTGTAGTTCATCACCGGGGTGCCCTGGAAGTCGCCGACGGGTAACACTTCGAGCTCGAAGTCCAGGGTGCGCCAGCCGAGCCGCCCCTCGGCGTAGTCGAAGTAGCGATCCAGCGGGCCGGTGTAGACGACCGGTGCATCGGGGCTCTCGGCGCGCAACTGGTCGCGGACGTCGAACCAGTCGGTGTCCAACCTGACCTCGATGCGTTCGTCGGCGGCCATGTTCTCCAGCCAGGCGGTGTAGCCGCCCAGTGGCAGGCCCTCGTAGGTGTCGTTGAAGTAGCGGTTGTCGAAGGTGTAGCGCACCGGTAGTCGGGTGATGTTGGCCGCGGGCAGTTCTCTCGGGTCGGTCTGCCACTGCTTGGCGGTGTAACCCTTGACGAACGCCTCGTAGAGCGGCCGGCCGATCAGCGAAATGGCCTTTTCCTCGAGGTTCTGCGCGTCGGCGGTGTCGATCTCGGCGGCCTGCTCGGCGATCAGTTGCCGGGCCTGCTCGGGAGTGAAGTACTTGCCGAAGAACTGCGACACCAGCCCCAGCCCCATCGGGAACTGGTATGCCTGCCCGTTGTGCATCGCGAACACCCGGTGCTGGTAGTTGGTGAATTCGGTGAACTGGCGCACGTAATCCCACACCCGCTTGTTCGAGGTGTGGAACAGGTGGGCACCGTACTTGTGGACCTCGATGCCCGTCTGCGGCTCCGCTTCGGAGTACGCGTTGCCACCGATGTGCGGACGTCTCTCGACGACGAGCACACGCTTTCCGAGTTGGGTGGCCACACGTTCGGCGATGGTGAGGCCGAAGAATCCGGATCCGACGACGAGGAGGTCAAAACGAGCGGTCATCGGTTGCTTAGGGTATCCGACCCCAAGGGCGCTACCCCAGTTGGCGAGGCTGGCGCGGTGGGATTCGAGCACGTGAAGACTGGTTTGCAGTGACCCGAATCGCACGTAACGCCCAGGGTCGCAAATACCTCACGATTCAATATCACCACTCTAGTAACAGCTTTCCCACTCGTACCATCGACTCTGTGTGGTTCCCACCGGATACGGACCGGCGGGATCTTCCGACACAACCGATGAATTGAGGAGACTTCCGTGCCGAACCGACGCCGTCGCAAGCTCTCGACAGCCATGAGCGCGGTCGCCGCCCTGGCAGTGGCGAGTCCATGCGCTTACTTCCTTGTTTACGAATCGACCGCCAGCGGTAAGCCGGTCGAGCACCACGACTTCAAGCAGGCCGCGGTCATGACCGACCTGCCCGGCGAGTTGGTGGGCGCGCTGACCCAGGGTCTGTCCCAGTTCGGGGTCAACCTGCCGCCGATTCCCGCCCTGGGCGGTGCCGGCACCGGGACGACGGGCCTCGGGACGACTGGACTGACCAGCCCGGGCCTGGGCACTCCGGGCCTCGGGACCACCGGTCTGACCAGCCCGGGCCTGGGCACCCCCGGCCTGACGAGTCCGGGGTTGACGAGTCCGGGCCTGACCAGTCCGGGCCTGACGAGTCCGGGTCTGACCAGCCCCGGCCTGACCCCCGGTCTTACCAGCCCGAGTCTGACGCCTGGTGCCGCGCCCGGTGCGCTGACGCCCGGTGTGCCCGGTACGCCGACCACGCCCGGTATGCCGACGATGCCTGGTGCCGGACTGAACCCGGCGCTGGCCAACCCCGGGCTGACCAGCCCGGCCGGACTGACTCCCGGTGGCCTGGGCGCTCCCAACGAGGTGCCGATCAGCGCGCCGATGGACCCGGGTGCCGACGGCACCTACCCGATCCTCGGTGACCCGTCGACGCTGGGCGGCGGTTCGCCGATCGGCGGTGCCGGCACCGGCAGCAGCGGCGGTGGCGGCCTCGTCAACGACGTGATGCAGGCCGCCAACCAGCTTGGCGCCGGTCAGGCCATCGACCTGCTCAAGGGCCTGGTGATGCCTGCCATCATGCAGGCTCAGGGCGGCGCGGCCGGTGCGTTGCCGGGTGCCGCTGGCGCCCTGCCGGGTGCGGCGGGTGCCCTGCCGGGTGCGGCTGCGGCCCTGCCGGGTGCCGCCGGTGCCCTGCCGGGTGCCGCCGGTGCGCTCCCGGGTGCCGTTGGCGCCCTGCCGGGCGCGGCTGCGGCGCTGCCGCCGGCGCTGCCGCCCGTCTAGAACTTCGGGGGTCCTGTCACCTGACGGCACCGCAGAGTCACCACTGCTCTGCGGTGCCGTCGAACAGTTTCAGGACCGGTTTTGACACGCGGAAAAACGTGTCGCCTCATTAATAACATCAGAAACACACGTAACATCAGCTGGTGTTGTCTCGTCACCGTCCGCCCACGATGTTGCTGACCGCCATCGCGGCGACGGTTGTCCTGGTCTCGGCGGTCGCGGACCTGACCCGCGACCACGGCGCCCCGCCCGCCCCTCGGCCGACCCACGACACCAAGCTCGCCGAGCAGCCGCTGGTCGGGCTCGGCGGCGGCGTCACGGTTCGCGAAGTGACCCAGGAGACGCCGTTTTCTCTGGTCGCGCTCACCGGCGACCTGGCCGGCACCTCCACCCGGGTGCGGGCTAAGCACCCGGACGGTTCGTGGGGGCCCTGGTACCAGACCGAGTACGAGACCGCGGCGCCGGACAACGGCCCACCGGCCGCCGAATCGGCCCTGCCGCCGGGACCGACCGAGGGACCCCGCAGCACCGATCCGGTGTTCGTCGGCACCACGACGACCGTGCAGATCGCGGTCACCCGCCCGCTCGACGCCGCGGAAACCGTGGCGGCGCCACCCGCCGCACCGGTCAACGGTCTGGGCTACCGCCCCGCCTCCCGGGAACAACCGTTCGGGCAGAACATCTCCGCGATCCTCATCTCCCCGCCGCAGGCGCCCGTCAAGACACAGTGGACGCCGCCGGCCGGAGTCGTGATGCCCGGCCAGGCGCCGCCCATCATCAGCCGGGAGGAATGGGGCGCCGACGAGTCACTGCGCTGCGGTAGTCCGCAGTACGACAACGGGATTCGCGCGGCCGTCATTCATCACACGGCGGGCAGCAACGACTACTCACCGCTCGAATCGGCGGGCATCGTCAAGGCCATTTACACCTACCACAGCAAGACGTTGGGCTGGTGCGACATCGCCTACAACGCACTGGTCGACAAGTACGGCCAGGTGTTCGAAGGCAGCGCCGGCGGTCTGACCAAGGCCGTCGAGGGCTTCCACACCGGCGGCTTCAACCGCAACACCTGGGGTGTCGCGATGATCGGCAACTTCGACGACGTGCCACCGACGCCGCTGCAGCTTCGCTCGGTCGGCCGGTTGCTGGGCTGGCGCCTCGGCCTGGACGGCGTGGACCCCAAGGGCACGGTGACATTGGAGTCCGCGGGCAGCCACTACACCACCTACCCGGCCGGCGCCGTTGCGACGCTGCCGACCATCTTCACCCACCGCGACGTCGGCAACACCGACTGCCCCGGTAACGCCGCCTACGCGCTGATGGACGAAATCCGGGATATCGCATCTCATTTCAACGACCCACCCGAGGAATTGATCAAGGCGCTGCAGGGCGGCGCGATCTACCAGCACTGGCTGGAGCTGGGCGGGATGAACAGCGTGCTGGGCGCGCCCACCTCGCCGGAGGACAACGCCGAAGGCGGTGCCCGCTACTCCACCTTCGCCAAGGGCGCGATGTACTGGTCGCCGGCGACCGGAGCACAACCCGTCACCGGTGCGATCTATGACGCCTGGGCCGCACAAAGTTACGAGCGCGGCCCGCTCGGCTTGCCGACCAGCGCCGAAATCCAAGAGCCGCTGCGGATCACGCAGAATTTCCAGCATGGCACGCTGAACTACAACCGCCTCACCGGCGACGTCAGCCAGATCCTCGACGGGATCACCACGCAGCTTTCTGGACAGGCCCCGAGCGCCCCGGCCGTCCCGCCGGAACACTTCTCGCTGCCGGCACATCCGGACGCCTGACCGCGGGCCCCGCACACGGCGCTGCCGCGCGTACTAGTCTGCGACCTGTGCCCGAGACGCCGTATCTGAGCATCGATCTTTCTCGGGTGCGCAAGAACTTCCAAGCGATGCGCGCCGCGTTTCCCCAGGCGCAGATCCGCTACGCAGTCAAGGCGAACCCCGCCGAACCGATTCTGCGCCTGCTGGCCACCGAGGACTGCGCTTTCGACGTCGCATCGGTCGGCGAGATCGACACGTGCGGCTCCGCCGGGATCGACGGCCGCCTGCTGACGTTCGGCAACCCCGTCAAGAAGCCCGCCGACATCGCCCTGGCACACGCGCGCGGGGTGCGGCGGTTCGCGTTTGACACCGAACGCGGACTCGACGCCATCGCCGAACGCGCGCCGGCCGCGGCGGTGGAATGCCGTATCGCGCCCGACTTTCCGTCGTCGGTGACCCCGTTCGGTCACAAGTTCGGCTGCGCCCCGGATGCCGCTGCCGAATTGCTGAACCGGGCCGCGCGGCTGGGACTTCGCCCCGAGGGAGTGTGCTTTCACGTCGGGTCACAGCAGCTGGACCCGTCAGCGTGGGAGATCGGAATACGTTGTGCGGCGGCCGTATTCGAAGAAATAGGCGAAATCGGCACGATCAACATCGGAGGCGGTTACCCGCTGGCGTACGCAGTCGGCGCACCGGATCTCGACGTCATCGCCGAGGCGGTCCACGCGGCACTACGCCGCCACTTCGGCGCGAACCGGCCGCAGCTGGCGATCGAACCCGGACGGGCGATCGCGGGTTCGGCGGGCACGATCAGCTGCGAGGTGGTCGCGGTGCGCACGGGCACCGACACCCGGCGCTGGGTGTACCTGGACATCGGCCGCTACGGCGGTCTCGCCGAGACCGAAAACGAGTACATCCGGTACCGCCTGCGCACCGGCCGTGATGGTGATCCCGTCGGAGATGCGGTAATCGCGGGTCCGACCTGCGACGGTGACGATGTGCTGTATCAGAGCTATCCGCTCCCGGTCACCCTGAGTCCCGGCGACCGCATCGAGATCGCCGATGCCGGTGCGTACACCGCGAGCTATTCCTCGGTCCAGTTCAATGGCTTCCCCTCGCTGCCAACATATTTCGACGAGCCTTCCGACAACCGGTGGGAAGTCGCCGAACCGCTGGCGCCGGGGCTGACCCGAATCTGGGACCTCGCCGAGGTCATCTGCGACGTCGACACCGAATTCCAGAACCTGGTGATCGGCCGCACCCGGCAAGGCGTGTCGTTGTTCAGCGACAGCGAACGTCAGAGCACCGAATTCAGTCAGCTGGTCTACCACGAGGCGCTGCTGGTACCGGCGCTGCTGCTGGCCGGCCGGATCGAGCGCGTGCTCGTCATCGGCTCGGGCGAGGGCGTGGTCAGCCAGCAAGCCGTGTCGGCGGGCGCCCTCCACGTCGATCACGTCGACATCGATCGCGAGGCCGTGCGGCTGTGCGCGCGACACCTGCCCTACGGCTACACGGTGGACGAACTCCTCAGGGCGGAAACAGGTTCCGGTCCGGTTGTCATGCACTATTGCGACGGTTGGGAATTCGTCGAGCGCGTCACCACGCAGTACGACGTCGTGGTGATCGATCTTCCCGACGAACGCACCGAGGCGGTGCAGCACAACCGGCTCTACGGCACCGAGTTCCTGCGACGCTGCGCGGGTATCGGCAGGGTGATCGTCGCTCAGGCCGGCTGTCCTACGCTGTGGCGCAACGAGTCGCTGCACGCGTCGTGGCAGCGATTCCGCGAAACCTTCCCGACCGTCGTCTATTTCGGTAGCGACGAACATGAATGGGCGTTTCTGTGCGGGCTGACCGAAACCTGCGACCATCCCGTCGCAACGATGTCGGCGCGCCTGCCGACGCTGCCCTACCGACCCCACACCATCGATGCGGACACGCTCACCTCGTCCACCGTGCCGCCAAAGAGCCTGCGGGACCGCGACTCCCGCTAGGCGGGTACCGTCAGAGGATCGCGACCGCCACCACGATGCCCAGCGCCACCTGCGCGGCGGCCACCATCAGCGCCTCGTAGTTGAACTCATCGGAGTTGAACAACGCGTCCATGTCGATGCCGATCACCATGGTCGCGATCCGCATCATCACCACCTGGGCGACGATGCCCACCAGTCCGAAGACCGCCGACCCCACCAGGCCTTCGGCCAGTTTTCCGGACGACGAATAGATCGCCAGCACCACGATCAACGCCATGCTGACCATGCCCGCCGCGGACACGACGATCGCGTTCGGCTTTCCCGCGTTGACCATCTTGCGCAGCGGACCCGGCGTGGTGAGGTCGATGGCGTAGAACCCGACCAGCATCAGGATCAGTCCGACGATCGCGTACAAGATGATGGCGCCGGCGCCACGGCCGAGCACCGCCCAATAGCCCTGGTCCCAATAGCCTGAATTCAGCGCCACGATGGTTGTCATCGACGATCAACTCCGTTCACTTGCTCAGAAGTTCACTTCTGGGGGATCCGGTGTGGGACAAAGGCTGCGCCGTCGTCGGTGATCAGGCCCGCGGTCTCGCGGATGCCGAGGCCGGCGGCGGTGTCGCCGACGATCCACGCGCCCAACGCGGGCCGCATGTCGTCGAATTCCGGTAGCGGGTCCAGCAGCTGATAGACGTATCCCTCTTCGCCGTAGACACCGCCGGTCGCGGTTTGCATGCCGGCGCCGACGACGGTGATGTTCGCGCCTTCACGCCCCAGCTTGGGCTTGCGGACGTATTCGGTCAGTTCATGCGGATCGTCGATGTAGGCGGGCAACAGGTTCGGGTGACCCGGATACATCTCCCACAGGATTCCGAGAATCGCCTTGTTGGACAACAACGTCTTCCACAGCGGTTCGATCCAAGCCGTCTGCGGCAGGCTGGACACCACGTTCTTGCCGAACTCGTCGTCAAGCACCCACTCCCACGGGTAGAGCTTGAAGACCGCGTGGATCTGTGACTCTTCGAGGTCGACGAAGCGCTTGAGCGCGGAGTCCCAGCCGATGTCCTCGATCGTCAGGCCTACGGTCGCAAAGCCGGCCTCCGCGGCGGTTTCCTGCATGTAGGTGGTGGTGATCTGGTCTTCGCCGGTGGCCTCCATGCCCGACCAGCTCAGGTGCAGCTCGTCGTTGGGCAGCAGATCGCGCAGCTGCTTCCACCGGTCGACCAGCTGTTCGTGCAGGGAGTTCCACTGGTCATCGCCGGGGAAGCAGTCCTTGAGCCAATACCATTGCAGGATAGCGGCTTCCAGCAGCGTGGTCGGTGTATCGGCGTTGTACTCGAGCAGCACCGCCGGCCGCCGCCCGTCGTAGCGTAAGTCGAAGCGGCCGTACACATGTGGGTCAGCGCGCCGCCACGATTCGGCAATCGGCTGCCAACTCCATTCCGGCAGACCGAATTCCGCGTAGCGCTCCATCAGCACCACTTGCTCGACGGCGTTCAGGCACATCGAGTGCAGCAGTTCGACATCGGCTTCCAGCGCCAGGATCTCGTCCATCTCGAACTCGTAATACACCGATTCGTCCCAGTACGGGCGGTCGCGGCCCCTGGCGTCACGCGCGGGCGTTCCATACACCAGGCCTTGCGATTCGACGATCGTCTGCCAGTTCGGCCGCGGTCGCTGCCTGGCGCGCTTCACGAGCCGCTACTCTTCCCGGGCGACGAGCCGCCCAGGCCGCCGCGCGAAATGCTGCTCCCTGACTTGGTGGTGATGTTGGCGCCCTTGGGCGCGGTCGTCGTCCCACCGCTCGGTCGCGAACCCACCGAGCCCGAACTACCGTAGTAGTAACGGTATTGGTGCCCGCCGTAGTAGAAGAACCCGTTGAGTCCCTCGGTGTGGCCGGTGCAGTAACTGTCCGGCACGATCACCGGTTGACCGCTCGAATCGTCCTGGACGCACTGGGCGGTGACGGTCGCCGGTTCCGACAACATCCAATATCCGAGGCCGGCCACCAGGCCCACCACGCCCACGGCGGCCGCGGCGCCCATCAACACCCGGCGCTGGTGGCGGCGCTTCTGCTCGGCGGCCAG
The DNA here is from genome assembly GCF_059812735.1 of Mycobacterium sp. NGS40. Lineage (NCBI taxonomy): Bacteria > Bacillati > Actinomycetota > Actinomycetes > Mycobacteriales > Mycobacteriaceae > Mycobacterium > Mycobacterium sp. NGS40. Next base: position 250,049 of record NZ_JCALDG010000005.1, read on the forward strand.
CCGCGCCTCTTCCAGCTCCTTCTGCTTCTTTTCGTACTTGGCCCGGGCCCGCTGTTCGGCCGGTGTGGGTGGGCGTGGCTTCGTCGTCGCCGCGTCCTGGAACTCCATGCTGCCGCCGGACGGGAATCGTCCGGGGTCGTCCTCGGGTTGCTCGGCCTCGTCGCTGCCCGTGAGCTTGTCCGGCTCCGGCTTATCGCCGGCCCTGGCGTCCACATCGTCGGGGTTGTCGTCGATGGGCTCACCGCCCTTCGGCGGCTCGTCTTGCGACCCCACTACAACACCTGACGAGGGGCAACAGGCCGGAAGGCGGGCACGCGGGCAGTCTGCCACATTTGCTGAGGCTTCGGCAGAGATAAGCACCGGCGCGGCCGGGCTAGCCCCACCACCGTTCCAGCACGCGTCCGACGCCGTCGTCGCTGTTGCGCGCGGTGATCTCGTTGGCGGCGGCAAGCACTTCGGGGTGGGCATTGCCCATGGCCACGCCGTGACCGGCCCACCGCAGCATCGGCAGGTCGTTGGGCATGTCCCCGAACGCCACCACTTCGTCGCTGACGATCTCCAGCGGCCGGGCGATCTCCTCGATGCCGGTGGCCTTGCTGATTCCCAGCGGCACCACCTCCACCAGGCCGTTATTGGTGGAGTAGGTGATGTCGCCCTCGACGCCGACGTGCTTGGCCAGCTCGGCGGCCATGTCCGCGCTGCGGGCACCGGCCTTGCGGATCAACAGTTTGATGGCCGGCGCGCTGAGCAGGTCTTCGATCGACACCTCGGTGTTGTCCGGATTCAGCCACGCATGCTCATAGCCCGGCGAGCTGACGAACTGCGGGGTCGCCGTGTCGTGGGCACTGTGGCCGATCCGCTCCACCGCCAGACCAGCCCCCGGTATCACGCGGGTCGCGAGCTCGGCCAGTTCGGCCAGGGTGTCGACGGGCAGCGTGCGTGTCGACACCACGCGGTCGGTGGCGGGGTCGTAGATGACGGCGCCGTTGGCGCACACGGCCATCGGCGCGAAGCCCAGCTCGTCGACGATGGGACGGATCCAGCGCGGTGGACGACCGGTCGCCACAATGAATTTGGCGCCGGCAGCCACGGCGGCACGCACCGCCGCACGAGTACGCGGGGTGATGGTTTCGTCGTCGTCGAACAGGGTGCCGTCGACGTCGCAGGCGATAAGCGCCGGCCGCGAAGTCGGCGCCGTCATTGAGCCGTCACTCAGGCGATCCGCCCGCCGGGCCGGCCGCCCTCGTCAATGCCGTCCGCTTTGCTTCTCGCCCGGCCGGGTGACTCCGTCGGTCCCGTACTTCAGGGCCCGCTGCTGCAGTTCGACCAGCCGGATCTGCTGGGAGTCATCGCGGTTCGGTGCGCCACCGCCGAGGCGCTGCGGCACCCAGAACTCGCCCGGCGGATGCGGATACTCCTCCTGCACCCGGTAGAGCAACTCGTTCAACGCGCGGCGCAGCGTCGCGTTGAGTTGCTCGACGGAACCGTGCGGAGCAATCGGGCGCCCGGCGGACACCGTGATCGGAATCTCGTTGCGGAACACCTTCTTTGGATGATCCTTCGGCCAAATCCGGTGTGCGCCCCAGACAATCAGCGGGACGATCGGCACCTGTGCGTCCAACGCCATGCGCGCGGCACCGGACTTGAATTCCCGGAGTTCGAAACTGCGGCTGATGGTGGCCTCGGGGTGCATTCCGATCAGTTCGCCCGCCCGCAGTCGCTGCACCGCCGTCGCGAAGGCGTCATGCCCGTTTCGTCGGTCCACCGGAATGAGCCTGGCGTGCTTGATCACGTAGTCGACGGCCTTCACGTCGGCCATCTCGGCCTTGATCATGAAATACATCCGCCGGCCCCGTTCCCGCGCGGCGAACAGCGACGGTAGCCAGTCCAGGTAGCTGGTGTGGTTCTGCGCGATCAGCGCCGGGCCGCGCTGCGGAATGTTCTCCAGTCCGTGGAACGTGAACTTGGTCCCGTTCATCGCGACGAGCGGGGGAACGATCAATTCGCCGAACCGGTAAAACCCCTCTGCCATGTCTTCTCCTCCGCAGTAAGGCTACTGGCGCGGGGTGCGGTTCGCCGCACGCGCCGCGGCCTCGTCAGCCTCGATCTGCGCCGCCTCGGCCATCGTCGGCGCCCCGCCGCCCAGCCGGTGCGGGACCCAGAATTCCCCGACCGGGTGCGGATACTGCTGCTGCGCCTCGTAGAGCAGCTTGGTCATCGCCTCGCGCAGCGCGTCGTCGGTCTGGGCGATGTCGTCGTCGGCGTGCAGCGGCGGTCCGACCCGCACGGTGATCGGCACCTTGTGGCGGCCGATGCTGCGGGGATGGTCCTTCGTCCAGATCCGGTGCGCACCCCAGACGATGACGGGGACGATCGGGACGTCGGCTTCCCGCGCCATCCGGGCCGCACCCGTCTTGAACTCCTTGAGTTCGAAACTGCGGCTGATGGTGGCCTCGGGATATACCCCGACCAGCTCCCCCTCGCGAAGCCGCTGCACGGCCACCGCGTAGGCGCCCGAACCGGCGTTGCGGTCCACCGGAATGGTGTGGGTGCGCTTGATCAGAAAGTTGACCACCTTCACCTGCTGCATCTCGGCCTTGATCATGAACCGCAGCCGACGCCGGCGCCGGCGCATCGCCAGCCCGGCCGGGAGCCAGTCGACGTAGCTGGTGTGGTTGATCGCGACCACCGCACCCCCGCGATCGGGGATGTTCTCGACCCCGCCGTAGCTGATCCTGGCGCCCGAGGCGAAGACTCCCAGCTGGGACAGGATCTCCAACGTGCGATAGGTCGGCTCCACCATCGGCGGCTACTCCGGCGCCCCCGCTGCCTGGGCCCGCCGTGCTGCCCGCGCGGCCGCCTCCTCGGCGTCCATCCGAGCGGCTTCGGCCAGGGATGGCGCGCCGCCGCCCAACCGGCGCGGCACCCAGTACTCGCCGGCCGGGTGCGGCCCGTACTGTTCCTGCGCCCGTTCCAGCAAATGCTGCATCCGCGAGTGCAGCAGCCCCCGCAGTTCCGGCACGCCCAGGGTCGGTTCGATCGGTTCGCCGACCAGCACCGTGATCGGCACCTTCGGGCGAAGGAGCTTCTTCGGGTGGCCCTTGGTCCAGATGCGCTGCGCACCCCAGACGATGTGCGGAACGATCGGCACCCCGGCCTCGACGGCCATCCGGGCGGCACCGCTCTTGCATTCCTTGATCTCGAAGCTGCGGCTGATCGTCGCTTCCGGGTAGACGCCGACCAGCTCGCCGTCCTTGAGGTTGCGCACGGCCGCCTCGTAGGACGCGGCCCCGTCCTGCCGATCCACCGGGATGTGGCGCAGGCTGCGCATGATGGGACCGGTGATCTTGTCGTCGAACACCTCTTGCTTGGCCATGAACCGCACTTTGCGGCCCAATCCCTGCTCATACGCCGGCAGCCCAGCGAACGTGAAGTCGAGGTAGCCGGTGTGGTTGATCGCGATCACCGCGCCGCCACTGGTCGGTAGGTTCTCGACGCCGGAGACCGTGATCTTCAGGCCCTGGAGACGCCAGACCAGGCGAGCAAGCGCGATGACAGTCCCGTATACCGGTTCCACAGGTTGTCAGCCTAGTGCGCCCGACTGTGAGCCGCCTGAAGTGGTGAAAAGAGGTGACCCGTGAGCTTCCCGTCGCCGCCGCCGCCGGTCCCCGCGATCGTCGACCACCTCGCCGCGGGCCGGCCCGTACGCGCGGTCTGGGTCAACGAGGAAAACGGAGTGACCTTCCGGCTCGGCCAGGGCGGTTCCGGCCCGGAATTCGTCAAGACAGCTAACGCACGCGGCACCGACTTCGCCGCCGAAGCGCGACGGCTGCGCTGGGCGGCGCGGTATGCGGCGGTGCCGCAGGTGCTCGGATTCGGGGTCGACGACGACCGCGCCTGGCTGCACACCCGCGGACTGTCGGGACTTTCCGCGGTGCACCCACGGTGGCTGGCGGCCCCGACGGTGGCGGTGCGTGCGATCGGTGCCGGGCTGCGCGAACTGCACGACGGATTGCCGACGGCCACATGCCCTTTCGAATGGTCGCCGGCCGGCCGGCTGGCCGCCCTGCCCCCGGCTGCCCGCAGCCGCGTCGGCGCACCCCCGCCGGTCGATCGGCTGGTCGTCTGCCACGGTGACGCGTGTGCACCCAACACCCTGATCGACGACGGCGGCCGTTGTTGCGGTCACGTCGACGTCGGCGACCTCGGGGTGGCGGATCGATGGGCCGATCTGGCGGTCGCGACGCTCTCGCTGGGCTGGAACTATCCCGGCCAGAATTGGGAGTCCGAGTTCTTCACCGCCTATGGCGTCGAGCCAGACCCCGTGCGCATCGACTATTACCGTCGGCTGTGGCAGGCCTAGAACCAACCTGAGATATCACCTCACGCTAAGCTCGAAGCGATTCAACAGAACCATTCGAAAGGCATTTGTGCAGGTCACGAGCGTCGGCCACGCCGGATTTCTGATCCAAACCCGGGCGGGCAGCATTTTGTGCGATCCCTGGGTCAATCCGGCCTACTTCGCGTCGTGGTTCCCGTTCCCGGACAACACCGCGCTGGACTGGGAAGGGCTCGGCGACTGCGACTACCTGTATGTCTCACACCTGCACAAGGACCACTTCGACGCGAACCTGCTGCGCGATCACGTCAACAAGGGCGCGGTGGTGCTACTGCCCGACTTCCCCGTGCCGGATCTTCGAAATGAACTGCAGGAAATAGGTTTTCACCGGTTCTTCGAGACCAGCGACTCGGTCAAGCACCACGTCGGCGGACCCAAGGGCGACTTGGACGTCATGGTCGTCGCGCTGCGGGCACCCGCCGACGGCCCGATCGGCGACTCGGCCCTCGTCGTGTCCGACGGCGAGACAACGCTTTTCAACATGAACGACGCGCGCCCGGTCGATCTGGACATGCTGGCGACCGAGTTCGGGCATATCGACGTCCACCTGCTGCAGTATTCCGGGGCGATCTGGTATCCGATGGTCTACGACATGCCGGCCCGGGCCAAGGCATCGTTCGGTACCCAGAAGCGGCAGCGCCAAATGGATCGCGCTCGCCAGTACATCGCGCAGGTGGGTGCGACCTGGGTGGTGCCGTCCGCGGGACCGCCGTGCTTTTTGGACCCCGAGCTGCGACACCTCAACGACGACCACGGCGACCCGGCCAACATCTTCCCGGACCAACTGGTGTTCTTGGACCAGATGCGCCGCCACGGGCACGATCGCGGCCTGCTGATGATTCCCGGGTCCGTCGCGGATTTCACCGGCACGTCGCTGAATTCGCTACAGCATCCGCTGCCCGACGACGACGTGGAGGCCATCTTCACCACGGGCAAGGCGGCCTACATCGCCGACTACGCCGAACGGATGGCCCCGGTGTTGGCCGCCGAGCGGGCCGGCTGGGCACCCGCGGCCGGCGAGCCGCTGCTGGAACCGCTGCGCGCCCTGTTCGAGCCGATCATGCTGCAGAGCGACGAGATATGTGACGGCATCGGCTACCCGGTCGAGCTGGTGATCGGCTCCGAGACGGTGGTCCTCGACTTCCCGAAACGGATTGTCCGCGAACGCATTGCGCATGAGAAGTTCCGCTACGGCTTTGCGATCGCCCCCGAGTTGGTGCGCACCGTGCTGCGCGATCGGGAACCGGACTGGGTCAACACCATCTTCTTGTCCACGCGTTTCCGGGCATGGCGGGTCGGCGGCTACAACGAATACCTGTACACCTTTTTCAAGTGTCTGACCGACGAACGCATTGCCTACGCCGACGGCTGGTTCGCCGAAACGCATGACGACTCCGCGTCGATCACCATGGACGGCTGGGAGATTGCGCGCCGCTGCCCCCACCTCAAGGCCGACCTGTCGAAATTCGGCGTGATCGAGGGCGACACCCTCACCTGTAATCTGCATGGCTGGCAGTGGCGGCTCGACAACGGCCGCTGCCTGACCACCCGCGGTCACGCGCTGCGGAGCCGCCGGGTATGACCGATACCTACGACGACGGCCTGGTGCAGCTGGACCGGGCTGCGATCACGTTGCGGCGCTACCACTTTCCTGACGGCACGTCGAAGATCATCGCACTGGGCTCGATCCGCGCCTACAAATCCCAGCCGCTGGGCTGGTTCACGGCGCGGTTCACCCTGTGGGGTGGTACCGACCCGCGCTATTGGCTGCCGCTGGACGTGCAACGACCACTGCGGTCGACGCTGATCACCCTGGACATCCGCGCCCGGCCGAACCCGGCGTTCACCCCGGCGCGCCCGGACGAATTCGTCGCCCTGCTCGACGAGTTGCTGGCCCGGCTCGGCTAGCGGTCTTCGAGCGCCGCATGCGCGGCGTTGTAGCCGGGGGTGAAGGTGATCCCGGGTCCGCCGTGACAGCCCGCACTGCCCAGGTACAGTCCCTTGATCGGGATCGGTTGGCCGAGAAAGCCTCTCGGGCCCGGCCGGTTGGGACCGATCTGGTTCGCGTTCAACAGACCGTGGCAGTAGTCGCCGCCGGGGGCACCGAACATCACCCCCATGTGCTTGGGTGTGAAGGTGGTGTGCCGGATGATGCTGCGTTCGAAATTCGGTGCGAGCCTGGTGATCTTGTCGATCACCCGCTGACCCATCTCGACCTTCGCCTGCCCGTAATCGACGTCGCCCTCGATCGGGAAGAACAGCGCGAATGCCGAAGCGGCGTGCTTGCCGTCCGGCGCCAGGTCCGGGTCGTTTTGCGACGGGATCTGCAACACGACCGTCGGGTCGGCCGGGACGATGCCGCGCCGGGCATCCTCCCACTGCTGCTGGACTTCTTCCGGCGTGCAGAACAGCCCGATGGAGGCCTGCATGGCGCGGTCGTTGAGCATCTCGTAGGGCGCCGCGAATTCGGGGGCCTCGGCCAGCGCGAAGTGCATCTGCAAGTAGCTGCCGCGGTGATCGATGCGCGCATAGCGTTCCCGGATATCGGCGGGCAGCGCGGCGGGATCGACCATTTCGTTGAGGGTGACGTCCGGCGCGACGCCCGACACGACGATCGGGGCGTTGAACGTCTCCCCCGCCTCGGTGCGGACGCCGGTTACTTGTCCGTCGGCGACGAGAATGTCGGTCACCTTGGTACGCAACCGCACTTCGCCGCCGTGGCTCTCGAACACCTCGCGCAGATGAGCGGTCAGTGCGCCGATGCCCCCGCGCAGCTTCTTCATCTGCATGGTGTCGCCTTCGGGAACGCCGAGTCCGAAGGCAAGCGCGGCAGCGCTTCCCGGCGTGGACGGTCCGCGGTAGAGGGTGTTGACGGCCAGCACGGTCATCGAGCCGCGGATCGCGCCGAACTTCTCGCGGTCGGGCAGGTAGCGGTCCAACACGTCGGTGACCGATCCGAACAGCATGTCGTCGATCGCCGAGCGTTCGAATTCATTTGTGGCACAGGCATACATCTCGTCGATACTCTTGGGCGGCGTCCCGGCTTCGAATCGGCCCAACGCGCGGCACGGCGCTTGAGCCCACCCCATCAGCCCCGCCATCCCGTTGACAGCCTCCGCCCCGTGCACCTCGTTGAGGTGGGTGAACAGCTTGATCGGATCGCTGTACTGGATCAGCGGATCGTCGCCGACACCACGCACGGCCACCGACATGACGTCCAGGTCGATCGTCGGCATCGCGTCCAGGCCCAGCTCGCGGACCACCTCGGACGACGTCGGGAACAGCACCGAGCCGGCGATCTCGAACTGGTACCCGTCGAACAGCTCGACGGTGGACGCCATCCCGCCCGCGTAGAGCTTGGGGTCCAGGCACAGCGTGCGCAGTCCCGCCTTTTGCAGCAGCACGGCCGCGGTGAGCCCGTTGTGCCCTGCACCGATAACGATCGCGTCATAGTCAGTCATATGCCTGCCTTCCGGAAAGGAGGCTCGCACGGCCGCAAAGTTTTGTCAATTATGACGAAACTCGCCGGGCGGTGGCCGAGCTCCACGAGTCGGTGATTCCCGCGCGCAGCGACTCCAGCGCCCCATGACACAGCCGCGCGAGTTCGCCCAGCGACCGGTCGTCGTTCTCCATCCAGACCTCCATCGCGCCGAACACCGCGGCCGCGATGCACCGTGCGGTCACCGCGGTGCGTACCTGTTCGTCCACCGTCGGATGCGGGGTGCCGTTGGTCGCGCCGCTGCGCCGTTGCAGTTGTGCCCCAATGGCATCGGCGAAGTCGGCCTGGACCTCGCGGATGTGGCGGACGATGCGGCCGGGGTCGAGTTCGTCGTGGCGCAGGGCGGCGATTTTGGCCACCGCGTCGACGTCATAGGGGAACGCGAAAACGGCCGACTGCACCGAATCGATGATCGCCTCGCCGGCCGGCCGGGCGTCCAGGGCCGCGCGAAACCAGTGCAGCCCGGTGTAGTCCGCGAAGAGCAAATCGTGCTTGGACGTGAAGTGCCGATAGAACGTGCGCAGCGATACCCCGGCGTCGGCGGCAATCTGTTCGGCCGACGTGTCTTCCACGCCCTGGGCCAGGAATCGCACCACCGCGGCCTGCCGCAACGCATCGCGGGTGCGCTCGCTGCGTGCCGTCTGGGCGGGCCGAACCATTTCAGTAAGGTACCAAGACTTTGGAAGTGCTATTCCGAGTTGTGTCAATCTTGACAAAACTTCGCGGCGGGGGCGAGACTGCGCCCATGGTCTCCCTCATCACCCACGCGGTACTCGGACTCGCGGTCATCATCTGGATCGTCCGGTCGAACTCGACGGTCTTCGCCCGGCCCGCCACCGGCGGATTCTTCTCTCCGATGGAAATCGTCTACTACGTCGTCGGGATCGCGTCGGTCGCGCTCGGCTGGTACTTCAACATCACCTACGTGGCGGAGTACTCGCACGGATCCACCAACCCGCTGTGGGGCGAACACGGGAGCTGGGCCGAATACATCAAGCTGATGTTCACCAACCCCGCGGCCAGCTCAGCCAGCCAGGACTACACGATCGCCAATGTCGTTCTGCTGCCGATCTTTACGATCGTGGACGGCTATCGGCGCGGGTACAAGCGTCCCTGGCTGTACTTCGTGTCCAGCCTGTTCACCAGCTTCGCGTTCGCGTTCGCGTTCTACTTCGCGACGATGGAACGGCAGCGCCGCCACGAACAAGAGCGCGCGACCGTCAACGCCTAAGGCTCCAGCACCTCGGTCCCGACGAATGGCACCAGCGCCGCGGGCACCCGCACGGTGCCGTCGGGCCGCTGGTGGTTCTCCAGGATGGACACCAGCCAGCGGGTGGTGCCCAGGGTGCCGTTGAGCGTGGCCGCGATCTGCGGCTTGCCTCCCGCGTCGCGGTAGCGGGTGGCAAGCCGGCGCGCCTGGAACGTGGTGCAGTTCGACGTCGACGTCAGCTCGCGGTAGGTCTGCTGGGTGGGAACCCAGGCTTCGCAGTCGAACTTGCGAGCCGCCGACGAGCCGAGATCGCCCGCGGCCACGTCGATTACCCGATACGGCACCTCGATGCGCGCCAGCATTTCACGCTGCCAGCCCAGCAGCCGCTGGTGTTCGGCTTCCGCCTCGCCGGGCGTGCAGTAGACGAAACCTTCGACCTTGTCGAACTGATGCACCCGGATGATGCCGCGGGTGTCCTTGCCGTAGCTGCCCGCCTCGCGGCGGAAACACGACGACCAGCCCGCGTACCGCAGCGGGCCGCCGGACAGGTCCAGGATCTCGTTCCAGTGATAGCCCGCCAACGGCACCTCCGAGGTGCCGACCAGGTAGAGGTCGTCGGCCTCGACCCGGTAGATCTCGTCGGCGTGGGCGCCCAGGAATCCGGTGCCCGCCATCACCTCCGGACGGACCAGCACCGGCGGGATCATCGGGACGAATCCGTTCTCCACGGCCAGCCGCAGCGCCAGCTGCAGCAGGCCGAGCTGCAGCAGTGCCCCCTTGCCGGTCAGGAAGTAGAACCGCGAGCCGGACACCTTGGCGCCGCGCTGCATGTCGATCAGGCCCAACGACTCACCCAGCTCCAGGTGATCCTTCGGGTTCTCGATCGCCGGCGGCTCACCGACGACGTCGAGGACCGCGAAATCGGACTCCCCGCCCGCGGGCACCCCGTCGATGACGACGTTCGAGATCGCCATGTGCGCGGCGGTGAACGCCGTCTCCGCGTCGGCTTGGGCGGCCTCGGCGGCCTTCACCTCGTCGGCGAGCTCCTTGGCGCGCGCCAACAGCGCCGGGCGCTCGTCGGGCGACGCCTTGCCCACGCTCTTGCTGGCGGCCTTCTGATCGGCGCGCAGCGTGTCGGCCGTCGAGATCGCGGCCCGGCGGGCGGCGTCGGCCGTCAGCAGCGCATCGACCAGCGCCGGGTCCTCGCCGCGGCTGAGTTGGGAGCGGCGCACGGCGTCGGGGTCTTCCCGGAGCAGCTTGAGGTCGATCACGGCCGCAAGATTACTTTCGGCTCGGCACCCACCGCGCGGGAGCACCCGACAGAGCTAACCCCAGGACTCACATCTGTAACGTTTGTCACGTTCGCCCGAGCGTCCTGTCAGAATGGGAGGCGATGTCGGACACGCTCGAGACCGAAGTCGCCGCACCCGGCCCGCCCACCGCTGAGGCGGAGCAGCCGCCGGCCGGCTTCCAGTTGCCGCGGACTCTGCAGGCGACCGCGACCCGACGGGCGCTGCTCCTGTTCGCGCTCGGCGGGCTGTTGATCGCCGGCCTGGTAACCGCGCTGCCGGTCGGCGGCGCCGGGCAGGGCCGGCTTGCCGGCTACCTCGACAGCAACCCGGTACCCAGCACCGGAGCTAAGACCGACGCCGCCTTCAACCGCGCCAAAACCGGCGATTGCCTGATGTGGCCGGACGTCACGCCGGAGTCCGCGAGCATCGTCAAGTGCACCGACGACCACAAGTTCGAGGTCGCCGAATCCATCGACATGCGCACCTTCCCCGGCTCGGAATACGGCCCCAACGCCGCCCCGCCGTCCCCGGCTCGCATCCAGCAGATCAGCCAGGAGCAGTGCGAGGCCGCGGTGCGCCGCTACCTCGGGCCCAAGTACGACCCCAACAGCAAATTCAGCGTCAGCCTGTTGTGGGCCGGTGACCGGGCGTGGCGTCAGTCCGGCGAGCGCCGCATGCTGTGCGGCCTGCAGATGCCCGGCGCGAATAATGAACAGGCCTCCTTCAAGGGCAAGGTCGCCGACGTCGACCAGTCCAAGGTGTGGCCCGCCGGCACCTGCCTGGGCATCGACTCGACCGCCAACCAGCCCATCGATGTCCCGGTCGACTGCAAGGCGCCGCACGCGATGGAGGTCACCGGCACGGTGAACCTGGCCGAGAGGTTCACGGGGCCGCTGCCGGCTGAGCCCGAGCAGGACGGCTACATCAAGGACGCCTGCACCAAGATGACCGACGCCTACCTCGCGCCGATCAAATTGCGCACCACCACGCTGACGCTGATCTACCCGACCGTGGCGCTGCCGAGCTGGTCGGCGGGTAGCCGCGAGGTCGCCTGCAGCATCGGCGCCACCCTGGGCAACGGGGGCTGGGCCACCCTGGTCAACAGCGCCAAGGGTCAACTGCTGATCAACGGTGTGGCCCCGGTGCCGCCGCCCGACATTCCCGAAGAGCGGCTCACGATTCCGCAGATGCCGCAGATTCCGGTCCAGACGCCGGCCAGCCCGGCGAGCCCCCCGCAGCAGTCCAGCTCTGCACCGGAGATGCCGCCGGGCAATCAGCACCTGCCGCAGCAGCAGCCGGTCGTGACGCCGCCCCGGGCGACCACCCAGGCCCCGGCGAGCCAAGCGCCGCAAGGTGTTCCGGCGCCTCCGGCCGACAACGGAGCACCGCCGGCGGGTAACCAGGCGCCACCGCCCATGCCGGACGCACCCCCACCGGGCGCACCGCCCGCACCAGCCGAGCCGGCGCCGGCGGGTTAGCCGGGTGGCCGTGCGGATGGATCCGCAGCGGTTCGACGAACTGGTCTCCGACGCGCTCGATCTGATTCCCGCCCAGCTGGCCGCCGCGATGGACAACGTCGTGATCCTGGTCGAGGATCGTCACCCCGACGAGCCCGAACTGCTGGGGCTCTACGAAGGGGTGGCGTTGACGGAGCGCGACTCCGACTACGGCGGATCGCTACCGGACGCCATCACGATCTACCGCGAGGCACTCCTGGAAATCTGCGACTCCGACGAGGATGTCGTCGAGGAGGTGGCAGTCACCGTGATCCACGAAATCGCCCACCATTTCGGTATCGACGACGACCGGCTCGAAGAACTGGGCTGGGGCTGAAAACGCCGATCTTCTCCGCGCGGCAGCGCGGATTTGTCGTCCCCTGGTGCTAGGAACGGCGTATGAGCGCAGAATGCCGCGACTGCCGGGCAGGCCTGGAGCACTGCCACGGCACCATCATTCGCCACTCGCTGCGCCGTTCGGAGTGCACCGAGCCGGACTGCGTCAGCCCCGAGCTGCTGGCGCACACGTTCGTCATCGACTGCGACGCCGTCGGCTGCAGCTGCACGGAACTGGTGGCGCTGGCGGTCTGATCAGCCCATGGGATCGGTGCCCGAGTGCACCGCGTCGGCGACGGGCGTCGGCTCGGGTTCGGGATAGAACGGCGGCGTCAGGGTTCCCCACCGCACACAGCTCCACCGCCCATCGGTGATCGGGGCCAGCACCACCGACTCGGCATTGCCCAGATGGTTGTCCAGCGCGAAGCCGGCGTCCACTCCGGCGAGCACCGCCGATACCAGCCGGATCGCCGCGCCGTGGCTGACGACGACGATGTCGCCGGTCCACGCGTGGTCGTCGAGGTAGCGCATCCGCAATTCGGTCAGCACCGGGACGTAGCGGTCCAGCACCTCGTTGGCGGTTTCGCCGCCGGGTAGCGGCACGTCGAGTTCCCCGTGCTGCCAGCGCTCGTAGATGGCGTTGAACTCCGCGACCGCCTCGTCGTCGTTGCGGTTCTCCAGTTCGCCGACCTGTACCTCGTGGATCCCGGCGAATTCGCGCGGAGCGACGTCGACCTGGCTTCCGATCACCGCCGCGGTCTGCGACGCCCGGTTGGCCACCGAGTGCGCGAGCAGCGCCGGCCGCCCGGCCTCGAGCGCGAACGCCCGGGCCTGGTCGCGCCCGGTAGGGGTCAGATCCGTCCCGGGCGGCCGGGTGTCCAGCCGCCGCTCGACATTGCCGAAAGATTGGCCGTGCCGAAGCAGCACCAACCGACCACTCATCGTTTAAATCCCCCCGCCGGAAGCATCGGCCTGCTCAGGTTTGCCCTCCCGCAGCCGCGCCAGCCAGCGCGACGCCTCGTCCGGTGGTGGTGGCCCGATGCCCGTCGCCGAGCCCGTCGGCCAGGAGCCCAAATACCGCACATCCACACAACGACGGTGCAGCGCCTTGAGTGCCTCGGCGACGGCGTCGTCATCGATGTGGCCCGCGCAGTCGGCGAAGAACTGATAGGTACCGAGTTCGGTGCGGGTCGGCCGGGATTCGATGCGGGTCAGGTCGATATCGCGGATGCCGAATTCACCCAGCGCGGCGAGCAGCGCGCCCGGCGCATTCTCGATCCGTAACACCACCGAAGTGCGATCGGCGCCGGTGCGCACCGGCGGCGGCCCGGGCCGGCCCACCAACACGAAGCGAGTCCGGGCGTTGGGTTCGTCGACCACGCCTTCGGCCAGCGACTCGAGCTTCCAGTGCGTAGCGGCCAGCGGCGAGGTCACCGCGGCGTCGGCCTCGCCCTTGGCCACCTGCCGCGCGGCGTCGGCGTTCGAGTACGCGGGGCGCAGTTCGACGGTGGGCAGGTTGGCGGCGAGCCAGCGGCGCACCTGGGCGGCAGCCACTGGAAAGGCCGCCAACGTCCTGACGTCGCCGGCGTTGCGACCCGGTTGGATGACGATGCTGAACGCCACGTCCAGCGTCGTCTCGGCGAAGATCTGCATCGGGGAGCCGTTCGCGAGGCTGTCCAATGTCGGCACCACCGTGCCGTCGATCGAGTTCTCGATCGGCACACACGCATAATCGGTCTCCCCGTTACGGACTGCCTCCAGCGCCGCGGGCGTGCTTTCGATCGGTGTCCGCCGCACCGGGCCCAGCTGTTGGTCGGGGATCAGGCCGGCCGACATCATCTGCAAAAGCGCCGCCTCGGTGAAGGTCCCTTCGGGACCGAGGTACGTGATGCCGACCACGGTGACAACCCTAGTGGCCTCAATCAAAAAGCGGCCTTGCTTCGGTCTGGGATCTAAGTTAACTTAGGCTTACCTAATGAGCGAGGAGAACGATGTTGCCGCCGACCAGCGCCGCGCCGACGACTGCCGAACGCATCCGCAGCGCCTGTGCCCGGGCCGGTGGTGCCCTGCTTGCGGTCGACCGTGAGGACCCGGTGCCCACGCCGGTGCACCACCTCCTGCACGACGGATCGTTCGCGGTCGCACTTCCCAGCGACAGCACGGCCGATGGCCGGATCGGCGGCTCCCAAGCGGTGCTCGAGCTGACCGACTACGCACCGCTTCCGCTGCGGGAGCCGGTGCGTTCGCTGGTGTGGGTTCGGGGCCACCTGCACCAGGTCCCGCCCGGCGAGATCAACCCCACCCTCGATCTGATCGCCAGCGAGTGCCCGCATCCCGCGCTGCTGCAGGTCGATACGCCGAAGTGCTTACCGGCCTGCCCGGGCGAAGATCGCTACACCTTGCTGCGGCTCGAGGTTGCGTCCGTCGTGGTTACCGACGCTACCGGCGCCGAGCCCGTCGACATCCGGGATCTGCTCGCGGCGAGGCCCGACCCGTTCTGCGAGATCGAGTCGAGCCTGCTGTGGCACCTGGACAAGGCCCACAGCGACGTCGTCGCCCGCCTGGTGTCCCGGCTGCCGGCGCAGTTGCGGCGCGGACACGTCCGCCCGCTGGGGCTGGACCGCTACGGAGTGCGGTTCCGCGTCGAAGGCGGCGACGGCGACGACCACGACATCCGGCTGCCGTTTCACAAGCCGGTGGATGACATGACCGGACTGAGCCAAGCCATTCGCGTGCTGATGGGTTGTCCGTTCATCAACGGCTTGCGCGCCCGCCGCTAGCCGGGCGCGCGCCACACGCCGGGCAGACCGAGCGGGGCACGTAAGTTAGCCGGGTGAACGGCGATCGATCAGCACAGCACGCAGGCCGTGGGCGACCGATCCCGCCGCAGTCGCGTCCCGAGCCGCCGCCGATGCTGCGTCGCCGCGCCAACCCGCCGCCGTCTGCCTCCGACCAAACCGTGCCGCTCCCCCGTATCTCGCCGCCGGTCTCCACCGGCACGGCTGCCCCCGGCCCGGGGGCGCCACGGTACAAGCCGCGATCGCGCGCGCGGCCACGCGACCGGTCCGCGCCGCCGTCGGACCTGCCGGGCGTGCACCGCAAGCCCAGAAAGCGCCGCTGGGGCCGGATGATCGCCTCGACGCTGCTGATCGGGTTGCTGCTGACCGCCGCCATTGTCCTGGGCGGCGGCTTGTGGTTGGACACCAGCCTGCATCGCAAGGCCGTGCTGACCAATTACTCCGATCGGCCGGCATCCAGCCGCGGCACCAACTGGCTACTCGTCGGGTCGGACAGTCGCCAAGGCCTCTCGGCTGAACAGCAGGAGAAGCTGGCCACCGGAGGCGATGTCGGTAGCGGTCGCACCGACACGATCCTGTTGATCCACATCCCCGCGCTGGGGTCGAGCAATCCGACGACGATGGTGTCGCTGCCGCGCGACTCGTTCGTGCCGATTCCCGGACATGAGAAGGACAAGATCAACTCCGCCTTCGCGATCGGCGGGGCCCCGCTCCTGGCCCAGACGGTCGAGCAGGCCACCGGACTGCGTCTAGACCACTACGCCGAGATCGGGTTCAGCGGGTTCGCGACCGTGGTGGACGCCCTCGGCGGCGTCACCGTCTGCCCGACCGCGCCGATCAACGACCCGCTGGCCGGTATCGACCTGCCCGCCGGCTGCCAGAAGCTGGACGGCCGCAGCGCGCTCGGCTACGTTCGCACCCGCGACACCCCCCGGGCGGATCTTGACCGGATGGTCAACCAGCGGCAGTTCGTCTCGGCGCTGCTGCACCGCGCGGCCGGCCCGTCGGTGTGGCTCAACCCGTGGCGCTGGTACGCGGTGCCGCACGCCGCGGCCGACGCGCTCACGGTCGACGACGGCGATCACGTCTGGGACCTGGCCCGGCTGGGCTGGGCGCTACACGGATCTACCACCACGCTGACCGTTCCGATCGGGGAGTTCACCAGTAACAGCGCCGGCTCGGTGGTGGTATGGAATCACGAGGTCGCGAGCAAGCTGTTCGGAGCGCTGGCCGCCGACTCCGCGGTGCCCGATGCCGCGCTGGAAGGGCAGTCACGGTAATTTAGTGACGTCAGTGCGCGGCGCAATTATTGAATGCCTAATATGAATTTCCTATGGTTAGTAGATGCGTCCTAGACAAATGCACTTATTTCGTTCTGAGAACTTGTCCGAGTCGGTGCCGCACTCGTTGCAGCACCCTTCTACCTGCGATAAGCTGCTGACATGACCGAAGCCGACGCCCCCAAGTCCAAGTTCCACTCATTACTTCAGGAACAGATTTCCCACGAATTCACAAGCTCTCAACAATACGTTGCGATTGCCGTTTATTTCAGCGCCGGCGAACTGCCGCAATTGGCGAAGCATTTTTACGGCCGTGCGCTTGAAGAACGCAATCACGCGATGATGTTGGTGCAGCATCTGCTCGACCGGGACGTCCAGGTCGAGATCGCGGGAGTCGACGCGGTGCGCAATCAATTCGACCAGCCGCGCGACGCGCTGGTCCTGGCTCTCGAGCAGGAAAAGATCGTCACCGAACAGATCACCCAGCTGGCCCGAGTGGCGCGCGACGAGGGTGATTACCTCGGCGAGCAGTTCATGCAGTGGTTCCTGCAAGAGCAGGTCGAAGAGGTCGCGGTGATGAAAACGCTGGTGACGGTGTCCGAGCGCGCCGGAGCCAACCTGTTCGACCTGGAGAACTTCGTCGCCCGCGAGGTGGCGACACAGGGCATCAGCGCGAGCGCCCCGCCGGCCGCGGGCGGCCACCTGGTCTCGCCGGTCTAACCCCTGCCGTCGAGGGTCCGCGCCTGTTCCAGCCAGGTTTTCGTGCGGCCGGGGTGGTTGGTAGCGATCCAGGCCACTCCGACGTCCCGGCAGAAGTCGATGTCGTCGTACCCGTCGACGGTCCAGCAGTACACGGCCCGACCCTGGGCGGCGGCACGATCCACCAGTTGCGGATAGTCCTTCAGTGCGACGACCGAAGGCCCGACGGCCGTGGCCCCGACGGCCGTGGCCGCGCTGCTGGTCAGGTAACGGGCATTGCGGCCGAGCAACACCGTGGGCAGCAGCGGTGCTGCTCGCCGGATTCGCCACACGGCCGCGGCCGAGAAGGACATCACCACCGCGCGGGACCGGTCGGCCGACGCCGGCGAGGCGATGCCGTAGCGGTGCAGCAGCGCCAGCAGCTTGCTCTCGACCAGCGAGCCGTACCGAACCGGGTGCTTGGTCTCGATGAAAAGCTTCACCGGCCGGTTCCAGTCGAGCACCAGCGATACCAGGGC
Organism: Mycobacterium sp. NGS40; assembly: GCF_059812735.1. Taxonomy (NCBI): domain Bacteria; kingdom Bacillati; phylum Actinomycetota; class Actinomycetes; order Mycobacteriales; family Mycobacteriaceae; genus Mycobacterium; species Mycobacterium sp. NGS40. Next base: position 267,576 of record NZ_JCALDG010000005.1, read on the forward strand.
ATCCAGCGTCAGCAGGCTGGTATCCCCGTGAGTGCCATCGGGCCGCCAACTGTCGTGCCAGGCACCGAATTCCAGCTCACGCAACTGGGCAAGCGTCATGGTGCTGACCAGACCGGCACCGGTCGAGGTCCGGTCCAACCGGCGGTCGTGCACGCAGACCAGGTGGCCGTCGCGGGTCAGCCGCACGTCGCATTCCACACCGTCGGCGCCCTCTTTGAGTGCGAGGTCGTACGCGGCCAGCGTGTGTTCGGGGCGAGCCGCCGATGCGCCGCGGTGAGCAACGACAAAGGGGTGCCCGGCGACCACCTCGTCGGCCCACGTCATACCCCTATGCTGCCGGTTCCTCCCCCTTCAACTCAACCGGAGCGGCGTCGGACGCGCCAGGCCGATCCGGGAGATCAGGGGTTACCACGACCCAGCGATGGGTGGGCCGAGCGACCGGCTTGCGTTCGAATCCCTCGAAAATGCGGGCTGCGGCGGCCAGCGTCGCGGCCGCGAACAGGTACCCGAACACCATCAGGACGGTGTTGTTCGCGATGCCCTGAGGATCGGTGGCGAAGCTGGTGACGATGGCCCAGATCGACACCGCGTAACTGAAGACCCACGCGATCCACCACTCCAGGATGGGTCGGCGCACCCGAGCGAGATGATCTTCGAGAGCGGCCAACTCGATGACATAGACCGGCGCCCACAGCAGGTTGACCAGCGGCACGGCACAACCGGCCCACAGCGCCGCAACCGAACGATGATCGGCCAGCCCGTAATGCGCGAACACCGCGGCCCGCCGCGCGATCAGCCACAGGATCAGAAACACGCCGGAGGTGATCAATGCGATGAGCGCCGCCACACTGGCCAGATCCCCCAGCCAGTCCGCCGCGGTCGCCACGATCGAGTTCAGCAGGGTCTTTCGGTTGTAGACCAACAACACATACCGGGCGACGTACACCAGCGCGGCAGCGCCGAGCGTGAGCACGCTGATGAACAGCACGAGACGCACCACCGTGGACGGCGGCGCGGACGGCGTCGACCCTTCGGGGTCCGCCGCGGCCTGCTCGACGCGGTCGGTCAAGCCCCAGCGCGGGATCACCGCGTAGCGGGGCGTCGGCCCGAGCACCCGTCGTCCCCGCCGCGCCGGCGGTGCGGCGCCCGGACGCACCGCGATCCAGCGGAAGCCCGGCGGCAACCGCGGCGGGGTGCGTTGCGGCGCGACCGGCCGAGCCGGCGCCGGCGGACCAGCGTGCGTACCCCAGCGAGGGTCGGCTGCAGCGGTGTCCGGCAGTGGTGCGAGCAGCGCGCCGCGGCAGCGAGGGCACCACTCGCGGCGGCGTTCACGCACGTTCCACCGAGTGCTGCACTGGGAGCACACCTGGATCACCGGACCAGCGTAGCCCTGGCGACGACGCGGGCTGCCACAACGCGACCGTCCCACCGCCAGGCGCGGCCCGCTGAAATGCACCGATCTTCCCTGCGGTCGCGGAAAGCGCGGTCCACCTCGCCAAGGGCGCCGTGACGCTCGGCGATTCGCCGCCGGGGTCACCGACGGACGCCTGTTACGCCGGTCACAGCTACTTCGTGGCTATCCACAGTTTCCACAGGTTTATCCACATGGGCGTGCGGGGTATAGACGCAATCAATCAGCATCTAGCGGTTAACCCTGGCCCCAACTGTGGATAACGCCGGGTACTTTTCGTGCGCCATCGACAGGCCCGACGAGCAGCCGAGCGAATGCACCGCCCGATTGCGCGCCCATTGGATCCGTCCCCGCGAAATGCGCGCTGACCTGCAACCCCGAGCTGGCCCGGTCGCCGTGGGACAACACGAATCCGCAGCTCAGCGCGTCGTGGTCGGGGACATTTTTCAAGCCCATCGCAAAGAGTTATGATCGCCATCACGAAAAATGTTGTGACTCACCTCACTCCCCTGAGGTGACCGACCGGTGAAGGGCAATCGATGGCGCTGCATTCGTGGGGTTCGGGTAGCCCGGCCGCGTCGAACTCGTATTCCGGATCGCCTGCCTGGAACCACAGTTACAGCGTCGCCGCCTTGCGTGCCGGCCTGATTGCGCTGGCATTGCTCGCGGTTCTCGCGCTCATTGTTTTGTCTTGATGACTTCCTCTTGAAACGACGCCGAGCGGGTACTCGGCCTACCGGCCCACTGGGGCAGTCCTTGCGGCGCGTGCTGTCATGGAGCAGGGTTGATTACGCTGAGCCTGTCGCGTGGCGGACTCCGTGCGAATGCGCGTTAAGACGATCATCGAGGAAAGGAATACCGTGGCTGAATACACCCTGCCCGATTTGGACTGGGACTACGCAGCGCTGGAACCACACATCTCAGGTCAGATCAACGAGATCCACCACAGCAAGCACCATGCGACCTACGTCAAGGGTTTGAACGACGCCATCGCCAAACTCGAAGAGGCACGCGCCAATGACGACCACGCCGCGATCTTCCTGAACGAGAAGAACCTGGCGTTCCACCTGGGTGGCCACGTCAATCACTCGATCTGGTGGAAGAACCTGTCTCCGAACGGTGGCGACAAGCCGACCGGCGACCTCGCGGCCGCGATCGACGAGCAGTTCGGATCGTTCGACAAATTCCGCGCCCAGTTCAGTGCGGCGGCCAACGGCCTGCAGGGTTCGGGCTGGGCGGTGCTCGGCTACGACACGCTCGGCGACCGGTTGCTGACCTTCCAGCTCTATGACCAGCAGGCCAACGTGCCGCTGGGCATCATCCCGCTGCTACAGGTCGACATGTGGGAGCACGCCTTCTACCTGCAGTACAAGAACGTCAAGGCCGACTACGTCAAGGCGTTCTGGAACGTGGTCAATTGGGCAGATGTGCAGTCGCGTTACGCGGCCGCAACTTCGAAGACCCAGGGCCTTATTTTCGGCTGATTTTTATCTCGTAGAGCCAAGGGCGTCACGCGGATCGCGTGGCGCCCTTGGCTTTATCCCGGCCGGGCCGGCTCGCGTCAGGAAAGGTAACGGCGCGTGGCCGTGTCGAGTTGCAACGCGCCTAAACCGCAGGCATTCTTAACTATTCGAGCTACCAGCGTGGTTATTTCGGACGACGACGTTGTGCGGAGGTCGAGATGGAAACTGGTTCAGGCCAGCCGATAGGGGTAGCCCCCTTCCATGCTCGTGGTGCCTTGAAAGGGTTTGTCATCTCCGGCCGTTGGCCCGACTCGACCAAGGAGTGGGCGCAGCTGCTGATGGTTGCGGTGCGGGTCGCATCGTTGCCCGGATTGCTTTCCACCACAACGGTATTCGGCGCCCGTGAGGAATTGCCCGACGAGCCCGAGCCCGACACTGTCGGCCTGGTGCTCGCCGAGGGCACGGTATTTGGTGAATCAGCAATACAGCCAGGGTATTTCGCGGATCATCAGCCGCCGGCCCTGCTGATGCTGCATCCCCCGTCGGAAACCACGCCGTCGTTGCCGGAATGCACCGGAGCGGCGTCGGGATGCGTCTTGTTGCCGGGGTTGCCCTATTTGGGACTGGAGCACCGGGCCGCGTGGGTCGAAGCGGAAGCCGACGGCACCATCACGTCGATGGTGAGCCGTGTCGGTGTCGACCCCATCAGCCACCCTGACACCGCGATTCTGGCCATGCTGCTTGCGGCATAAGGGATTTCAACCGCGGTAGTTCATAGCTCGAATCCAACGGATACGGGTATCCGAGCTTCGGTGCCGTCGCGGCGCACCCACGGTTTGCCCGCTAGCCTGTGAACGTTGGTGAAGGACAATAGCCCCGCATCGTCGCGTCGGCCGGCCGGGGAACAGCAGCGGTCGGCAACGAAGCGTCGAAACGTCCTGCCGGCACGTCCTCAGCGCCACGCTGCCGGCACGCCCGGCGGCCTTTGCGTCCGCGATCGCGTTCCCGCTTTTCGCCGCGTGGGCCCGGCGCGCGGGCGGCGCCGACGACCAAGCGATTGGCGCCGGGATGCTGTTGCACGCCGCCTGCCCCGGCCGCTGCGCACATGTTGGCCGGCGTCATGTTCCTCGAGTTCGGCTTATGGATACTGTTCGACGACGCGCTCGGCTGGCGGTCGGAGGCCATCGCGACGACCGCGGCGGTGGCGATGACCGCCGTTTCGTCGGCTACAGCGCAAACACTGCGACGCCCCCGCACCGAGGCATCGTATGCGGGAAGGTCACCGGGGACCGGCTAAGGCGCAACGCCGCTGGCCCGCGTAAGCCGGCCGAGCCCGGCAGTTGCCCCCAGAGGTATCTCTGAGGGCTGTTTGCTGCACCCGTCCCCTCTTAACGCGACAAAAATCAGACCGGACAGCAAAGTATGCTTTCGATAGGTTCTGACTACCAGTCCGTTGCGAGATATCCGTCCGACACCATTCGGCCGGCCGCGGCGCTACCACTCGGCAGTGCGCCGAAGCGTCCGGCTACCAGACTTGCTTTCTGCGGATAACCTGTGAGTTTTGTTCGCTTTATGGACACTGCCGTCATTTAGTTGGACGCTCGTCACGTGTAGATGCAGCGAACACTCGGGCGGCCACCAGCGAACCCGGTGCCCTTTGCACCTGGTTGCGGACACAAACTCTCGCTACCATGGTCAGCAAATACACTTAGGTAACAGTTTCACTTCTACAGCCCAGTGGAGGTCATATCGATGAGCACGACGTTTTCCGCCCGCCTGAACCGCTTGTTCGACACGGTGTATCCACCCGGGCGCGGACCGCACACCTCAGCGGAGGTGATCGCGGCACTCAAGGCGGAGGGCATCACGATGTCGGCTCCCTACCTGTCGCAGCTACGCTCCGGCAATCGCACGAACCCGTCGTCGGCGACGATGGCCGCCCTGGCCAACTTCTTCCGGATCAAGTCGGCCTACTTCACCGACGACGAGTACTACGAAAAGCTGGACAAGGAGCTGGTCTGGATGTCCACAATGCGCGACGACGGTGTGCGTCGCATCGCGCTGCGCGCCGCCGGGTTGTCTCCCCAGGCGCAGCAGGACATCGTCGAGCGCGTCGACGAATTGCGCCGCGCCGAACACCTCGACGCCTAACCGGTTGCGTGGGCAGCCGACCTGAACGGCTGCCGTCGACCTGTTCCGATTAGGGTTGCTTTCGGATCGCGTCCACACGACAGCGATAGTCCACGAGACACCGGGAGGCGGCCGGGAATGGGCCTGTTTCGCAAGCGAAAGACTCGCGCCACGCGTCGTGCCGAAGCCCGTGCGATCAAGGCCCGCGCCAAGCTGGAAGCCAAGCTCGACGCCAAGAACCAGGCGCGCCGATTGAAGGCCGATCGACGGGCGGCCGAGAGGGCGCTCAACGCGCAGATCAAGTCGCAGCGCGACAGTGACCGCGCGGCGTTGAAAGTCGCCGAGACCGAACTCAAGGCGGCACGGGAGGGCAAGGTGTTGTCGCCGACGCGGATCCGCCGGGTACTGACGGTCTCGCGGCTGCTGGCACCTGTCCTGACGCCGGTGATCTACCGGGCGGCGATGGCCGCCCGGGCGATGATCGACCAGCGTCGCGCGGACCAACTCGGGATCCCGCTGGCACAGATAGGCCAGTTCTCCGGGCACGGCGCCCAGCTGTCGGCGCGGATCGCCGGCTCGGAAAAGTCGCTGCGAATGGTGCAGGAGAAAAAGCCCAAGGACGCCGAGACCAAGCAGTTCGTGGCCGCCATCTCGGAGCGGCTCACCGATTTGTCGGCGGCCGTCACCGCCGCGGAGAACATGCCGGCCGCGCGCCGGCGCGCGGCGCACTCGGCGATCTCCTCGCAACTCGACGGCATCGAAGCAGATCTGATGGCTCGCCTCGGACTGACCTGAAAGTAGTGTTCTGACATGGCATTCCGCGACAGATGGATGTTGCGCGTCTTTGTTGTCGTCTCCGCCGCCGCCGCGCTTTTCGTCGGCTCCGGCAGCGCCACCGCGTGGGCGCACGTCCACGCCAGCGCCGACACCGCCGTCCGGGGCGCCATGGCGATCGTGACCTTTCAGGTACCCAACGAATCCGACAAGGGCGCCGCGACCACGGCGCTGAGCGTCGTGCTTCCCGACGTCGCATCCGCGCGCACCGAAGCGATGCCCGGGTGGACGGCCAAGCTCGACCGCGACACGGCATCCGGCGTCGTGCACTCAGTGACCTGGACGGCGGCACCGGGCGGCGGCATCGGAGTCGACCAGTTCGCGTTGTTTCGGATCTCGGTGAAACTGCCCGACACCGATACCGTCAACTTCCCGGCCACCCAGACCTACGCCGACGGGACTGTCGTCAGGTGGGATCAGCAGCCGGCGGCCGGTGGTGGTGAGCCCGAGCACCCGGTGCCCACACTGACCCTCGGCGCCGGGTCGGGCGCTCCGCACGAGCACCACCATTCGGGCATGCCCGCCGACCACGGCGACGAGTCGACGTCGGGGGACAACATCGCGCGGGTGCTGGGCGGAGCCGCCCTGGTCGTGGCCGCAGTGGGCATCGCCCTGGTGCTGGTCCGCCGGCCCAGGACATGAGGCGGCCGGCCGCCTCATGTCCTGGGGCCTGGGTGGGCCTGCTGCTGGCCGCCTTGCTGTCTACTGCGATGCTGACCGCACAGGTCGCGTCCGCGCACGCCACTCGGGTGTCCACCGACCCCGCCGACGAAGCGGTTCTCGCCATCGGTCCGAGCCGGGTCAGTGCCACCTTCAACGAGCGATTGCAGACCACGTTCGCGGCCATGACCGTCGTCGGGCCGGACGGCAATGTCTGGTCCACGGGAGACACCACCGTGCAGGGCGCAATCGTCGGCATCGCGCTGCGCTCACTGGGACCCACAGGCACCTACACGGTCAATTACCGGGTGACGTCCGCCGACGGTCATGTGGTGTCGGGGTCGTGGTCGTTCCGGCTGACAGTGCCCGGGACCGGCACGCCGGGACCCGCCGCCACCAGCAGCGACGCCGGCCATGGCATCCCCGTGTGGCCGTTCGTCGCGGTGGCCGTGGCGATCGTCGGTGCGGGCTTGTTGCTGACCCTGCGCCGCAAGCCCTGACCGCCTGGTCGGCGGGGCGCGATCGCCCGTGCTGGCATGATGGGGTCCGAGTAACTTTTGGCGGGGCTAGGAATGGCCGAGAGAAAGCTGCGAAGGAGCGGCCGCATGGCAGACCCTCAAGATCAACCCAACAGCGAGGCCAACGGCGCAGCGACGCCGCCGGAGCAGACGCCTCCCGCCAAGGCCGCTAAAAAGGCACCCGCGAAGAAAGCGCCGGCCAAGAAGGCGCCCGCGAAGAAGGCCGTCGCAAAGAAGGCTCCGGCCAAGAAGGCGCCCCCGAAGAAGGCGCCGGCCCAGAGCCCCGTGCCAACGCCCCCGAAACCGCCGGCGGCGCAGCAGGATCCACCCCCGCCAGATGGTGAAATTGTCGCTGCCGCCAAAGATGCTGCCGCACAGGCGAAATCCACGGTAGAGGGCGCCAACAACCCGGTGTCCGCCAACATCGCACCGTCGGTACCCGGCTCGTCGACGTTGCCACTCGTGGTCGCCGTAGCTCTGAGCCTGCTCGCGATCCTGCTGATCCGGCAGCTACGGCGGCGGTGATGAGCGTGTCATTCGAGGCCACAGCCGACCTCGTCGACCGAATCGGGCCCGACGTACGCAGCTGCGATCTTCAGTTCCGCCAGTTCGGCGGCCGCACCGAATTCGCCGGACCGATCAGCACCGTGCGCTGCTTCGAGGACAACGCGCTGCTGAAATCCGTACTTTCCCGACCGGGTGGGGGCGGGGTGCTGGTGATCGACGGCGCCGGCTCGCTACACAGCGCGCTGGTCGGAGATCTGATCGCCGAACTCGCCCGCTCCAACGGCTGGGCGGGACTGATCATCAACGGCGCGGTTCGTGACGCCGCCGCGCTGCGCGGCATCGGCATCGGCATCAAGGCGCTGGGCACCAATCCCCGCAAGAGCAGCAAGAGTGGTGTCGGCGAGCGCGATGTCGAGATCAGCCTCGGCGGTGTGACGTTCGTACCCGGTGAGATCGCCTACAGTGACGACGACGGAATCGTCGTCGTTAGCGGTTAAACCGCCACCCGTGCACGCTTTTTCGTGAATCGCAGGCTCTCGTCGGCGACCTTGCCGCGCCGGATCGTGCGCATGTCGAACAGGTAGTTCTGCTTGAGACGCCACGGTGCCCGCGATCCCGACTTGGGCAGCAAGTGCATGGACCGCTGGAAGTAGCCGGGACTGAAGTCCATGAACGGCAGTTCGTCGACGTCCGAGCCGGGATGCTGCGGCTCCACGTTGTCAAAGCCGTTGTCGTCCATGTAGTTCAGCACGCGGCAGAAGAACTCCGACACCAGATCGGCCTTCAGTGTCCAGGATGCATTGGTGTAGCCGAAGGTGATGACGAAGTTCGGAACTCCGGAGAACATGCAGCCCTTGTAGGTCATCAGCGAGGTCAGATCGAAAGGTTCGCCGTTGCGGGTGGGCTGCAGCCCCCCGAGCAATTGCATGTTCAATCCCGTTGCGGTGACGATGATGTCGGCCTGCAGTTCCGCACCCGAGGTGAGCTTGATTCCGGTCTTGGTGAACCGGTCGATGGTGTCGGTGACGACGTCGGCCTTGCCGTGCCGGATGGCCCGGAAGAAGTCGCCGTCGGGCGCCAGGCACAGCCGCTGATCCCACACGTTGTAGCTGGGACCGAAGTGCTTTTCGACGTCGTAGTCCTTTGGCAGCCGGCGCTGCGCCATCGTCATCAGCGTCTTGCGCATGTAGGCCGGCCGCTTGCGGGCCAGCTGATACTGGAAAGTGCTGAACGCGATGGCTTTCCAGCGATTTGCGAGGTGCGCCAGCCGATCGGGGAGCCACCGGTTGAACCGCACCGCGAACGGGTCGGTCCCGGGCAGCGAGCCGATGTAGGTCGGTGAGCGCTGCAGCATCGTCACATGTCCGGAGCCGGAGTTGACCAGGGCGGGAATCAACGTGATCGCGGTAGCACCCGAGCCGATCACGACGATCTTCTTGCCCGCGTAGTCGAGGTCTTCGGGCCAGTGCTGGGGGTGGATGATGGTGCCGCCGAAGTCCTCGGCACCGGGGAACGTCGGCGAATACCCCTCGTCGTAGTTGTAGTAGCCGGTACACGCGAACACGAAGGAACAGGTGATGTCGCTCCGCTGGCCGTCGTTCTCGACGGTGAGGGTCCATTGGTTGTCGGCGTCGGACCAATCGGCGGCCACCACGCGGTGGCGGTAGCGGATGTGTCGTTCGATGCCGTTCTCGACCGCGGCTTCCTTGATGTAGGCCTTGATGTCGGCACCGTCGGCGATCGACTTCGCCGAACGCCACGGCTTGAACCGGAACCCGAGCGTGAACATGTCGGAGTCGGACCGGATGCCCGGATACTTGAACAAGTCCCAGGTGCCGCCGAGGTCGTCGCGGCGTTCCAGGATCGCGTAGCTCTTGGTCGGGCAGCGGTCCTGCAGGTGCCAGGCCGCGCTCACGCCGGAGATGCCGGCGCCCACGATTACGACGTCCAGGTGCTCAGTCATGAGGGCCACGCTATCAACGCGGTGTCGAGCTAGTCAACACGCTGTCGAAATCATCAACCGTGTGTAAAGTAGCGGGGGTGACAGCAGCCGGCCAGACGCGCGCCCTGCGCGGCCGCCGTTCGATGCGCCCTTCGGGTGACGACCGTGAGCAGGCCATCCTCGCGACCGCCGAGCGGCTGCTCGAGGAGCGTTCACTCGCCGACATTTCGGTCGACGACCTCGCCAAAGGTGCCGGCATCTCGCGCCCGACGTTCTACTTCTATTTCAAGTCGAAAGAGGCCGTGCTGCTGTCGCTGCTCGAGCCGGTGATCGCGCGGGCCGACGCCGAGTTCGACGGCGCCGTGATGCGGCTGCCGAAGGATCCGCGCCGGGTATGGCGCAACGGCATCAAGGCGTTCTTCACCGAATTCTCCACCCACCGGGCCGTCGCGCGGACCGCCACGGAGGCAATGGCGACCAGCGCGGAGCTGCGGGCGTTGTGGTCGGGATTCATGCAGAAATGGATCGATCAGACCGCCGCCATGATCACCGCCGAGCGAGAGCGCGGTGCCGCGCCGAACACCATCCCGGCCGCCGACTTGGCGACGTCGCTGAACCAGATGAACGAACGCACCATGATGGCGGCACTGTCCGCCGAGACACCGGCCGTCCAAGCGGAGCGGGTCGTCGACACCCTCACCCACATCTGGCTCAGCAGCATCTACGGCGAATCCGGCTAGCTGTCACCGCCGCGTGCGAACATATGTTCGTGCGGTGTGATGCGTCCATCCTGCACGCCGACCTGGACTCGTTCTACGCGTCGGTGGAACAGCGTGACGACCCGACGCTGCGCGGTCGCCCGGTGATCGTGGGCGGCGGCGTCGTACTGGCCGCCAGCTACGAGGCCAAGGCCCACGGCGTACGCACCGCGATGGGCGGCCAGCAGGCCCGGCGCCTATGTCCCGACGCCGTCGTGGTGCCGCCGCGCATGTCGGCGTATTCACGGGCCAGTGATGCGGTCTTCGAGGTGTTCCGCGATGCCACACCCATCGTCGAGCCGCTGTCGGTGGACGAGGCATTCCTCGACGTGGGCGGCCTGCGCCGGGTCTCGGGCACGCCGGTCGAGATCGCCGAACGGCTGCGGTGCGACGTGCGGGAGCGGGTCGGCCTGCCGATCACCGTCGGCATCGCCCGCACCAAATTCCTGGCCAAGGTCGCCAGCCAGGAGGCCAAGCCGGATGGGCTGCTGCTGGTGCAGCCCGATCGTGAGCTGGCGTTCCTGCGGCCGTTGCCGGTGCGCCGATTGTGGGGCGTGGGCACGGTGACCGCAGACAAGTTGCACGGCTACGGCATCACGACGGTCGCCGATGTCGCCGAGCTCAGCGAGTCGACGCTGGCCTCGCTGCTGGGTGCGGGGATGGGCCGCCAGCTGTATGCGCTGTCGCGCAATATCGACCGGCGCCGGGTCCACACCGGGGTGCGACGCCGGTCCGTCGGTGCCCAGCGCGCGTTGGGCCGCGCCGGAAATCGCATGTCGCCCAACGAGGTCGATGCGGTCGTGGTCAACCTGATCGACCGCATCACCGCCAGGATGCGCGCAGCCGGTCGCACGGGCCGCACCGTGGTGCTGCGCCTGCGGTTCGACGACTTCACCCGGGCGACCCGGTCCCATACGATGCCGGGGGCGACGGCGTCGACGCAGCCGATCCTGGCCGTCGCCCGGGGGCTGGTCGCCTCCGCCGCACCCGCGATCGCCCAGCGCGGCTTGACGCTGGTCGGTTTCGCGGTGTCGGGCATCGACCGCAGTGGGGCCCAGCAGCTGATGCTGCCGTTGTATGAAAACTCGCTCGCGGTCGACGCCGCGGTAGACCAGGTCCGTGAGCGCTTCGGCAAATCCGCTCTCACCCGCGGGGTGTTGATTGGACGAGATGCGGGTATAGAGATGCCGCTACTACCCGATTGACTGAGTTGGCCCTGGTTTACCAATGTGGTTACAGCCCAAGCTGTTTCGATGATAAGAGCTTTGTTTGAGTTGACGCGCGCGCCGGACGGGCACCGACGGCTCGCTTGTAAGCTGGCCAAAACCGACCCCCGGAAAGTGAGCGCCTGAACACATGCCGCCGGACAACACCCGCGACAGTGGCCTGCCTCGCGAAGGTCTCCTGCTCGGCTACAGCGCGGTACTCGCGTTGTCGGCGGGCTTCGTCAACGCGGTAGCTCTGCTGATATTGGCGTTGCCGGTCGGCAACCTCACCGCGATCACCACCCAGCTGGGCATGAACACCGCCAATCCATGGCTCTACGAGGGCCATGTGCTTGCCGCGATCCTGTTCGGCTTCCTGGCGGGCGCGACGATGGCCGGCGCGGTTCTCGCACCCACCCAGGCGCTGGCGGGCCCGCGCCATGCCGTGGTGTTGTTCACTGAGGCGGCGCTGCTCGTCCTGGCCGCCGCGGGCGTGGAGGAAACCTTCGTCAAGGCGCAGATCGAATCGCTCGGCGTCGAGCTGACCGCCGTCCAGGCGATGTTCGCCGCCGCGGCGCTCGGCCTGCAGAACGGCATGACCTCGAGCTTCCGCGGGATGTCGATCCGCACCACCCACTTCACCGGGACCGTGACCGACCTCGGGCTGATGCTCGGGCGCGCCCGGCAAGACGGGATCAAGAAGTGGAAGGCCGCGATCCTGGTGACGACCCTGCTGCTGTTTCTCGGCGGCGGCATCGCGGGGATCCTGTTCGGTGCTCACCTCGGTGGATACTCGCTGCTGATACCTGCCGCCACGTGCGCAATCGTGGCTGGCGCCAACGTGCTGCACAGCCGCGGCAACAGTGGCGAATCCATTACCGAGGCGGCGGAAGCGGTGCGGGCCTAACCGCTCAGCTGGAGCCTGTCCACGCCAGCAGCTTGTCGGCCGGCCAGGTGTTCACGATCCGGTCGACCGGAACGCCGGCGTCCAGGGCGCGTTGCGCGCCGTACCCCAGGAAGTCCAGCTGGCCGGGGGCGTGCGCATCGGTGTCGATGCTGAACACGCAGCCGATCTCCAGCGCCAGATTGAGCAGCCGGGTCGGCGGGTCGCGGCGTTCGGGGCGAGAGTTGATCTCCACCGCGGTGCCGTGGTCGCGACAGGCGGTGAAGACCTTCTCGGCGTCGAACTTCGATTCCGGCCGGATGCCCCGGTTGCCGGAAACCAGCCGGCCCGTGCAGTGGCCCAGCACATCGGCGTAGCCGTCGGAGACCGCACGCACCATCCGGCGCGTCATCGCCACCGAATCCATCGACAACTTGGAGTGCACGCTGGCCACGACGACGTCGAGGCGTTCCAACAGCTCGGGCTCCTGATCCAGGCTGCCGTCCTCGAGGATGTCGACCTCGATACCGGTGAGGATGCGCATCGGCGCGAACGTGTCCCGCAGGCCGTCGATCACGTCGAGCTGTTTGCGCAACCGCTCCGGCGACAGGCCGTTGGCGATCGTCAGCCGCGGCGAGTGATCGGTCAACGCGCAGTATTCATGCCCCAGCGCCGCCGCGGTTGCCATCATCTCCTCGATCGGCGCCGAGCCGTCCGACCAGTTCGAGTGCAGGTGCAAGTCCCCGCGCAGCGCGCCGCGCACCTCGCCTCCACCAAGATCTGTTGCTTCCGAACGCAATTCGACAAGCGCGTCGGGCTCACGGCCGGCCCAGGCCTGGGCGATGACCTTTGCGGTCTTGGGTCCGATGCCCGGCAGCGTCTGCCAGCTGTTGGCCTGCCCGTGCCGCTCCCGCTCGGCCTCGTCCAAACCCTCGACGATGTCGGCGGCATTGCGATATGCCATCACGCGTTTGGGGTCCTGCCGGCTCCGGTCCTTGTAATACGCGATCTGTCGCAGCGCGGTCACCGGATCCATGACTCCAGTGTTACAGCAGCTGCCCGCAGACGAACCCGGCCAGGATCACGCCGAAGCCGCCGATCTCGCCGACGATCAGCATGGCCATCGCCACCCGGGTCCCTCGCACCGGCTTCTCGAATTGGTTGACCGTGTCTCGCCGCGCACCATGGACGACGTAGGCGGCGATCGCCGCGACGAAGAAGAACACCACCACCATCGCCGCGACCAGGTTGACCCAGGAGGCCCAGGCACTGAGCCCGACGAAGACCGCGAGCAGCAGCGTCGCGAATGAGTAGAGCAACGCCGCGCGGTGAGCGATGTCGACGTAGATGTGCGCCTGATGGTCCTCCGACGTCATGATCTGGCGGTACTTCCAGACGCCGAGAACGAGTGCGAGCAAAAAGATCAGGCCGGCGAACAGCAGGGTGATCTTGGTGTCGATCCCGAGGGCAGTACTCATCGCGCGCATGAGTTTAGTTGCGCTTCATAAATTTCGACTAGCGTCGATGGCATGCGATTCGCGTTCAAAACCTCACCGCAGAACACCACCTGGGCCGGCATGCTCTCCGTCTGGCAGGCCGCCGACGATATCGACGTCTTCGAGTCCGGGTGGACCTTCGACCACTTCTACCCGATCTTTTCCGACAGCACCGGCCCGTGCCTGGAGGGCTGGACCACGCTGACCGCGCTAGCGCAGGCCACCCGGCGGCTGCGGCTGGGCACCCTGGTCACCGGCATCCACTACCGCCACCCCGCGGTCCTGGCGAATATGGCCGCCGCCCTCGACGTCATCTCCGACGGACGGCTCGAACTCGGGATCGGCGCCGGCTGGAACGAGGAGGAGTCCGGCGCCTACGGCATCGAACTCGGCAGCATCAGGGAACGGTTCGACCGGTTCGAGGAAGCCTGTCAGGTGCTGATCAGTCTGCTCAGCGAGCAGACCACCAACTTCGACGGCAAGTACTACCAGCTCAAGGACGCGCGCAACGAACCCAAGGGTCCGCAGCGCCCGCACCCGCCCATCTGCATCGGCGGCAGCGGCGAGAAGCGCACGCTGCCGCTGACCGCGCGCTACGCCCAGCACTGGAATTTCGCCGGCGGGACGCCCGAGGAGTTCGCCCGCAAGCGCGACGTCCTGGCGGCGCGCTGCGCGGACATCGGGCGCGACCCGAAGGAGATCACCATGTCGGCGCACGTTCGCCTCGGTGAGGACCTCAACTACGCACAGGTCATCGAGACCGCCGCCGGGCTGGGGGCCGAGGGACTCGACCTGGGAATCGTCTACCTACCACCCCCGCACGACCCGGCCGTCCTGGAGCCGTTGGCCGAGGCCATCCGGGGTTCCGGCCTGCTGGACGGATGATTTTCCAGGCACGTCCGCCGCTTAGGACACCTCCCGTGCCGACCGCAGCGTCTTGGCAGGTCTGCCCGGTAGCTCCGGGAGATCGTCGGTGTCCAGTTGGTCGTAGCGGCCCGAGGCCACCAGGCGCGTAAGCGTTTTGAGGTGTTCGGCCGCCCCGGTGACGCAAAATGCGTGGCTTCCGCACCATCGACAACCGCCGTCCTTGGCTCCGATCAAACGAGGTTGACCGCATCGAGAAATCGCCGGGCGATATCTCGGTCGCCGTCGATGTCGACCAGTTCGGACCACGGTAAGCGCTGCGTGGACCACGCAAGGAAGTCGTCGGCCGTCGATGTCACAGTAGCGGCGGGTCGCGCGTCGGCGTCGTCCGTTTCGCTGACCCGCAGCGCGCCCTCCCCGGGTTCGACCAATATGCGGCGCTCGCCGGGGCCGGTGAGGCGCAGGCTGATCGGAGCGAGGAGATGGTCCGTCAAATCGGGCTGCATCTGCGAGAGCCCTCCGATGAGCCAGGACACTGCCGGAGACAACCGCGTCTCGTCCAGTGCCGGAGCGTCCACGTCGACCGGCCCGCGCGGGGCGAGGACGTCGTAGCGCAGATGCGTCGTCATGTCGAAGGTGAACATGTCGGTGACCGCGTGCAGGGGGTAGACCCCCAGGTCCAGCAGGGGTATCGCCGTGGACGCGACCGGCTCTAGTTGCAGCGGCGTGAAAGTCGCAATGGCGGAGTCGAGTTGGTCCCGCAGGACCGCCAGGACGTGCTCGGAGCTCCAGTCTCGTCGGCTCGCAACGGCCTGATCGTTGAGCCGCTCGATGCCCAATGGCGGAACGTCGGCGCCCCCGATGGCGAGCTGCAGGAACTCCAGCAGCGAACCGAGGTGGATGAACACATCCTTGACCGTCCATCCCACTGCGGCGCTGGCTAGATTCCACTGCTCCGCGGTGAGCGCTTCGGCCACGTCGAACAGGTCGGCGCCCGCCGCGCGCATCCCCCGAATACCACCGTCGCTCACGGGCGCTCGTTAAGCACCGCGCCGATGAACTCCCGCGGCTTCTCCATCGCCAGGAAGTGGCCGGCGTGCGCGACGGTGTGCACCGACGCCGAGGGAATGGCCGCGGCGGTGTTGGCGCGGTCTGCTTCGCGCGACCAGTCGCCGTCGCTGTAGAGCAACGTCACGGGAGCAGTGATGGACGCATAACGATCCCGGGCGGCGATCAATGTAGGCAGGTTGCGGTAAATCGCACGCGCGACGCCCGCATACCCTGGCCGGCTCCCCACCCGTACGAGTTCGTCGAGGAACGGCTCCGGCAGTTGCGCCGGGTCGGCGTATCCGCCGCGCATGATGCCCTTGAGGATCGCCCTGTTTTCCAAAGCTGCGAAGACCGGACCCACCAGCGGGGCACGTACCGAGGACACGATGACGCCCGCCAGCAGGTTGGCCCGCTGCACGCCCTGGGGATAGTCGTAGGTGTTGGAGGCGACCACGCGGACCACCCGCTGACCCAGTTCCACCGATGCGGTCAGCGCGATCGCCGCCCCGATCGACTCTCCCACCAGGGTCAGGTCCGTCAGCTCCAGCCCGCGGACGAATTCGACCACGGCGCGCTGCAGGTCGTCGTGATCGTAGGTGGCCCCCTTCCGGATGTCCGACCAACCCATGCCCGGGAAGTCCAGGGCATGGACGCGATGGCGTTCCGCGAGTGGCGCGATCACGCGCTGGAAGTAATCCAACTGAGTGCGGACCGTGTGCAACAGCAGCAGCGGAGGTCCCTCGCCGACGGCGACGTAGCGCAACCGGGTCCCGTCCGGCCGGGTAAACCACCGGGCCCGTCCCGTCGTCCAGGTGCGCAGATACGTTTCGGCGGGGTCTGTCGTCCGCAAGGCCATGGCGCGAGTATATGACCAGTCGTCTTGCTTGGCCACACGACCGGTCGTCTTGGCCGCGGACCACCTCCGGCCTATTGTGTGAGACGTGGGCAGACCGAGCCTCAAGGACCAGCTCGTGGAGCGGACGCTTAGCGTGTGGCTGGCCCGCGGATTTGCGGGCGCGAGCGTAAACGACCTGGTCGCGGCGGCCGATGTACCCAAAGGATCCTTCTACAACCACTTCCCGAGCAAAGAAGACTTCGCGATAGCGCATGTCGACCGGTACGTCGGCACCCTGGGCCTCGACGGACTGGCAGACAGCGATGTCTCGGCGCTGACGGCCGTCCGTCGCCACTTCGAGCGCCTGGTCGCCCGCCGCGACCCGGCGGATCAGTCAGGCTGTCTACTCGGCACGTTCAGTACCGGCATCTCTCCCGAATACCCCAGGCTGGCCGCCGCGGTCCGGGCCGGCTTCGATCGATGGATCGACGCACTGGCCGCCACGCTCGGCCGCGCCCGGGCCAGCGGCGAAATCTCCGCCGACCGTCACCCCGCGGACGTCGCGGCCGCCCTGATCGACGCCTTTCAGGGTGCGCTAGTGCGCCGCCGGGTCTACGGCCACTCGCAGCCGCTCGATCTGTTCTTCGAGACGACATTCGGGGCTCTTACCGGCACTGGCTGACCGAACACCCGACGAGCAAACGCGACGCGCGCCGGCACGGGCGGGACCAATAAGAACAACGTGCGATTACACCCCGAACAGCAACAACTCCTGGGCAGTTACCAGGCGCTCTTGCTTAGCGGGAAACTCGCGACTTTTCACCGGGTGACGAAACCATGACCAGGCCATTCGCCCCACCCGGGAACTAGGTACTGGGTTCACATGCACAGTGACCACTCCTGCGATCGATCTGTTTAGCCGTGGCCCCGTTGTGACGAAGCGCACAAGTCGTTATTAGACACCCACGCGCTGGCAAACTACGGGAGACTCGCCGAACAAACATTCGCGTGTTTCTGATGTGGCTGGTGTGACTACTGAAGCGGTGCGGCCGTCGGCTTGATCGGCGTGGGAAGGGCGGTTGACCCCATCAAATACCGGTCCACACCCGCCGCGGCGGCCCTGCCCTCGGCGATCGCCCAGACGATCAGCGACTGGCCTCGGCCCATGTCTCCGGCAACGTAAACGCCGGGCACCGAGGTCTCGTAATCGGCGCCTCGCGCGACGTTGCCGCGCTCGGTGAACTTCACGTCGAGGTCGGTGAGCAGACCCGCCTTCTCCGGGCCGACGAAGCCCATCGCCAGGAACACCACGTCCGCTTCGAGCTCGAAATCCGAGCCCTCGACCTTGACGAACTTGCCGTCCTGCATCTGCACCTCGTGGACCTTGAGCGCGCTCACGTGCCCGTCCTTGCCGACGAACTCCTCGGTGTTGACCGAGAACACCCGCTCGCCGCCCTCTTCGTGGGCAGATGAGACCCGGTACATCAGCGGGTAGGTCGGCCACGGCGTCGACTCGGCGCGCGCCTCCGGCGGCCGCGGCATGATCTCGAACTGGTGCACGCTGGCCGCGCCCTGCCGGTGCGCGGTGCCCAGGCAGTCGGCTCCGGTGTCGCCGCCGCCGATGATGACCACCTTCTTGCCTTTGGCGGTGATCGGCGGCTGCCCGTCGGGACCCAGTACGTCGTCGCCCTCCTGCACGCGGTTACCCCACGGCAGGTATTCCATCGCCTGATGGATGCCGGCTAGTTCCCGCCCCGGGATCGGCAGGTCACGCCAGGCGGTGGCACCGCCGGCCAGCACCACCGCGTCGAAGTCGGCGAGCAGCTGCTGCGCGGTGGTGTCGACTCCGACATTGACGCCGGCCCGGAATTCGGTTCCCTCGGCGCGCATTTGGTCCAGCCGGCGGTCGAGGACGCGCTTCTCCATCTTGAATTCCGGAATGCCGTAGCGCAGCAACCCGCCGATGCGGTCGGCCCGCTCGAAGACGGTGACGCTGTGTCCCGCGCGGGTGAGCTGCTGGGCGGCGGCCAAACCGGCCGGGCCCGAACCGATTACGGCAACGGTCTTTCCGGTCAGCTGGGTCGGCGGCTTCGGCTCGACGAGACCCTGGTCGAAGGCGTGGTCGATGATCTCCAGCTCGATCTGCTTGATCGTGACCGGGTCCTGGTTGATGCCCAGCACACACGCCGGCTCGCACGGCGCCGGACAGAGCCGGCCGGTGAAGTCGGGGAAGTTGTTGGTCGCGTGCAGCCGCTCGATCGCTTCGCGCCACCGGCCCCTGCGCACCAGGTCATTCCACTCCGGTATCAGGTTGCCCAGCGGACAACCGTTGTGGCAGAAGGGAATACCGCAGTCCATGCAACGGGTCGCCTGCTCGCGCAGAGTGTCGTCGTTGAATTCCTGGTAGACCTCGTTCCAGTCCTTCAACCGCAGCGGGACCGGCCGGCGTTGCGGCAGCTCCCGATGGGTGTACTTGAGAAAGCCAGTGGGATCAGCCATGCGCCGCCGCCATAATCGCCTTGTCGACATCGACGCCGTCGCGCTCCGCTTGGGCGATCGCCTGCAATACCTTCTTGTAGTCCCGGGGCATCACCTTGGCGAAATGCCGTTGCTGGGAATGCCAGTCGGCCAGAACCCGCTGGCCGACCGCGGAATCCGTCGCATCGACATGTGCCTGGATGATTCCGTGCAGGAACTCGACGTCATCGGAGTCGAGACTCTCCAGGTCCACCATCTCGGTGTTCAGGTTCTGCGGCAGTTCCTCGCCGGGGTCGTAGACGTAGGCCACACCGCCGGACATACCGGCCGCGAAGTTACGCCCGGTGTGGCCGAGAATCACCACCCGGCCGCCAGTCATGTACTCGCAACCGTGATCGCCTACGCCCTCGACCACGGCGTGGGCCCCGGAGTTACGCACCGCGAACCGCTCGCCGACCACGCCACGCAGGAAGGCCTCGCCGCTGGTGGCGCCGAACAGGATCACGTTGCCGCCGATGATGTTCTCCTCGGCGACGTAGTCCACCGGCGCGTTGTCCGATGGCCGCACCACGATCCGGCCCCCAGACAGACCCTTGCCCACGTAGTCGTTGGCGTCGCCGTACACCCGCAAGGTGATGCCCTTGGGCACAAAGGCACCGAAGCTGTTGCCCGCGGAGCCGTCGAAGGTGATGTCGATCGTTCCATCCGGCAAGCCCTGACCGCCATAGGCTTTCGTCAGCTCGTGGCCGAGCATCGTGCCCACCGTGCGGTTGACGTTGCTGATGGTGGTGGAGAACCGGACTGGTTTACCCGAATCCAGCGCCTCGCGGCTCATCACGATCAACTGCTGATCCAGCGCCTTGTCCAGGCCGTGGTCCTGACGCGAGCTGCAGTACAGGTCCTGGTTCATGAACGCGGACTCCGGCTCGTGCAGCACCGGGGCAAGATCCAGCTTGTGCGCCTTCCAGTGCGCCCGCGCCAGCGTGGTGTCCAGCGACCCCACTTGGCCGACGGCCTCGTTGAAGTTGCGGAAGCCCAACTGCGCCATGTACTCCCGGACTTCCTCGGCGATGAACATGAAGAAGTTCTCGACGAACTCCGGCTTGCCGGTGAAGCGATCCCGCAGCACCGGGTTCTGGGTCGCCACACCGACCGGGCAGGTGTCGAGGTGGCAGACCCGCATCATGATGCAGCCCGCGACGACCAGCGGGGCGGTGGCGAAGCCGAACTCCTCGGCACCCAACAGTGCGCCGATCATCACGTCGCGGCCGGTCTTGAGCTGTCCGTCCACCTGGACGACGATCCGGTCACGTAACCCGTTGAGCAGCAAGGTCTGCTGCGTCTCGGCCAGCCCCAGCTCCCATGGGGCACCCGCGTGCTTCTGCGAGGTGAGCGGCGTGGCACCGGTGCCGCCGTCGTGGCCGGAGATCAGCACCACGTCGGCGTGCGCCTTGGACACACCCGCGGCGACCGTGCCGACGCCGTTCTCGGAGACCAGTTTGACGTGAACGCGCGCCGCCGGGTTGGAGTTCTTCAGGTCGTGGATCAACTGCGCGAGATCCTCGATCGAGTAGATGTCGTGGTGCGGCGGCGGTGAGATCAGACCAACGCCGGGCGTCGAGTGCCGGACCTCTGCCACCCACGGGTACACCTTGTGCCCTGGAAGTTGGCCGCCCTCACCGGGTTTGGCGCCCTGGGCCATCTTGATCTGGATGTCGGTGCAGTTGGTCAGGTAGTGCGACGTGACGCCGAACCGCGCCGAGGCGACCTGCTTGATCGCGCTGCGGCGCCAGTCCCCGTTGGAATCGGGATCGAAACGCTTGACGTCCTCGCCACCCTCACCGCTGTTGGATCGCCCACCGAGGCGGTTCATCGCGATGGCGAGCGTCTCGTGCGCCTCGGCGGAGATCGAGCCGTAGCTCATCGCTCCGGTCGAGAACCGTTTGACGATCTCGCTGGCGGGCTCGACCTCGTCCAGCGGAACCGGGGGTCGCACGTCGCCGCGGAACTTCAGCAGGCCGCGCAACGACGCCATCCGCTCGCTCTGATCGTCGACCAGGCGGGTGTAGTCCTTGAAGATCTTGTACTGGCCGGTGCGGGTGGCGTGCTGCAGCTTGAACACGGTCTCCGGGTTGAACAGGTGATACTCGCCCTCGCGGCGCCACTGGTAGTCCCCACCCACCTCGAGCTCGCGGTGCGCGCGCTCGTCGGGCCGGTCCAGATAGGCCAGATCGTGGCGCACGGCGACGTCGGTGGCGACGTCATCCAGCGTGATGCCGCCGGTCGGGCAGACCAGCCCGGTGAAGTACTCGTCGAGCACGTCCTCGGAGATCCCGATAGCCTGGAACAGCTGGGCGCCGGTGTAGGAGGCCAGCGTCGAAATGCCCATCTTGGACATAACTTTCAGCACGCCCTTGCCGGCGGCCTTCACGTAGTTGTTCAGCGCCTTGTCGCGATCAATCCCGTCGATCACGCCGCGGTCGAGCATGTCCTCGATCGATTCGAACGCGAGGTACGGGTTGACCGCGGCCGCGCCGCAACCGATCAGCATCGCCATGTGGTGCACCTCGCGGGCATCACCGGATTCGACCACCAGTCCCACATGGGTGCGGGTCCGATCGCGCACCAGGTGGTGGTGAACTCCGGCGACGGCGAGCAGCGACGGTATCGGTGCCATCTTCTCGTTGGAGTCGCGGTCGGACAGGATGATCACCCGGGCGCCGTCGGCGATCGCGGCCGACGCCTGTGCACGCACCTCTTCGAGCGCGGCTGCCAGCCCGGCACCACCTTCGGCGACCGGGTACAGACAGCGAATCACCTTCGAGCACATGCCATGTGGGCGCCCGTTGACGGCGTCGTCGGGATTCAGGTTGATCAGCTTGGCCAGCTCATGGTTACGCAGAATCGGCTGTCGCAGCATGATCTGGTGACACGAGTATTCGTCCGGGCTGAGCAGGTCGCGCTCCCCGCCGGTGGTGCCCTGCAAACTGGTCACCACCTCCTCGCGGATGGCGTCCAGCGGCGGGTTGGTCACCTGAGCGAACAGTTGGTGGAAATAGTCGTAGAGCATCCGCGGACGCTGCGAGAGCACCGCGACCGGCGTGTCGGTGCCCATCGACCCGATCGGCTCGGCGCCGGTGCGCACCATCGGCGCCACCAGGAGGTTGAGCTCCTCATAGGTGTAACCAAAGGCCAACTGCCGCATGACAAGTCGATCGTGTGCCATCCGCACGTACTTGCCCTGCGGCAACGACTCGAGCGGTACCAGGTTCTTGTCGAGCCACTCCTGGTACGGATGCTCGGCGGCCAGCTCGGCCTTGATCTCCTCGTCGGAGACGATGCGGCCCTGGGTGGTGTCCACCAGGAACATCCGGCCCGGCTGCAGGCGCATCCGCTGCACCACCGTCGACGGGTCCAGGTCCAGGACACCCGCCTCGGAGGCCATCACCACCAAACCGTCTTCGGTGACCCAAATACGGGATGGGCGAAGGCCATTGCGGTCCAGCACGGCGCCCACGATGGTGCCGTCGGTAAACGTCATCGATGCCGGGCCGTCCCACGGTTCCATCAGCGATGCGTGGTACTCGTAGAAGGCGCGGCGCGCCGGGTCCATCGTCTCGTTGCGCTCCCACGCCTCCGGAATCATCATCAGCACCGCGTGCGGCAGGCTGCGCCCGCCCAGGTGCAACAATTCCAGCGCCTCGTCGAAGCGCGCCGTGTCGGAGGCGCCCGGAGTGCAGATCGGGAACAACTTCTCCAGGTCGTCGACCGAACCGAAGATGTCGGTCTTGATCAGCGCCTCACGGGCGCGCATCCAGTTCTCGTTGCCCGTGACGGTGTTGATCTCACCGTTGTGGGCGATCCGCCGGAAGGGATGGGCCAGCGGCCAGGACGGGAAGGTGTTGGTCGAGAAGCGGGAGTGCACGATGCCCAGCGCGCTGGTCATCCGATCGTCTTGCAGGTCAAGGTAAAACGCCTTGAGCTGCGGGGTGGTCAGCATGCCCTTGTAGACCATTGTCTGGCCGGAAAGGCTTGGGAAATATACGGTTTCGCGTCCGGGCCCGTCTTGGCCCGGGCCCTTGGTACCGAGTTCGTGCTCGGCACGCTTGCGCACGACGTAGCAACGGCGTTCCAGCGTCATGTCGGAAGCGCCGGTCATGAACACCTGCCGGAAGGTGGGCATGGCATCGCGGGACAGCGCACCCAGCGACGAATCGTCGGTGGGCACGTTGCGCCAACCCAGGACCGTCAGGCCCTCGGATTCGGCGATCTTCTCGACGGCGGCACATGCGGCCGCGGCATCCTTGGACGACTGCGGCAGGAACGCGATACCGGTGGCATAACTGCCCGCGGCGGGCAGCTCGAAGTCCACGACTTCGCGCAGAAACGCGTCGGGGACCTGAATCAGGATGCCCGCGCCGTCACCGCTGCGCGGCTCGGCGCCCTGGGCGCCACGATGCTCGAGATTGACCAGTGCGGTGATCGCCTTGTCGACGATGTCGCGGCTCCGTCGGCCGTGCATGTCGACGACCATGGCAACCCCGCACGAATCGTGCTCGAACGCGGGGTTATACAACCCAACGCGCGTGGGCGTCATATGCACCTGCCTCTTCACCAGAACCTGCTGCGCGACCGTTTTCAGTGGCTCCGACGGGGGCTGCACCCGGAGGTTGCGAACCGACCCCTTCGGTCTTGTCGATAGGCTGTCTCCCAGGCGGAAAATGATCCGATGGGGGAATCGTCCGTGCGGCGCTGAACGGTGGCGTGTACCCGGTCTCGACAAGTCGTAAAACGATATGACAAAAACCGCCTGACATGCCAACTTGGCCGAGTCTACCCGGCAGGTAGCGGCAACGTAAATTCGCTGCGGGCGGCGATCGATGACCCGGGGAAATACGCTTCGACCGCCGACAATCCACGCGCGACAGCGCAGACCCGAAACGGGCGGCGGCCGGACCGATCGCCTCGTCGGGTTTGCTGTGACGCCGGCCTGCGGACGGCATCGGGATGGCGGTGATCACAGTGGGCCCGCGCATCCGCGCGACCGATACCGATAAGACGTGGCAGCCATGCCCCCCATGACGCGCGCCGGGATGGCCGCGGGCACCCCAGCCGTCACACCGGCACCGTATTAGGGCCTGTGCGAGTTTGCGCGATACAAATGGGAGCGCGCGGGGAGATACTGGGCCGAACGGGCCGGGTCGCCCTTGCCGGCCGGCCAGCGCGCCATGATCGATCGCCCGGCACCGAGGAGCCCATGAACGAGCGCGACGAATTCCTGCGGGACCGTCTGCAGCCCGCTCGGCCCAGCACGCCCGCCGCTTCCCCTCCCCACGCTCAGCGGGGCGCACCGCCCGCGGCCGTTCCGCCACCCCCGCGACGACCCGCCCCGCCGCCGTATCCGCCGCCACCACCGTCGCCGCCACCGTCGCCGCCATCACCGCGGCCACCTGCCGGCCCGCCACCTCCCCGTCCGGTGGCGCAGCCGCGCCAGCAGGTCGCTCCCCCGCCCCCGGCGCGACCTGCTGGGCCACCCGCGCGGCCGGTTCCCCCTCCCGCGCCCGTCATCCCGGCGCCCGACGCCGCGCTGGTGCCCACCGGCGGACCCGAACTGCCCGACACCGGGTGGCGACGCATCCTGCGGCTGCTCACCTTTGGCCTCGTCAAGCTGGGCCCGTCGCCCGCACAACGCGAAGAAGCCCGATTCGAAGCCACCATCCGCACCGGCTTTCGCGGCAAGCACAAGGTCGGCGTCGTGGGTAAGGGCGGCGTCGGAAAGACCTCCGTCGCCGCCAGTGTCGGGTCGCTGTTCGCCGAGCTGCGTCGCGGGCAAGACCACGTGGTGGCGATCGACGCCGATACCGCTTTCGGCCGGTTGAGCAGCCGGATCGATCCGCAGTCGACGAGTTCGTTCTGGGAGTTGACCGCCGACAAGAACCTCGAGACCTTTGCCGATGTCGCCGGGCGGGTGGGCCGCAACGCGGTGGGCCTGCATGTGCTCGCCGGCGAACCGGCGTCCGGTCCCCGCCGGGTGCTCGATCCCGCGATCTACCGGGAGGCCGCGTCGCGGCTGGATCGCCACTTCACGATCTCGGTCATCGACTGCGGCTCGACGATGGATTCACCCGTCACCCAGGAAGTGCTGCGCGACCTGGACGCGCTCATCGTGGTGTCCTCGCCGTGGGCCGACGGGGCATCCGCGGCCGCCCGGACCATGGAATGGCTGTCGGATCAGGGCATGACGGAGTTGCTGCACAGCACGGTCGTGGTGCTCAACGACTCCGACGGGCACGCCGACAAACGCACCCGGGCGCTGCTGGCCCGCGAGTTCGTCGACCATGGACAGCCGGTGGTCGAGGTCCCCTACGACCCTCACCTGCGACCCGGCGGCGTCATCGACGTGATGCACGAGATGGGCCGCCCCACCCGGCGCAAGTTGCTGGAGGCCACCGCGCTGATCGCCGGGTTCTTCGGGGCTAGCTAGCCCCGACCGTGCGGGCTGACCCGTCCGCTCAGCTGGCCGCGATGCGCGCCGACGGATCGGCAACCGCCTCGATCTTGCTGACGAGCGGGCCGCGCAGGGTCAGCACGATGGCGGCGAAAAGCCGGCGCTCGGCGAACGCGAGCACGACCGGTTGCCCGGCGGGACCACTGACCAGGGTGACGCCCGGCCCCAGATAGCGCATCAGGTTGGTGGCCACCGCATGCGGGCCGTGGTTGATCTGCGGCGACGGCGCCGGGTCGGCAAGGACGGTGCCCACACCCCAGACGGTCGGGTCCAGCACAGCGGTCAGCGCGGCGATGTCGCCGTTGGCGCAGGCGGTGATGAATTTGTCCGTCACCAACTGGTGCTCGGCGGGTGCTACTTCACTCGTCTTGGGTTGTGCCGCAGTGAATTTCGAGCGTGCACGCCGCGCCAGTTGACGACAGGTGCCGACCGGGCGGCCCACCGTTTCAGCGATCGTCTCGAACGGGACCCCGAACACGTCGTGCAGCACGAACGCGACCCGTTCACCCGGGCTGAGCCGTCGCAAGACCTCCATCAACGCGGCGCGGACCTCGTCGTCGAGGGTGACCCGGTCCGCCGGATTCAGGCTCCGCGACTCGGCGACTTCGGCGCCGGAGTCGCCATGGCCGGGATCGCTCAACCGCTCGTAGCGGGTTCGCGCCGAGCGGACCTGGTCGAGGCAGAGCCGGCTCGTGACGACGGTGAGCCAGCCCCGGATGTCCTCGACTTCCTCGGGCCCGGTCCGCGCCAACCGCAGAAAGGCCTCTTGCGCAACATCTTCGGCGTCTCCGACGTCACCGAGGATTTGATAGCCCAGATTGACCAGGTAGGGGCGGTGACGACGCCAAGCATCGGCAAGCTGCTCCGTTGGCGGTTGCGACTGATTCATGAAACATCGACGATCTGGTCCCGGAAAAAGTTACGTGTACCGACTGTAACTTTCCCGCCTCCGCGTCCGTCGTTGATGAAGATCGTCGACTTTCAGGAGGAACACCATGACCATCGTCGTAACCGGAGCGACCGGCAACGTCGGACGCCCCCTCGTTGCCGAGCTCGTCGCCGCGGGCGCACGGGTGCGCGCCATCACCCGCACCCCGAATCGCGCCGCGTTTCCCTCCCCCGTCGAGGTGCTCGACTCGGTGCGCGACGCGCTGCCGGGAGCATCGGCGGTGTTCTTGAACTCGCGTGCCCTCGGTGAAAGTCTCGCCGACGTCGTGGCCGAATGCCGAAGCGCAGGAGTCGCCAAACTGGTTGCGCTGTCGGCGATCAACGCCGATGACGACTTCTCACGGCAGCCATCGCGCTGTCGCGGCGACCGCAACCGCGAGGTCGAGCGGCTGGCCGTCGACTCGGGCCTGGCATGGGTAAGCCTGCGGCCCGCCGTCTTCGCGACGAACTTCGCCGGGATGTGGGCCGCACAGATTCGCGCCGGCGATGTGGTGGCCGGTCCGTATGCCGCGGCGTCGACCGCTCCGATCGTCGAGAGCGACATCGCGGCCGTCGCGGCGCGCGCACTGCTCGGCGAGGAATTGGTCGGTCAACGGGTTCCCTTAACCGGTCCCCACGCGCTGACGAACGCAGAACTGGTGGCGATTATCGGCACGGTGCTGGGGCGCCGGCTGCAGTACCGCGAAATTCCGGTGCAGGCGGTGCGGCAGCGCTTCATCGAGTTGGGTTTTGGTGCCGAGTTCGGCGACGCGTATACGGCCATGCTCGCCGAAACGCTGGACCATCCGGCGCTCGTCACGCACGACGCCGAGAAAATCCTCGGCCGGGCGCCACAGTCCTTCGCGCAGTGGGTGTCCGAGCACCAAGACCTGTACACGAGCTAGGTCCCAGATAAGGAGATTCCGACATGTCCGAACCACAGCCGCCGCGCTACCTCAAGCCGATGAACAAGGTGATGATGGCGGTGCAGAAACTGGGGATACCGACCGGCCCGGCCATGGTGCTCACCGTGCCGGGCCGCAAGTCCGGCCAACCGCGCAGCACCCCGATGACACCGTTTGAATTCCAGGGCGGCCTCTACGTCGTCGCGGGCTACCCGGGCGCGGACTGGGCGGCGAACGCCCGCGCCGCCGGTACCGGCACCCTGAGCCGAGGCCGACGAACCCGGGAGGTCCGGATCGTCGAGCTGACGGCCGAACAGGCGCGTCCGGTGCTGCGGGAGTTTCCGAAGAGGGTGCCGGTCGGGGTGTCGTTCGCCAAACGTTCGGGAATGGTGCGCGACGGGACGTCCGACGAATTCGAGGCGTTAGCGGGCCGGCTCAGCGTCTTTCGCTTCGACCCGGCCGTTTCAACGTAGCGTCCTGAAACGCAAGACAGCGCGAGAACCGTGGCTGGTTCTCGCGCTGTCTGTTCGCTGGTCCGGGCTATCCGAGTGGGGCGCTCCAAAGATGGAGCCGCTCAAGTGTTTCCACTTCGGTCCGAACGTTGTTCAACTGCGGACGCGTCTCAGGAAGCCGGAGTCAGGCCGATTTGGCCGTCTCGCGTACCGGGTATCCATTGCGCTCGGCCAGCGACCGCAATTGGTTCAGGGCAAACGCGCGCGGGCGGCCCGACTCGGGAATCACGACACCGGCCCACAGGCCCTCGGCACCCGCTGACTCGACAGCATCGCGGGCACACAGCCACCGGCGCGGGCAAGCCCGGCACAGGGCCTTGGCCTCGGCATCGGGGGCGGTCGTCCAGCGGTCCGGGTCCTGGGTGCACGCGCCCAACGGGATGTTGTACAGAGTTGTTGCGGTCATCGCTACGTTCCTCCAGAAAGCGTTGCAGTTCTGCGTCCTATGACTCGAAAGGGTATAGCACTAACCGTCGCGATGCAACAGTTTGGTGCTGTGTTTTCAGTTCGAGCCGGTATGCAGGCGCTACGGCCATATCTCACGCGCCGCAGGCTTCACCTCGCTGAACTGGTGGGAAACTGCGGCGAAACGGTGCCCCAATGGTGGAGCCGAGCAGGTCATACGCCAAAAAGCGCCGCCGCCACGAACGGCGTCGGGCGCGCCGGACAACAAACTGTAGCGGTGATGCGGTTACACCACGGTTACCCCGCGGCGCTGTGTGCAGGCTTGTTCCGTAACAATTTGGCGCTGAACTGTAGCGGCGCGATAGAATTTGACGGGTGCAGCAGTTAGACTCCTGATGGCGGGCACCCGCCGCCAGGCAAATAGTGAGCGAGGAATCACCGACGATGTCCAGCGCCGCCTCAACCGCCCGACCAGCTCTGCTGGTGGTGCACAGCGGCGACACATCACACGCGATCGAGCCCGACCGGGGCGTGGTGACCATCGGCCGCGAACCTCAGGCCGGCGTACAGATCGATGATCCACAGATCTCGCAGGAGCACTTGCGAGCCGAAGCCGCCAATGGGGAGTGGCGCATCGTCGACAGCAGCCCGAGCGGCATGTTCGTCGACGGACTACGACAGACCTCCGTGACGATCACCGACAAGACGATCGTCCGGTTCGGGGACCCCACCGCGGGGAAAGTCCTGACGTTTGAAGTCGTCAGGCCGCCGAAATCCGTTGACCAGCAAGGGGTTAACGATTCCGATGAGCAGGGGGACAACATCGCGCCAATCGATCTGGATCCGGGCGTGGTTCGCGCCGGAGCCGCCGCTGCCGCTCGCCGTCGCGAACTCGACATCAGCCAGCGCAGCCTCGCGTCGGATGGGATCATCAACGCGGGCGCGCTGATTGCTTTCGAGAAGGGCCGCAGTTGGCCGCGCGAACGGACCCGCGCGAAGCTCGAGGAAGTCCTGCAGTGGCCTGCCGGAACCATCGATCGGATCCGCCATGGGGAGCCGGTCGCGGCGGACGACACCGCCCCGCAAGCCGCACCGGCCGACGGTCCGGCGACGGTCGACAGCCCCGAGGCTCACGGCGCAGCGTCGCTGATCGCCCAGGCGGTCGTCGCCGCCGTGGACGGGTGCAGTCTGGCCATCTCGGCGTTACCACCGGCCGAGGACCCCGAGTTCACCGAGCGCTCGGCCCCTGTCCTCGCCGATCTGCGGCAGCTCGAGGCGATCGCCGTGCGGGCCACCAGGATCAGCCAAATTACCCCGGAATTGATAAAGGCGCTGAGTGCGGTTCGCCGGCACCGCGACGAATTGATGACGCTCGGGGCGAACGCTCCGGATGCCCCGCTGGCGCAACGCTTGTATGCGGCCCGGCGCCGGGCTAACCTCTCGACGCTGGAAATTGCGCAAGCCGCCGGCGTCGACGAAGAAATGATTGTGCGCGCCGAGGACGAGGAGCCTTTGCCCGCGCACGTAACGGCCGCGATCGAAACTTTGATAGGCCATATCAACTGATTTTCGTGGGTCGCCGGCAGCACCAATTCTCATTGTTCGCTTTTCGGCAACCTTGCCGCAATGTTTACCGTGGCGGCCGAACGCCGGGTGGTGGAAGCTGTTGCCTAGCCGAAAAATTCGTGCACTGGACCCGCTCTGAGCGCTGTTAGGCTCGTTCTACCGTGCACAGGATCGGTGCACAGGATCTGCGAGCTTGAAGGGAAACACCGACGTGGCTTGGCTTAACGGTGCAACAGATTTAGCGACGTGTGTGAAAAGTTTTGGATCTGGCGTTACTGCTGCCTCGGCTGGGGACTGGGCCAACCTTGGTGCGAGCGCCGCCACGATCCTCGGTAAAGGGATGATCTACGCCGGCAAGCAGAACGCGGTTCTGGCAAAGGCGTTGAAAGAAAGCGGAACAAAAGTACTGCCGACGCCGACGGCCATTGTCGATGCCGCGGCGCTGGCCGTCACAATCGTGGACTTGCTCAACGGATTTGGATCCCCCAACTCCGGGTCCGCCGTATCCACCGCTGCGGACAAACTCAACCTGTTCCTCAAGGACTTGGACCCCGGCGCCATTCCGGATCCGCGGGACTGGAGCGGCGCCGCGGCGACGGCCTACATCAACCAGGTGAACACGCTCAAGGGTTTCGTCGACACGTTCAAGACGTACGACCAGACCCTGAAGGGTTACCTGAGCAAGCAGGCGAGCGAGGTTAAGCAGGCACACCTGTGCTGCACGGTCAACGTGGCCGTGCTGACCGCCGCCGCGGGTATCGCCCTGGCCCTCTACCTGATCCCGATCGCGGGTCCGGGTATATCGCAGGCGTGGCAGATCATCGCCGCCTTCGCGTGCTGTGCCGCCGTCTTCGTCGTCGAGATGCTGACCCTGTCCAGTTCGATGAGCATCTCCAACCAGTGCGCGACCCTGGGTCAGCAATACGTCCAGTTGGGTAAAGATGTGGGCACGCAGCTGGCGGGCACCTTCGACAAGATCGACGGCAAGGTTGCGGCGGACACCTCGTCGCAGTTGTCCGGCTTCCGCGCCGTCTCCGACGGCCTGACGGACTACACCTTCGTGTCCACCGGGAAGTCGGTCAACAAGCTGGCCGCCGAAGCGGGCGACAAGGTTGCGCCGGAGCAGAAGGCGCTGCTGCAGTCCTCCAGCGACAAAGCCGCCGCCGCGAAGACCTCGGACACCAAGACGGACACTCCGGCCAAGGGCGACAAGACGACTCCGGCACCGGCGGCGTTCACGCCGCCCAGCCTGGCCCAGATCGGGCAGGCGTCGCAGGGGCTCAGCACGGTCGGCCAGACGCTCGGCCAGGGCATGCAACAAATCCAGTCGCTGGCCCAGTCCGCCAAGGGCGCCGCTCCCGCGGCTGCCGCCGCCCCGGCCGCGGCTAGCGACGTCAGCGACGTCAAGGACGACGAGGACAAGAAGAAGGAAGACGACGCCAAGCGGGACGCTGAAACAGGTGCCGCAGCCGGTAAAGACGGAGGCAGCGAGCGTGCACCCGTCGATGCCACCGCACCTGCTGCGGCACCGGCCGCCGCACCGGCAGCAGCCGGCCGCGAACGCGTCCTTTGATAGCACTCGCGCGTCAAAAACATGGCGGGCCAACGCCATAGCGCGAAATTCGAACGTTAAGGAGACCAACCAATGGCAAATCTACTCGTCTCACCAGCGATCCTCGAGACGCTGGCGACCAAACAGGAAGCCGCACAGAAGGATGCCCAGGCGGGGGCCGACGCCCTGAATGGCACCGGAAGCAACTGCTGGCTTACGCACGGCGTCATCAGCGGGTGCTCCAATGGTGCCTTCGACACCATCGAGGGCATCCGCAAGACCGCGGGCAAAGCCCTGGGAGACGCCAGCCTGCTGATGGCCGCAAAGCTGCGCACCGCCAAGTCGGCGTATGAGGGTGTCGACAGCGAGTTGGCCGGCAACCTCAACAAGCAACTGCTCGACAAATAATGACAACCGGTCCCCTCGCCGCCGGCCGCGCCGGTCTTGTTGACGACGTAGTCGGCGTCGAGGTGACTATCGACGGCATGCTGGTGATCGCCGACCGGTTGCACCTGATCGAATTCCCAGCGGCCCTGGGGATCCGGCAGAACATCCCGCAAGACGATCTACGCAAACTTGTCTGGGACCAGGTGGAGAAGGACCTGACCCAGCAAGGGGTGCTGAACGAACTGGGCCAGCCCCACCCGACCGTGACGGCCATCATCGACACGCTCAGCAGGCCCGACCGGACCCTGGAAGGCCGGTGGTGGCGCCGCGATATGGGCGACGGCGTGATGGTGCGTTTTGCGGTGTGCCGCAAGGGCGATCGTCATGTCATCGCCGCTCGGCACGGCGAGCTGATCGCGCTCCAACTGGTGGCGGCGCAGGTGGGTCTGGCAGGCATGGTGACCGCCGTGCTGGGCCCGGCGACGCCGGCCAACGTCGAACCGCTGACCGGTGTGGCGAGCGAACTGGCCGAATGCACTACGGCGGCACACCTGGCGAACCTCGGTATCGCGCCGGCCACCGCCCGCATCTACGCCGAGATCGTCGGCAACCCGGATAGCTGGGTGGAGATCATCGCCAGCGAGCGTCACTCCGGCGGCACCTGCACCCACACCGACGTCGCTGCCGGCATCCTCGACTCACCGCTGGGCCGACTGGTGTCGCTGCCCCGCCGCGTGCACGGCGAGCTGTATGGAAGTTTTCTGCCTGGTTCCCAAGAAAATCTGCAACGGACACTAGACGGACTGCTGGAATTCCTCCCCGCGCGCACCTGGCTCGATCACACTTCAGATGACGAGTCCGCGCACACCGATCACACTCACGCCTCGTACCGAGGCTGATCTCTGCCGCTACCAATGAAAGATGGATCCCATGTCCCAGCATGATGAGCACGACGATCTCTCCGCCTTGGACTTCTCCTCCTACCAGTCCGGATCCGACGACGGCCACGATGACGGGGATGCCCTGGACTTCTCCGCCGCCCACGACAGCAGCGAGGAGTCGGAGGCCGACGCCCTGGACGCGTACGCGCCGACCGAGCCCGAAGAGGCCGACGACGAGCTGGAGGCCATCGCCGCGACAACCGAGCCTTCCGACGACGACGAGGACGAAGAGGAAGGCGTCCAGCAGTTCACCGTGACCAACCCGCCCGAGACGGTGTCGGTGTCCGCACTCATCGACGGCCGCACTCAGCGGGTCAAGCTGTCGCCGAAGGCGACGAACCTGACCGAGGACGAGCTGGCCGACGAGATCGTGGTGCTGGCCGAGTTGGCGCGGCAAAAAGGGCTGGCCGGGCAGCGCACCTACGTCATGGACAGTGCCGCCGACAACGCGGGGCTGCAACAACTCACCGACATGGGCTTGGACAGCACCCAGCTGCTGCGTGACTTCGTGGATACCGGCATGCGGTTACCGACGGAGGAACAGGCTGAGACGGCACAGGCCGAAGTCTTCGCCGTGCGCTACGCCGCCGATAAATGAGCGAGCATCTGGCCGGCCTGTTCGAAAGCGCGGTCGGCATGCTGCCGGTCTCGGAGTCGCGGGCGCTTGACCTGTTCACCGAGATCACGAACTACGACGAGACCGCATGCGACGCATGGGTCGGCCGGATCCGGTGCGGCGACAACGACCGGGTGACATTGTTCCGGGCCTGGTACTCGCGCAAGTACTTCGGGCAGCTGTCGGGCTCTGCCCAGGTCTCGATGAGCGCCCTGGGTGCCCGGGTTCCGATCGGCGGCCTCTACGGCGACATCACGTATCCGGTCAATTCACCGCTGGCGATCACGATCGGTTTCGCGGTGAACGAAGCGTCGGCGGGTAACTACGCGGATGCCCTGGAAGCCGTAGAAGCCAGCCCGACCTCCGGTGCCGAGCACCTGTTGTCGTGGACCAAGGCGGTGGTCTACGGGGAAGGGCAGCGCTGGACCGAGGTCATCGACGAAGTCCGAGCCGCCGGCAAGTGGCCCGACGCGTTTCTGGCTGCTGCCGCCGGCGTCGCACATGGAGTCGCGGCCGCCAATCTCGGCTTGTTCACCGAAGCCGAGCGCCGCCTGACCGAGGCGAACTCGTCGCCCGCGGGCGAGGCGTGCGCGCAGGCCATTGCCTGGTACCTGGCGATGACTCGCCGCGGCCAGGGCAACGAAGAAGCCGCGGTGGCCCTGCTGGAATGGTTGCAGACGACCCACCCGAGCCCCAAAGTTACTGCGGCACTGAAGGATCCGTCTTACCGCCTGGCGACCACCAGCGCCGAGCAGATCGCCGCCCGAACAGATCCCTGGGATGCGGCAAGTGTCGTGGCCGACACCTCGGGGCGGGAAAAGCTGCTCGCCGAGGCGGAGACGGAGCTACGCCGGCAGATCGGGCTGACTCGCGTCAAGGATCAGGTGGAGCGCTACCGCGCCGCGACCCAGATGGCCAAAGTTCGTGCCGCGCGCGGCATGAAGGTCGCACAGGCGAGCAAGCACATGATCTTCACCGGGCCGCCCGGGACCGGCAAGACGACCATAGCCCGCGTGGTGGCCAACATCCTGGCGGGTCTGGGCGTCATCCAGGAACCGAAACTCATCGAGACGGCACGTAAGGATTTCGTCGCCGAATACGAAGGACAGTCCGCGGTCAAGTCGGCGAAGACGATCGACCGCGCCCTGGGCGGTGTGCTGTTCATCGACGAGGCCTACACCCTCGTTCAGGAACGCGAGGGCCGGTCGGACCCGTTCGGTCAAGAGGCGCTGGACACGCTGCTGGCCCGGATGGAAAACGACCGAGACCGTCTTGTGGTGATTATCGCCGGTTACAGCAACGACATCGATAGACTTCTGGAGACCAACGAAGGACTGCGGTCACGGTTCGCCACCCGTATCGAATTCGACTCCTACTCCCCCGAGGAGATTCTCGAAATCGCGAAAGTCATTGCGAAGAACAACGACTCGGAGCTCAGCGTGGAGGCGGCCGAGAACCTGCTGGAGGCGGCGAAGCTGCTGAGCCAGCGGACGGTACGCGGCAAAGCCGCGTTGGACATCGCCGGCAACGGACGCTATGCGCGACAAATGGTGGAGGCCGCAGAGCAATACCGTGACATGCGCTTGACTCAAGCGGTCGACTTCGAGGAACTCGACGCGGACTTCCTGCGTGAGATCAACGGCGAAGACATGGCCGAGGCGGTGGCATCAGTGCACGCCCGGCTGGCCGTCACCGAGTAGCGCATGGCGGGGTTTCGGCTCACCACCAAGGTCCAGGTCAGTGGCTGGCGCTTCCTGCTGCGGCGGTTGGAGCATGCCATTGTTCGCCGGGACACCCGGATGTTCGACGACCCGCTGTCCTTCTACGGGCGGGCGGCGGCGCTGGGCATCGTCATCTCGGTGCTGTTCCTGGTGGGCGCCCTGGCGATGGCGTATTTCAAGCCGCAGGGCAAGCTCGGCGGCGGCAACTTGTTCGTCGACCGTTCCACCAACCAGCTGTACCTGATGGTGTCCGGGCAGTTGCATCCCGTCTACAACCTGACATCGGCACGCCTGGTACTGGGCAATCCCGCCGAGCCCACCGTCGTGAAAGCCACTGAGCTGGGCAAGTTCCCCAGGGGCCAGACGGTCGGCATTCCCGGCGCTCCTTATGCCACGCCGGTGTCGTCGGACTCGGCGTCGGTGTGGGCACTGTGCGACACCGTCACCAAGGCCGAGACCATCAATCCGACCGTCCAGACGTCGGTGATCGCGATGCCGCTGTCGCTGGACTCCTCCGTGGATGCCCTGCAGCCCAACGAGGCGCTGCTGGCCTACTACCAGGGCAAAGACTGGATCATCACCTCGACCGGCCGGCACGCCACCGACCTGGCCGACCGCACTCTCACCTCGGCGGTGGGCATACCCGTGAACGCCAAACCGAGCCCACTGTCCACCGCCGTGTTCAATGCGCTGCCCGACGGTGGATCCTGGCAGCTGACCCCGATCCCGGACGACGGTGCGCCCAATACCCTTGGGCTGCCTGACTTTCTGGTGATCGGGTCGGTGTTCCAGATCCATGCCCAGTCGGGGCCGCAATATTTCGTGGTGTTGCCCGACGGCGTCGCGCCCATCAACGCCAACACCGCGGTGGCGCTGCGCGCCGCCCAGTCGCACGGACTGGTCGAGCCGCCGTCGGTGGTTTCGAGTCTGGTGGTCAGGATCCCCGAACGCGTGTACAACTCACCGCTGCCCGACCAGTCGATCAAGATCGTCAACCGGCCGAACGAACCGGTGCTGTGCTGGACGTGGGAACGCAAGCCCGGTGAGCAGAATCCCCGGACGGCGGTGGTGACCGGTCGGCATCTGCCGGTGCCGACGTCGGTGATGGGCCAGGGCATCAAGCAGATCCAGGGTCCGGCAACGGTTTACATCGACGGCGGCAAGTACTTGCAGCTGCAGTCCCCGGATCCCCGGTACGGCGAATCGTTGTATTACGTCGACCCGCAGGGCGTGCGGTACGGGATATCCGACCCGAAGGCGGCCGCCTCGCTGGGTCTGCAGTCGCCAAAGCCCGCGCCATGGGAGATCATTCGACTACTGGTCGACGGTCCGGTGCTGTCCAAAGAAGCCGCCCTGCTGGAGCACGACACGCTGCCCGCCGACCCGAGCCCGCGAAAGTTACCCGCAGCGCCCGGAGCTGGTTGATGACGACACGCAAGTTCACCCCATCGGTAACCCGCGGTCCCCGCTTGACGCCGGGCGAGATCGCCGTCGTACCGCCCGAGGACCTCGGTGTCGATGTCCCGCCCAGCTTTGTCCAGCGGGTCATGCCCTATGTGATGGGTGTGTGCATGCTCGGCATGATCGGCATCATGGTGTTCACCGGCACCAAGGCGCTGTCTCCGTACATGATGATGACGCCGCTGATGATGATCATGATGTCGTTGAGCATGGTGGGCGCCGGCGGGGGCGGCGGTGGCAAGAAGGTGCCCGAGATCAACGCCGACCGCAAGGAGTACCTGCGGTATCTGGCGGGACTTCGCCCCCGGGTGACGTCGTCTGCCACCGCGCAGGTCGCCTTCTTCAGCTATCACGCACCCCACCCCGACGATCTGCTGTCGATCATCGGCACACCCCGGCAGTGGTCGCGCCCAGCCAGCGCCGATTTCTACGCGGCCACCCGCATCGGAATCGGTGACCAGCCGGCGGTCGACCGGCTGATGAAGCCGTCGGTCGGCGGCGAGCTGGCGGGCCCGACCGCAGCACCTCAGCCGTATTTGGAGCCGGTCGCCAACATGTGGGCGGTCAAATTCTTGCGCACCCACGGCCTGATCCATGATTGCCCAAAACTGCTGCAGCTCAGGACATTTCCGACCATCGCCATCGGTGGCGACCCGGCCGGGGCGGCCGGATTGCTCACGGCCATGATCTGTCACCTGGCGGTGTTCCATCCGCCGGACCTGCTGGCCATCCGGGTGCTCACCGAGACGCCGGATGATCCGGAGTGGTCCTGGCTGAAATGGCTTCCGCACGTGCAGCATCCGACCGACACCGACGCGGCCGGACCGGTCCGGATGATCTCCGCCCACCCGGAAAGCCTCTCCGATCTCGCGGCCCGCGGCCCACACTCACCGGATTCGACGCCGGGCGGACCCTACGTCGTCGTCGTGGATCTGACCGGCGGCAAGGCGGGGGTCCCGCCGGACGGCAGGGCCGGCGTCACGGTGTTCACGCTGGGCAACCATCGCGGCTCGAATTATCGGATCAGGGTGGCCGCGGACGGGACTGCCGACGACCGCCTGCCCGGCCAGCAGTTCCGCCAGGTGACGGCCAGCACCGACCACATGTCGGCGCCGCAGGCGGCACGCATCGCCAGGAAGCTGGCCGGGTGGTCGATCACCGGCACCATCATCGACAAGAAGGCCAGCACCGGGGCCGCCAAGAAGAAGGTGGCGACCGAGTTCTACCAGCTGGTGGGCGCGAAAAGCGTCGAGGACATCACGCCGGCACGCTGGAAGATGTTCGCCGACAAGGATCTTGACCGCCTCAAGATCCCATTCGGTCACCAGCTCAAGACCGGCGAAATCATGACGCTGGACATCAAGGAGGGTGCCGAATTCGGCGGTGGGCCGCACGGCATGCTGATCGGAACCACCGGGTCGGGAAAGTCCGAGTTCCTGCGCACCCTCATCCTGTCGCTGGTATCGATCACTCACCCCGACCAGGTGAACCTGTTGCTCACCGACTTCAAGGGTGGCTCGACATTCCTGGGCATGGAAAACCTTCCGCATACCGCGGCGGTCATCACCAACATGGCCGAGGAAGCCGAGCTCGTCGGCCGGATGGGTGAGGTGTTGACCGGCGAGCTGGACCGGCGGCAGAACTTGCTGCGCCAGGCCGGGATCCAGGTCGGTGCGACCGGGGCGCTGTCCGGTGTGGCCGAATACGAGAAGTACCGGGAGCGTGGCGCCGACCTGAAGCCACTGCCAACGCTTTTCGTCGTCGTCGACGAGTTCGCCGAGTTGCTGCAAAGTCACCCGGACTTCGTCGGGCTGTTCGACCGGATCTGCCGCGTGGGCCGTTCACTGCGGGTGCACCTGTTGCTGGCCACCCAGTCGCTACAGACCGGTGGCGCGCGCATCGACAAATTGGAGCCCAACCTCACCTACCGGATCGCGCTGCGCACCACCAGCTCTCATGAATCCAAGTCGGTGATCGGCACGCCTGAGGCGCAGTACATCACCAACAAGGAAAGCGGCGTCGGGTTCTTGCGGGTCGGCATGGAAGACCCGGTCAAGTTCAGCACGCTGTACACCGGTGCCACCTACGTTCCGCCGGTGCACACCGAGACCAACGGCGAGGCCGAAAAGGTCGACGGCGTCCGGCCCGGCGCGCGGGGTATGCAAATTCGGCAATTCACCGCGGCTCCGATTCTCGAAGACCTCGACGATGCGCAAGCACCGGCCGCGCACGGCGGGGTGCCGGCATGAGCACCGAGGCGAAGGGGAAACCGCTGAGCGAGGTGATCCTGGACCAACTCAGCACCGTCGAGTCGCGGGC
Source organism: Mycobacterium sp. NGS40 (assembly GCF_059812735.1). Taxonomy (NCBI): domain Bacteria; kingdom Bacillati; phylum Actinomycetota; class Actinomycetes; order Mycobacteriales; family Mycobacteriaceae; genus Mycobacterium; species Mycobacterium sp. NGS40. Next base: position 306,430 of record NZ_JCALDG010000005.1, read on the forward strand.
ATACAAGATGTGGTTGCCGCCGTTGACTCATCCCACCGCCGTAGACGAACTGGTCAAGCGCGCCGAGCTACGACCGTTGTACTTCCCGCTCGGAATCATGGACGAGCCGCGCCGGCATCTCCAAGAACCTTGGGGCGTAGACGTTTCCGGCGGTGGCGGCAACATCGGCATCGGCGGTGCACCGCAGACCGGGAAGTCCACGCTGTTGCTGACCCTGATTCTGTCGGCCGCCGTCACCCATACCCCGCGACAGGTCCAGTTTTACTGCATCGACCTCGGCGGTGGCGGGTTGATGTATCTGGACAATCTGCCGCACGTCGGTGGGGTGGCCACCCGGTCGGAACCCGATCGCGTGATGCGCGTGATCGCCGAGGTGCAAGCCGTTCTGCGGCAGCGAGAAGCCACCTTCAAGGAGCACCGGGTCGGCTCGATCGCGAGCTACCGCGAATTGCGCGCGGATCCCAGCCAACCCGTGGCCGCCGATCCGTTCGGCGATGTGTTCCTGGTCATCGACGGATGGCCGGCGTTCGTCGCCGAATTCCCCGACCTGGAGGCGAACGTCCAGACCCTGGCCGCGCAGGGCCTGTCGTTCGGCATCCACACCATCATCACCACGCCGCGGTGGACGGAATTGAAGTCACGGGTACGCGACTACCTCGGCACCAAGATCGAGTTCCGGCTCGGTGATGTCAACGACACCCAGCTGGACCGCGCCACCCGGGATATTCCGGCGAACCGCCCTGGCCGGGGCATGTCGATCGAGAAACACCACCTGATGATGGGTGCGCCCCGACTCGACGGCGTCAACAGCACCGACGGCCTGGTCGAGGCACTCACGGTCGCGGTGAACCACATCGCGTCCCACACCACCGAGGAAGCACCCCGGGTCAGGGTGCTGCCCGAACGCATCCATCTGTACGAACTGGATCCGGAACCACCCGGGCCGGAATCCGACTACCGCACTCGCTGGACGATCCCGGTCGGCGTCCGCGAGACGGACCTGACGCCGGCGTACGCCCACCTGTACGCGGCGAACCACATCCTGATCTTCGGTGCGGCCAAGTCGGGCAAGACAACCATTGCTCATGCCATTGCCCGCGCCATCTGTGCCCGCAACAGTCCAGACCAAGTGCGCTTCATGTTGGCCGACTACCGGTCCGGACTACTGGACGCGGTGCCCGAAAGCCACCTACTCGCCGCGGGCGCCATCAACCGCAACGCTCAGTCGCTGGACGAGTCGATCAAAGCGCTCGCGATCAACCTACAAAAGCGGTTACCGCCGGCCGATCTGACCGCCTCCCAGTTGCGGTCGCGGTCGTGGTGGACGGGATTCGATCTTGTGCTTTTGGTCGACGATTGGCACATGATCGTCGGCGCGTCCGGAGGGATGCCTCCAATGATGCCGTTGGCTCCATTGTTACCGGCCGCTTCAGATATCGGATTGCACATCATCGTTACCTGCCAAATGAGCCACGCGTATAAGTCGACCATGGACAAGTTCGTCGGCGCGGCCTATGGTGCCGGGTCTCCGACGCTGCTGCTGTCCGGCGACAAGGCGGACTTCCCCTCAAGGGAGTTTCAGGTCAAGCGTCGGCCCCCTGGCCAGGGAATTCTCGTGACACCCGACGGCAAGGACGTCATCCAGGCCGCCTACATCGATCCCCCAGAAGAAGTGCACTGACCACCTGGAGCAGGCGGTTAGGATTATCCCAACGCTCATTACGGGAGCCGGAACCGAAACGCGATAAACCGCGCCGGGGACTGCATTGTGCGATTAAGATTTTCACTGCGACAGAATGGTTTGCGTTTACTCAGAATTTGATATTCGTTCACGTGTAATTCGAGGAGGGCCGGCCAAAATGCGCCCCACCCCGCATTGTTCGAACGAGCGAAACTTTCGTGTAACAGCAGACCCCGAGAACTAACGCACCACATACCTCGTACCAAGGGAGACCGAGCATGCTGTGGCACGCTATGCCACCGGAGCTGAACACCGCACGGCTGATGGCCGGCGCGGGTCCTTCGCCGATGCTCCAGGCCGCCGCGGGCTGGGAGGCGCTGGCCGCCAGCCTGGAGGCCGAGGCCGCCGAATTGGCCGCGAGCATGACCGCTCTGTCGGGAGCGTGGACCGGAACCGGCAGCGAGCGCGCGACGGCCGCGGCCGCGCGGATGGTCACGTGGTTGCAGACTGCCGCGGCGGCCGCGCAGAAGCGCGGCATGCAGGCCGCCGCACAGGCCGCCGCCTACGTGAAGGCGTTGGGAATGACGCCGTCGCTGCCGGAGATCGCGACGAACCACATCACCCACACGGTCCTGACGGCCACCAACTTCCTGGGCATCAACACGATGCCGATCGGATTCAACGAGGCGGACTACTTCGTCCGGATGTGGAACCAGGCCGGCGGCGTGATGGATGTCTATGCCGCCGAGACCGCCGCCAACACCGTCTTCGAACCGCTTCCCGAGATGTCACCGATCCTCGCACCGGGCATGGACGCGGCTGCCGAAGCTGAGGCCCAGGCCGGGGCAGCGGCGCTGCTGAACTCGCTGTCCGACGAAGCCGCCGACCCCGGTAGCTTAGGTTCCTCGACTCTGCTCCAGGCGGCCAAGGACGCCGCCGGCGACGACGATCTGACCCCCACACCCTCTGGGGTGAACCAGGTTTCGCAGTTGATGAACGGGCTGGGGCAGCTGAGCGGACCGATGCAGCAACTCATGCAGCCGCTGCAGCAACTGACATCGATGGCCGGTCAGTCCGGCGGCATGGGCAGTTCAACCTTGGGCGACCTCACCGTGGGTGGCGGCAAAGTCGGCGGCGAGCTCGGTAAGGGTGGCGCGCAGATGGGTCTGATCGGGGCACCGCCGTTGTCGTCGCATCCGCTGCTGGGCGGCTCGGGCCCGAGCGTCGGCATGGGGCTGATGCACGCGGAGCAGCTTCCGGGCTCCGGCCTGAGCGGACCCCGCACGTCGATGATGAGCCAGTTGCTCGACAAGCCCGGCGCAGTCGTCGCGCCTGCCGGCGCGGGCGCCGGCTCGACGGCGGGCACCGGCGCCGCGCCGCTCGGTGCGGGTGCCGGCGCCCAATCCAGCGCTGGTTCCAGGGCCGGGATGGCGGCCCCGGTCGCCCTTGCGCGCGAAGAGGAAGAAGGCACCAACCTCCACTACGACGAGCTGCACGGCATCGACGACGGAGACGACTGGTGAGCATCCACCACAACAGACTTCCCGGCCGCCCGGGCCGGAAGACTTGCCATCACTTGGCGAGGACAGAGCACACAGAAAGTAGTTCAACATGGCAGAAATGAAAACTGATGCCAGTACCCTCAGCGCCGAGGCCGGGAACTTCGACCGGATCGGTGGCGAGCTTCAGGGTGTCATCAAGAGCGTAGAGCACACCGGCGGCGAACTCGCCGGCCACTGGACCGGCCAGGCCGGCTCGGCCGCGCAGGCCGCGCTGCAGCGCTTCCAGGAAGCCGGCAACGCGCAGATCAAGGCGCTCACCGACATTCACGAGAAGATCAGCCACGCCGGCGTCCAGTACCAGCGCGCCAACGAAGAGCAGGCCTCCAACCTGCACTCGACCGCCGGCAACATGGGCTTCTGAGCCCACCTAACCCCTCAGCTTTAGAAAGAAACGGAGACAAATCATGTCGGAAGCTCAGTCATGGAATTTCAGCGGCATCGAGGCCGGTGCCAGCTCCATCGCGTCGTCGGTGCAGACCGTTCAGGGTCTTCTCGACGAAGGAAAGCAGTCCCTCGCCAAGCTTGCCGAGGCTTGGGGCGGTTCCGGTTCGGAGGCCTACCAGGCCGTGCAGAACGACTGGCAGACCAAGTCTGACGAACTCAACAACTCGCTGCAGTCGCTGTCGCACACCATCACCGAGGCCAGTGCGGCGATGGCCAGCACCGAGCACGGCGTCAGCGGCATGTTCGGCGGTTAGAACGGCAAACGACGCCGAAACACGGGATCAGGCGAGTTCAACCGCATGGGAGAACTCGCCTCTTCTCGTGTTTTCGGCGCCTGAATTGAACTTTTGAGGGGTGCTCATGGGGGCCGACTACGACCGGCTCTTTCAGCCGCCCACGGGGGGCGAAATCCCGGACGACGCAGCGGATTCGGGTTTCGATATCGACGCCGGCTTCGACGTCGATTCCCCTGCTGCTGCGGCACCTAAACCGGCGGGTGCCAAGCCCGACGCCCCGGCTCCGCCGCCGATGCCGGTCGATTGGGACCCGCCGGCACCGTCGGCCCGGCCCGACCCGCAGCGGCCGCCCATGCCGGTGGACTTCAACGAGCACCCGGCAGCAGCCGAGCCCGAAACCCGCCGCCCGCCAATGCCCGTCGACGCGGTCCAGCCACCCCCACCGGCGCGACCCAGCCCGCAGCGACCCCCGATGCCGGTCAGCTACGACGACCTCTTCGCCCACCCCGAGGGAACTGAAATCGCGGAGTCGGGAACCGACTTCGATCTGAATTCAGGCTTCGACATGAGCGCTCCGCCGAAGCCGGCCGGCCCACCACCGCCCAACGGCCACGCGCCGCCGCCGATGCCCGTCAACTGGGAGGACCAACCAGCACCCGCGCCGCCCGAGACCCCGCGTCCCCCTGTCGACTGGGAGGACCGACCACCGTCAGCGCGGCCCGAAAGCCCCCGTCCCCCAATGCCGGTCGACCGCAATGACCAGCGCCCGCCGGCCCGGCCGAAGCCGCCACCGACTCATTCGCCGGTGGGGCCTCCCCCACCGCCACGCCGTGCACGCCAGGCTCCTCGCGATCCCGCCGAGACCCAACGCGGCCCCACCGCCGGCCCTCCCCACCGCCAAGCGCCGGATGCCGAGCAGCGCCGCGGAAAGTCTGGTCCGCCGCCACGCCCGCGCCCCAATCCGGCCGGGCCGGCGCCGCATCGCGCCCCGCCGCAGATGCCGCCGACGCAACGCGGTGCGGTGCAACCGGATTCGGCCTCAGCACACCCGATCGCCGATCCGCCGGGAGCAACTTCGAAGATCGGCGTTAAGCCCTCGAAAAAGTCGAAGACCCGGATGGTTTCGCGCCGGGGTTGGCGACGGTGGGTCCACAAGCTGACGCGCATCAACGTGGGTCTGTCACGCGACGAGAAGTACGATCTGGACCTACGCAATCGCGTTCGCCGCAGTCCCCGGGGTTCGTATCAGATCGCGGTATTGGGCTTGAAGGGCGGAGTCGGCAAGACAACCGTGACGGTCGCCCTCGGTTCGGTTTACGCGCAGGTCCGCCGTGATCGCATTCTGGCTTTCGATGCCGATGCCAGTTGCGGAAACCTCGCCGACCGCGCCGGGCGTCAGTCCGACGCCACCATCGCAGACTTGTTGTCCGACAAAGACTTAACTCACTACAACGACATCCGTGCGCATACCAGTGCCAATGCGGTGAATCTGGAAGTACTTCCGGGCGAGGACTACAGCACGGCACGGCGCGCATTCAGCGAGGCGGACTGGCACTACGCAGCCGAGGCGGTGTCGAAGTTCTACAACCTGGTGCTCGCCGACTGCGGCGCCGGCCTGTTCGACCCGGTCACGCGGGGTGTGCTCTCGACGGCGTCGGCAGCGGTAATCGTGACCAGCGCGTCGATCGACGCCGCCCGGCAAGCCGCGGTCGCGATCGACTGGTTGCGAAATCACGGCCACCAGGACCTGCTGGCCCGCGCGTGTGTGGTGATCAACCATGTGTCACCGGGAGATACCAATATCGCCGTCACCGAGCTGGCACGGCAATTCGAGCAGTACGTTCAACCGGGTCGGGTCATCGTGTTGCCGTGGGACAAGCACATCGCGGCCGGCACCGAGATCCAGTTAGGCCTTCTCGACCCCGTCTACAAGCGTAGGATCCTGGAACTAGCCGCCGCACTGTCCGACGATTTCGACAGGAGTGAACGTCGTTGAGCGCGCCCACCGCTACTGATTCTGCTGCCGGTGCGGGAGCCGCAGCCGCCCCGGCTCCCGCGGGCGCGGCCCCGGCCAAGCCCTCGACAACCCGGGTCACGATCCTGACGGGCCGACGGCTGACCGATGTGGTGCTGCCCTCTTCGGCGGCGATAGAGACCTACATCGACGACACCGTCGCGGTGTTGGCGGAAATCCTGGGCGAGACGCCCGCGGATGTGCTCGCCGGTTTCGACTTCGCCGCGCAGGGCGCGTGGACGTTCGCCCGCCCGGGCGCCCCGCCGCTGCCCGCGGATCAATCGCTGGATGACGCCGTCGTCGTCGACGGGTCGTTGCTGACGCTGGTGTCTGTCAGTCGCACCGAGCGGTACCGCCCCCTCGTCGAGGACGTCATCGATGCCATCGCGGTACTCGACGAGTCGCCGGAGTTCGACCGCAAGGCATTGAACCGCTTTGTCGGGGTGGCCATTCCGATCGTGACGATGGCGATGACCGGAATCGGCGCCGTGGCGTGGGTGGCCAACGGACACCATCTGTGGTGGCCGGTCGGGATGGGCACTGCGGGGCTGATTGTGCTGCTGGGCAGCTGGGCGGCCAACAGGTTCTACAAGAATCCGAACCTGTCGGAGAGCCTGCTGGCGACGGCGTTCCCGCTGATCGTGGTAGCCGTGGCGATGGCCATCCCGCGGCCGCGCGGGATGACTACTTCGTTCGGGCCGCCACAGCTCGCCGCCGGCGCCGCGGCGGTGCTGTTCTTGACGCTGATCACCCGTGGCGGGCCCCGTCACCGTACCGAGCTGGCGTCGTTCGCAGCGGTCACCTCGATCACACTGACCGCGGCCGCCTTCGCCTACGGGTACGGCTGGCAGCAATGGGTTCCGGCCCTGGCGATCGTGTTCGGTTTGTTCACGGTGACGAATGCCGCCAAGTTGACCGTCGTCTTCGCGCGGATCGCGCTGCCGCCTATCCCGGCACCCGGCGAGACCGTGGAACACGAGGAATTGCTCGATCCCATTGCGGGCGAAGAGGCACCCGACGACAAAGAAACCCGGACGTGGCAGGCCATCATCGCGTCGGTACCCCATTCGGCCGCCCGGCTGACCGAACGCAGCCAGGTGGCCAAGCAGCTGCTGACCGGTTTCATCACGGCCGGCACCCTGGTTCTCGTTGCCGGTGTCATCGGGGTCCTGGTGCGGGGACACTTCTTCGTGCACAGCTTGGTGGTGGCCGGTCTGGTCACGGTCATGTGTGCGTTCAGGTCTCGCCTCTACGCGCAGCCCTGGTGCGCGTGGTCGTTGCTGGCAGCCACGGTCGCGATTCCCATCGGGGTGACCATTCGGTTGAGCATCTGGTATCCGACGAACGCCCGCTGGTTCGTGCTCATTCTGTTGGTCACCGCCTTGGTCGCGTTGACGGTAGTCGGCGCGGCAGCCGGGATTCGCCGTATTACGCCGGTGATGAAGCGGACGCTGGAATTGTTCGACGGGGCCGTGGTCGCGGCGATCCTTCCGCTGTTGCTGTGGATCACCGGCGTCTACGACACCGTCCGCAATATCCAATTCTGAGAAGGATGAGGCCGCCGCGTGCCGGGCAATATTGCTGCACTTGGCCTGCGGCTCCTTCGGTAAAATTTGTCTGATAACCGGCACGCAAAGGGAGCCGAACGATGACTGAACCACTGGTGGTTGATCCCGCTCGTCTCAAGGCCGCGGGCGTCGCCGTTCGCGATCAGCAGCTACCCGCCGCCCCGCCCCCGATGACCGCACCCGGGACCGATTCGGTGTCGGCCGCGATCAACGAGACGTTGCCGATCATCGAATCGCCCGTGGTGAAGGGGCTGCCGGAAGCCCAAGCGGCCCTTACCAATACGGGTTCGAAGATCGTCACGGCAGCCGACATGTACGCCCAGACCGACCAGCGACTTGGCGAGAACGTCAGCAAGGTGCAGTTTTTGGCTGCTTCCGAACCCGGTGGGACGGACCAACCCGCAAGTGCGTCCACACTGCTGGGTGCCCAGACGAACGACAAGAAGCCCGACGACAAAGACGGCAAGAAAGACGACAAGAAGCCCCGCCCGGCGACGCCGACCGACCTCAGTCAGTTCGCTGCGATGGGTCAGGCGGTGCAACCTCTTTCCCAGGGCCTGCAGACGGTCATGTCGACCGCGCAGCAGGCAGGCAGCGGCATGGGAAGCGCGGCGCCGGCGAAGCTGGCCGACGACACCAAAAAAGACGACACCGCCAAGCCCGACGACGCACCCGCGGGCGAATCGCGATTAGTCGACGCGACAACGAAGGACACCGACGGCGCCGCGGCGGGCGCGGCGGGCTCCGGTAGCGCTCCCGTCGAGGCACCGGCCGCCGGTCGCCCGGAGACGACGCAATCCGAGATCGGGATCTAAGCGACTGCCGCCCCTGAACTTTCGGGCCCGGGCTCTTTGGCCCGGGCCCGGTTGTTTTAGTGGATGGTCCGGCTACGCCGGCGCGAGCACGGGCGCCTCAGCCAAGGCGGCGTTGACCAGCTCGCCGATGTACTTCCAGTACATCCAGTCGGCGACCGCGGTGCGTTGGTCGTCCGGGTCGATCGTGGTGTGCGCTTCCTTCAGGAGAACCTCTTCGGCGTGCGCCGCGTAGGCCTGGAACGCCTGCAGGTGCGCGGCCTGGCGGCCGCTCGCATCGCTGGCCATCGGCTTCATCACCTCGAACCACAGCATGAAACGATCGTCCGACGGTGCACTGGGCGCTGGTGCACCGGCGTCGGCCGACGGCAGCGGCATCTGGGCGAGCAAGTCACCCATCCGCACCCGCCCCGGACCCGGGGTGACGAGCACCTCCGCGGCCTCGGGCTCCACCACTTGAGCGGACTCGGGCTGCGGTTCCGGTTGCGGTTCGGGCTGCGGCTCCGCCGCCGGCTCGGCCCCCTCCGGGGGCGGCGGCAGCAGGTCGGCCAAACGAGTGTCGGGCGTCGCGGCCAGCCGTTCTGCCGCTTCGGAATCCACCACCGCCAGCCGAGGCCGGCCGATCATGTCGCCGGTGTCCGGGATGTCGTCGGGTTGCAGAACAATCGTTGCCACCCCGGCATCGGAGTTGGCCAACTGCTCTGCGGTGCCGATGATCGCCCGCAACTCCATCTCGTGGTGGGCCGCCCAGCCCTGCACGGCCATCACCGGATAGGTTGCCCAGCGCGCCCGCTCGCCGGCGGGAATCGTCTCGTCGGCGCTGGCCAGGTAAACCTTCTCCGGCAACTCCACCCCGTCGGGGATGTACGCCAGCCCGTAGCTGTTGGCGACCACAATCGCGCCTTCGGCGGTCACCCCGGTCACCCAGAAGAAGCCGAGGTCGGTACCGCCCATGTCCGGCGCGTTGAGCGCGGCGCCGATACGGCGGGCCAACTGCAGCGGATCGGGCCCGGCGCGACGGGCCGCGTCGGCAGTCGCGGCGGCGGCGAGTGCGTCGCGCTCGATGCGTGCCGCCGAAACCGGAATCGCCGCGGCCGTCGTCACGATGGCTTCGCCGACCTCGGCGCGATCGGGATGCATCGGTTGCGCGCGAGGCTTGCTCTTGCCCGAACCCCGGGCGGTAGCGGCCGGTCGCGAACTGGCCGATTTGTCGGCGGCTCCCTTCTCCGCGGCTGGGGCACCCGACCTGCCGCCGGGCCCACCGCTGCCCCCGGATCCGCCCGCTCCACCGGCACCGCCGGCGCCGCCCATCGGGCCGGTCGGCACACCACCCGCGCCGGCATGCGCGCCTGCCGCTTCCTCGCCGGGCGTCACCGATGCCGGCATCACGCCGGCCCCCGATGCCGCAGCAGGCGTCACGCCCTTGGGTCCGCCGGCCGCCGGGCCCGCACCCGGCTGGGGCAATCCGGCCGCCGGACTCAACGGCACCGCGGGAGCGGCCGGGCCGAGCGGGGCCGCCGGAGCGACGGGCCCGGCTGGACCGGGCGGGGCAGGCGTCGGTCCGACCGGAGACGGTCCCGGCGTCGGTTGCAGACCGCCGCCATCCAGCGGGGGCGTCAGCGGTCCGAGCCCGCCACCCCCCGGAGTCGCAGGAGTAGCTCCGCCACCGCCCGGGGTGGGCGGTGTGAGCCCACCACCCCCCGGGGTGACGGGGGCCGGCGGTGGCATGGGCCGCGGAGACGGGAAAGGCGACGGTGACGGGGTGGGACCATCCGGGATGTTGACCGGCGGTGGTGTTTTCTGGTCGAGCAGATCCTGCAGCGCGTTGGCCGGCGGCTTCCACGACTTGCTCACCATGATCTGCGCGGCGGTGCCGTCGACGATGCTGACGTTGGCTCCGAGTGTGGTGGTGACCACCGTGTTGATCTGCTGGGTGCGCTCGGCTTCGTCCAGGCTGGAATCCTTCTCCAGGCTCTCGATCGTCCGATGCGCCTCGACCACGTTGTCGATGACGTCCGACTTGGCCTGCACGACTGTCTGGGCAACGTATTTGTGCCAGGTGATCACGGTGGCGAGACCGTTTTGCAGCGTCACCAATCCGTCGATCAGCGTGCCGAGTTGACTGTTGGCGGCTGCGGCCGCGCTACCCGACCAGGACTCGGCGTCGAAGAGCGCGGTCCGCTGCGACTGGCAGGCCTCCAACACGTCAGTGACCTGCCGCAGCACCTGGAGGTATTCCTGGGCGCGGTCGTAGTAGGCCTGCTCATCGACGTCGGGCCACCCGCCCGGGACGAGCATCTGCTCGGCATATCCCCCCGTTGGCTTGGTGAGGCCCATCAGCTACTCCTCGGCAAGGCGGGGCGCGCTGCATCGGTGCCGCCAATCGCGTGGGCGATAGCGGCTAGCAGGTTGCCGGACATCATGAGTAATAAGCGTAATCGAGGTCGGGACAGGCTAACTGCGCCAAAATTCCGGCTCGGCGACGACGAAAACGGGTGTGTCACCCGTGGTCGGACCGTCGTGTCGAGTCATTGCTTTTCGGACGGGCCCTTGCGTGGACGGTTACCGATCACGCCCTCGGTCCACGACCGCTCCTCGGTGTAGAGGGCGTCCTCGTCGGCTCCGGGTATGCGCTTGCCTTTGCCGCCGCCCTTGTCGCCCTGCCCGCCCATCGGCATGCCGCCCATTCCGCCGCCCGCGCCGCCGGCGCCCGGGAGCCCCTTGCCCAGGCCTGCGGTGGCCGGACCGGGGGCCGCGGCCGCAGCCGGGCGCGACGACGCTTCTCCCGCGCCCGCGGCATCTTGCAGCGGCATCTTGGGCATACCGCCCATGCCGCCGACGGACGCCGGCTTGATGCCTCCCGCGCCGCCCTTCGGGGCGCCTTGCTTCTGCATCGCCTTGTCCACCAGCGCCTGAGCGTCCGGGGTTGGCGGTGTTTGCGGCGTGCCACCGCCCAGCCCCGACGGCAGCGTCGGCATGGCCGGCATCATCGGCATGTTGGCCGACGGGTCGGTGGGGACGTTGATATCGGGGACATCCGGAACGTCTGGGACGTCGGCGGGATCGGGTATGAAATACGCGCCGAAAGGTGCGGTGGGGTTCGCCGGAGCCAGCGGAATTCCGCCGGTCGACATGTAGGTCTGCAACGCGGTCTCGGACCTTTTCTGCAGGTTCTTATACCAGTCAATAGCCATATACATGTACGGGCTTTTGTTCTGGACGTAGTACCTGTACCAATAGTCGCACTGCGATACTTCGTAGGAGGAAGGATGCTCGCCCTCCAGGCCGTAGGGTTCCCTCCCACCCCATTCGCTGCCGCCCGAGGCCCTGACTTTTTTGTGCGCGTCGGCGACCATCTGAGCTTGCTTGGCCAACGTCGTGAACTGCGTCACCATGCCGAATATCCACTGCTTCTGCTGCGTGAAGTTCGACTCGACGGACGCCCTCGCGTCGCCCTCCCAGTTGACGAACGGGCGGAAACGGTAGGCGAGCTGCTGGAATTTCAGCTGGTAGCTGTTCCAATCCGCGGCGAACGCGCGAAACGCCGTCCCCTGGTCAGGAGATTCGATATCCGTCGCGGCCTGTCTCACCTCGTAATAGGGGTACTGGAACGGCGGCGGGGGCGGCGGCGGGGGCGGCGGCGCCGGGATGTAGTCCGGGTCGCACATCAGCGACACCTTGTCGTTCGCCGACACCTTCGCCGACGAGCCGCCGGACGTCCCGTCCATGTTGATCGCGTTGATGTCGTCGGCCGCGCCCTCGTCGGCCTCCTCGTATGCCTTGGCCGCATTTCGTAGGGACTTCGCCAGCGAACTCCATTCCCGCTGGCACGCTTGAACGTATAACCGCAACGAGTCCGCGTTGATCGCGATTTGCACGGCCGAATCGCGGACAAATGACAGAGCGCACGGCGCCTGCGGGTTGCCCGCGGGCATCTTCGGCAGCGGCGCCTCGATTTCGTCGGCCCGCGCCATGAGTTCCTGGTATTCGACGTTTACCGTCTGCGTCATATCGGCTCATTCTCCTCGTGCCCGAGCCATTGTGCTCGGTAGCTCACTTCCTCGGCAGCACCGGCCCGATCGGCGAGGTGCGCGGCCAAGGAATGCCAATTCTGTTGTGCCGCTATCTTTTTCGTTCGGCGCACGTGGCGCGGCGACGCTGTCGTCTGAAACGGGCGACCCGCATCGCCGTCTCGCCTTGCAGCAAGATGCGGTGCGATCACCGGCCACCTCTTTCGTCTTGCGAGGACATGCGGCGGTGCGGCGGTGCTCCGACCACGACCGAATGCAATCGTAATGCACCAAACAGGGCCCACGTGCACCGATTTCGCACCCGATCATTGCGGCTCTTGCGGTTTCGCGGGCCTGTTTTCCGAGACGGCAGCCAGGCGGCCGACTCGATGACGTTCGGATTCAGGTCACCGACATCACCCGTTAAGCTCAGGTCCCCTGTCATTTACCCGCAGTCCATTTCTGCGGGCCGCTCGGCGGTCAATCATCGCCGCGGAAAAACACACCATCGGCTTGCAGCACCTGGCCCGTGCGGATGTCGATGAAACCGGGCACCAATCCCTTCAACATGAAACCCAGCGAGTCCATCAGGTCGAAAGCCTCTTGAATCAGCATTCCCCCGTCATAAAGGGGCTCGAACGACAGCTCTAATTCGACGCCGACACAATGGCTGTTGACGGTTGCGGTGCCGCCGTCGATCACCTGCTTCTCAAACCCCTGGACATCGATTTTGAGAAACGCCACCTCGTCTGGCGCCAAGACTTCCGATGCGACCGAGTCGAGCTTGGACACGGTCACGTCCTCGACGCCGATGTAATTTGCCCTGGGAAACAGGTCACGATGTCGTTGCAGCATCGGCAGGATGGAACTGCTTTCGCCCGCGTTGCCCGCGACATTCATCGAAATCGCTCCGTCGACATCACCCAGCGCACAGCGCCGGCAATCCCACCGCAGGCACTTCGAGGCGTTGCGGTGCAAGCGGGTAAACGGCCCGGAAAGGGGCTCGAACGAAACGATGCGGCCGGCGAAACCCGCCTCACGCAGGCGCCCGGCATACTGGCCCGAATTGGCACCGACGTCGAGAACGACGTCGACGCCTCGGAATTGGAGTTCGTCCACGAATCTGCGCCGCCACTCCGATTCGGAATGGTAATTCAGCACCTCCTTCTCGGCCCGATTCGCGATCCAGTACAAACCCATTGCGTAACACTAACATTGGTCTATTCGGGGGCCTGTGTGCTTACGACAGGCGGCGGCCGCGGTCGGTGTCGTTATCCCCGAATCGCGATATGCCCCCGGAGCGGCCATTGATGGGTATATTTCGCATCGCCACGCCCATCCGCAATCAGGAGGGACCACCGCGATGGTAAGGCCGGCGGAAATCGCCCTCACCGTCACCAAATTGGGCACCCACATTGGTGCACGCATCGATGGGGTGCGGCTCGGCGGTGATCTCGATCCGGGCGTGGTGGATCAACTGCACGCGGCGCTGCTGCGTCACAGGGTGATCTTCTTCCGGGATCAGCACCACCTCGACGACGAGCTGCATTTCGCCTTCGCCAAGCGGTTAGGCGCGCCCATCCGGGTGTTCGGCGCCAATGCGATTCCCGATGGCCCACCCGGGGTGTCTGTGGTCGACTCTCAACGGGGTAAGGCAACGCGCTGGCACACCGACCACACGTTTACCCTCAATATCCCGAGGGCCTCGATCCTGCGTGCGGTGACCCTGCCCAGCTACGGCGGATCGACGTTGTGGGCATCGACCGCGGCGGCCTACGCGTCGTTGCCCGCGCCGCTGAAACAGCTCACCGAAAATCTCTGGGCACTGCACAGCAGTAACCGCTACGACCAGCTCGGCTACGTCGAGGGGGTGGGCGCCGTGTTGACGCCGGGTGGGACCCCCACCCCGTACCACGCGCTGGAAGACACCAACATGCTGAGCAATCAGCTGCAGGCCGCGCGCGACGAGGAATCCACCTTCCGGGTCGAACATCCGGTAGTGCGGGTGCACCCCGGGACCGGCGAGCGCACGCTGCTGCTCGGGCAGTGGGCGCGCGGATTCATCGGCCTCGAGAATTACGAGTCACAGACGCTGTTCGAGTTGCTGCAACGTCGTATCACGATGCCGGAGAACACTATCCGGTGGGATTGGCAGCCGGGTGATGTAGCGATATGGGACAACTACGCCACTCAGCACCGCGCGGTCGACGACTACGACAACGAGTACCGCCTGATGCACCGGGTCGCGTTGATCGGCGAGGTACCGGTCGATATTCACGGGCGCCCCAGCCGGCAGCTCAGCGGTGGGACACCCGAATCGATAACGGACTAGGAAGCGGAACCTCATGTCAGCGCAGGAGTCCGGCGGTAGCGAGCTTGCCGCGAGCGATCGCGAACTCATTGCCTACGAGCTGCACAGCGGCCACGGAATCGAGTTGGTCCCGGCTGCGCGCGATCGCGGCTGGATGGACTCGACGCACGACCGATTCGCCAATCGTTGCCTGCCCCTGCTCATGGCCAACCAGGCCGGTTGGCTTGTGCTGAATACCGCGCGCGTGCGGGCGCGGTGGAATGGCGGGCCGGGGCAGAACTCCATCGAGTTCGACCACGGCGACAGTGCGCCGACGTTTCGGCCGGCCAGTCACTTCGGGCACGGGATCATCACCTGGAGCCTGCCGTTCCTGTTCCGCACCCCACCCGGTTTCAACCTGCTGGTTCGGGGCCCGGCCAACTGTCCCAAGCACGGTATCGCGGCTCTGGAAGGACTTGTCGAAACCGACTGGTCGCCTGCGACTTTCACCCTCAACTGGAAGTTCACCCGGCCCCGGGTCTGGGCGACCTTCGAAGCGGACGAGCCGGTCGGCATGCTGGTACCGCAACGGCGCGGCGAACTCGACGCATTCGTGCCGAAGACGGTGTCGATCGCGGCGGCGCCGGACGAATTGCGCACGGCCTATCACACCTGGTGGCAGAATCGCCGCGCGTTCAATACGGATCTGCAGTATCCCGGGTCGTTCGCTCGCCAGGCGGGTTGGCAGAAAGACTACTTCCGCGGCAAGCTCCCCGACGGCTCGGCGGCAGCCGAACACGAAACCCGGATGCGCTTACGGCCTTTCACGCGCATCGAGGCGGAGATCACCGGATGGCCGGTTCCGACTCTGGTCACGCGCCCCGACCCTGTCCGCTGAAGTTTGGACAACTCATGGGCCGTACCGAACTCGCCGACTGGACGCCGGTCCGACTGGATTTCTCCGGTCCAGCCCCGGCGGTCTGGTGGGCCGATCTGTCGGCCGAGCGGTTCTCCGATCCCTTCTTCGACCAAACCGTCGCTCGCTGGGAATCCGGCCCGACCGCGCGGCCGTTGGTACGCACCGGGCTCGACGAGCTCGAGAGTCTCGACGGCGCAGCGTCGCTCGATCCGGCGGGCATGATCTTTCATCTCTCGCGGTGCGGATCGACCCTGGTGTCACGGCTGCTCGGCACGCAACCCGGCCTCGTCGTGGTGGCCGAGCCTTCACCGCTGAACTCGCTGCTCGGCCTCGATCCCGCCCACTTCGACCCGGCCGACCTGGTCAAGACGGTGCGGCTGCTGGTGCGGGCGCTGGGCCGCCGCCATGGCGACGAATGCCGATTCGTGCTCAAATGCACGAGCTGGAACATTCTCCGCCGGGAGGTTCTGGCCGCGGCGTTCCCCGAAACTCCGTGGATCTGGGTCCAGCGAGACCCGGCTCGCGTCCTGGCCTCGCTTCTCGCCGAACCGCCGGGTTGGCTGCAGCCACCGGCCGATCTCGTTAAAGCCGCGCAGCTCTTCAAGATTGATCCGACTTTGGTGCCGACGATGGAGCATGCCGAGTTCGCCTCCCGCGCCCTGGCCGCGATGCTCGAGGCGGCGGCGACCCAACCAGCCGGGCGGCTTGTCCTCGACTATGCCGATCTGCCCGACGCCGTATGGACCCGCGCGGCACCGCATTTCGGGCTCCAGACCGGTGCGGGCGCGATCGAGCGCATGGCCGAGCAATCCCGGTTCTACTCGAAGGACCCCACACCTCGGCCCTTCACCGGCGCCGAAGACCGCCCGGTGTCCGGTCCAACGCGCGAGATCGCCGAGCGATTCGCCGGATCGGGTTATCGCGGGCTGAACAGCCTGGACTTGACCCGAGCCGCACTCCCACGAGACGGGGGCTGACGAAATGGCGTTGTTGAGTGCCGACGTCGCTCTGGTGAGCCTCGGCATGTCGTGCCAGGGAGCAATCCAATTGCAGGTGCACCGTGCACTTGTGGCCGATATCGTCGGATCCGCTGCGGTCATCAAGCGCACGCCATTCGACTGGCTGATCTGCCCGCCGGCGACCGCGGCGACCATGATCGCCGGCGATCGGTACTACCCGGAACACGTCGCCGACTTGGAATGCTGCCCCGAAGCGCCGCCACGCTGGCCTGACGTGGGTGACTGTTATTTCTGGCATGAGCCGAAAAACCTTGCCTCCTGCCCCGGTTCATTCTCCGCCAAGTTTGCCCACACGTCGCAGACGCTCAGGGGCGTCCGCGAATTCACGCGCCGGATATTCTTCGTCGCCAACACCCAGGACAACCTTGCCGACGAAGTTCAGGCCGTCGCCGCCATCCCGTACGTTTTCACCGACGACGCGATCGACCGGCTCGCCGCGGCTGTTTCACAACGCTTTGACGCGGCGCTCTATGTGGTGTCGACGCCGACGCGCCACGAACTTACGACGTCGGCCAACCTGGATCGGTTGCTGCTGATGGACATCACCCCGGGGATTCGTGGCTCGGATTCGGATTGGGCCGCGGTCTTTCGCGCCATGCTGCGGCGGTCGGCTACATGAAGCTCGACATTCACCTGCAGACCCATTCCGACATCAGCGTGCACGGTGCACACCGCTACGTCGATGCGCCCAAAAGTGAGATCCTGCTCCGCTGTACGCAGTCGCTCGTCACGTCGATCAATCACGCCGAGGGCGACATTGTCTTGCGGGTCTTCGACGACCACTCGTCGCGCGAAGTCCTGTCGACGCTGCACCGGATACTCGAAACATGCAGCCATCCGGTCGAATTCATCGCACTCGATGATCGCGGGTACAACGCATCCTGTCTCTCCTCATTCTCCCGGGCGCGCGACGACGGCCGCGAACTGGTGTATCTCGTCGAAGACGACTACCTGCACACGCCCTCGGCGATCCAGGAGATGCTCGACGTCCAGGTGTTGCTGCGGGAGAAGCTCGGCGGCGGTGAGGTCGCCCTGCATCCGTATGACGATCCGAAGAATTACTGGAGCCCGATATTCAGCCGGGAGGACTGTCGCGTCGTATACGGCACCAAGAGGCACTGGCGCACCAACACGCATACCACCAATACCTGCTGGGTAGAGATCGAGACGCTGCGGCGAAACTGGGAGCTGTTCGAGCTCCTCGCCCGCTATTCGAGCACGCCCTATGGCCAGCGGCACCACATCTTCGAGGCATCGACGATCAATAAGATCTGGCGAGAGCAAGTCACTCTGTATACCCCGATACCCTCACTGGCACTGCATCTTCAGTACGAGGAACACATGGACCCTTACCTCGACTGGAGGCAATGGTGGGCAGGGGCGGCCTATTGACGCTTCAGGCGTCGTGGCGCTCGAACAGGTCGCAATAACTGCGTTGGGCTGCGGACTTGAACTGCCGGTACACCTTGAAGCGCACCTCTCCCGCCCGCATGCGTGCGAGAAGTTGCTCGAGCCCACCGAACAGGTCGCCGTACTGCTCGTCGAGCACGGCCAGGCGTGCGCCCGACTGGTCGTCACGGTTCGTGTGCACGATCCGCAGGGCAAGGACGGACAGCCGGTCGACGATGGTGCCGGGAGTTTCGGTGTGCAGCGGCGCGTTTGGGTTCAGGTCGACGCGATCAAGCACATTCGCGTCGATGTCTTCGATCGCCGCATTGCGCCGGGCATTGACGTCGTCGATGCACCGTTTCCGGCGCGCTACCTCCTGGTCGTCGGTGCCGGGCCGGCGAACGGCGTCTTCGTGGTGCCACAGCGCGAAGTTCAGCGCATGTAGGTGCAGCGCCTTCGCCGCGATGCCGTCCCGAATGGGAGCCTCGGTGGAGTCCTCGGTGTGCCACAGCATCGCGATGTCGTGGAACCGGCGCACGGCGGAGAGCAAATCCGCGCCCGTCGAATCGCGCAGGCCGCCGTCACCAGTCTCAGACATGCTCTGCCACAATATCTTCCAATGCCTCGAGCACTTCATCCACGGTGATTTCTGTCATGGTGCTCCGGTCGATGTGACGGTGCGGCCCGAATCGGAACCCCCATAGCTCCGGCCGGGTCGGCCCGAAAAGACCGACGCCGGGCACCCTCGCCAGATCGGCGGCGTGCAGCATCGCGGAGTCGACGCCGAGGAAAAGGTCCGCGGTCGCGACCATGCCCATGGCGAGGTCCAGCGGTAGCCCGAGATAGGGAAAGACGCGCTCGCTCTCGCGCCCGACGTTGAGTTCCTCGTCGCCCATCCCGACCACCCACGCCACGAAATCACGGTGCCGCGCCAGGAAACGGTCCAGCACATCGATGAACCTGGTTGCGGGCCAGCGCTTGTCTGTCCAGCCGGCGTCGGCGTGCACCACCATTACCTTGGTACCGGCGGGTAGGGCGGCGCGAATGGACCGGGCTTCGTCCTGCACGGATTGCGCGAGAGGCACGGGCTGGGCGTAGCTTTCGACGCGCAGCGACGGATCGAACAGCCGGGCCAGCTTGAACGTCAGGTCGGCCGAGTGCGGCAGATCTCGCGGAACGATGATGTCGTAGTCGTCGTCGGTAGGGAAGCCGATACTCATGGTAGGAGCCAGGCGCCGCCACAGGGAACGGGCGAAGATATTCGACGGGATGTCCCACGGGATGGCGTTGATAAAGACGTCGACGGCGCCGATGTCGGACACCAATTTGTCGTAGTCGAGGGTCCGGCTTGCCTGCCGCCCTATCGGGGGTCCCCCCGGAGCCGTGCCGGTGATGTCGATCAAACGCGGGCTGACCGCATGGAAGCAGAGGTCGAACGCGTCCTTGGGGCAGATCAATGTGAGTGGCGCGGTGAACATTTCGGCCAGCGCGCGCAACGTGGGCAGCGTCAGGATGGAGTCCCCGAGCAGGGTGGAGAAGTACACCACCGGGGTGCGTGCCCGCAGCAGGTTGGCGAGCACGTCGGGCTCAACGTTTGACGTGCGGCCGCCTCGCAGAACTGTGATCTCGTTCAACCCGACCAACCTCCAGCGAGAGCTTAAACGGCCGGGCCATCGCGTCGCACCACAATGTCGTGGTCGACCAGGTCTTCCAACGCAGCCAGCACCGATTCCACGCTGATATCGGCCATTTTGGTCATATCGACGTGCCGGTGTGGCGCGAACCTGAAACCCCATTGCTTGGCGCGGGTCGCGCCGAAAAGCCCGACGCCGGGCACTCGCGCGAGATCGGCGGCGTGCAGCATGCTGGAATCAATCCCGACGAAAAGATCTGCGGTGGCGACCAACCCCATCGTGAGGTCGAGTGGCAGCCCGAGATGCGGGAATACGCGATCGCGGTGCCGGCCGACATTGAGAGGCTCGTGTCCCATCCCGACCACCCAGGCCACGAAGTCGAGGTGGCGCGCCAGGAACTGATCCAGCAGATCGATGAATCTGGTGACGGGCCAGTGCTTCTGCGTCCAACGGCTGTCCGCGTGCACGACAAGCACCTTGGCGCCGGCGGGGACCGCGGCCCGGATCGACCGGGCTTGCTCCTGCACGACCGCGGGGATGGGCACCGGCTGGGCGTAGCTTTCGATGCGCAGCGACGGATCGAACAGCTGAGCCAGCCTGAATGTCGAGTCCGCGGCGTGACAATCCCCGGTGCGGATCACAATGTCGTGGCCGGCGGTGGTGAAGCCGATGCTCGTCGTGGGCGCCAGACGTTGCAGGAGCGGGTGAATGATGATTTCGGACAGCGAGCTCCACGGCAGCGTGTCGATGAAGACATCGACCGGACCGATCTCCGCCGCTAGTTCGTCGTAATCGGGGGGACGTTCCGGACTTCCCGGCAATGGTGGTGGGCCCATCAGGGGCAGGCCCGTGACGTCGACCAGTCGCGAGCTTACCTCCCGAAAGCACAGGTCGAATGCGACCTTGGGGCAGATCAATGTGATTGGTGCACTGAACATTTCGCCCAGTGCGCGCAGGGTGGGCAATGTCAGCACGGCATCGCCGACATTGGTGACGAAACAAAACGCGGGTCTTTGCGCCTGCAGCAGTTCGCGTAACGCCATCGATGCCCTGTTCAGTTGTAACCGAAGCGCTGCGCCAGGGCATCGACGTGGGACCAGGCCGGGTCGTCGGCGTCGATGCGGGCCCGACTCGTTGGCGCCGGGCGAAGTGGCGCGAGGTTGCCGGCCTTCCACGGCAGCGGAGCGCCACCACGGTAGAACTGGTTGTCGCCGACCGTCTCGGGGGCATGATGAGCCAATGCGACCGCGGTGTCGGAAAAACTCAGACCCCACCGCTGCAGGGCGCGGTCGAGGGTCTGCCTGGGCCGAGCCGCAAAGGCTTCGTAGCGCAGCATCACCAATTCCGCGTCGTCATCCGTCAGCGGGTCCAGGGAACCTTCCACCAGCGTGAGGGCTTCGGCAACCGTGTCCTTGATCCAGAAGTCCAAATCGGTGCGCTGGTCTGAATCCCGGTGCAGCAGGTACGAATTCACCACCTCACGCGGATCTCGGAGCACGAACAGGAAGACAGCTTCGGGAAAGCATCGCCGCAGGATCTCCAGCCGCATCGCATACCTCGGGTTCTTCTCGCCCCAAACCGAGCAGGGCTCGGCAATTTCGCTCATGATCGCCCGCAGGGCCTGGGCCGGGTCGGTCTTTTCCTGCAAGCGGCGGCGATAATCCTGGTAGCGGCCGCGCTCGAGCAGGAAGGCCGCCAACGTACCCACGACCGGCCCCCCGGACCGGTGGACGTCGATCAGATCGATCTCGTCGAAGATCTTGACGTCTTCGTGGTCGTTGAGGAATTGGGTGACGATGGTCAACCCGGACCTCGGCGGCCCGACGACAAACAGCTGCACGGCCTGACCGTATCCCCTGAACGGTCGCCCGCTGCAGCAGAATGTCGGTTCGCCTAGTCCTCCCCGGCGATCTTCTGCAGCGAATCGACGATCTTGGACAGCTTTTCGAACGTCGCCGCCTGGCCGGCCTCGATGCTTGCCGCGGCTTCGGCGCTGGCCTTCGCGAGTGCCTCATTGATGCGCTCCTGCACCGTTTCGGCACCCAGCCGCAGCAGGCCATCCTCGATGTGAACCTGGGTCACACACATGTCACCGTTGATGACCACCTCGACGGTCTCCGATTCGTCCTTGGCCGTGAAGGACCCGGTGCCCCTCTGCTTCAAGGCGCCCTCGAGGACGTCGCTGAACTTCTTGAACTCGTCCATCACCGCAGTGGCCTGCGGGTGCTCGTGTGGTTGCACGTCAGATCTTCCTTTGCGTCGGGGATAGCCAGCCTGCCTGGGCGAATGCTTCGGCCACGCAGACTCTTAGTGTAAGGCGGCGCGCGGTACCCCGAAGACAGTTAAATACCTGTTCATCTGGGCCAACCGGGTGCCCCGAGCTAAGGCGTCAGGAGCCTTCCCGCCTACCGGGCAGCGCGGTCAGATAGCGACTCTCGTCGGGCTGGGAAACCGGCTGGATCGGCAGTTGGCGGTGCCGCGGGGTGCTGATCACGTTGTTGCGCAGGATCACCCGGTCCACCCCGGAATGCCGGCCCAGATACGTTGTCGCGTGCGGCCACGACACCTTGGACTCCGGCCCCACTTCGGCGCCGATCAGGTCGGCGAATTCCTGGAAATGCGCTGCGAGCGTGACGGTTCCGCCGGCGGCCGCCGCACGGACGGCGAATTGCATGAATGCCCGGGCATCACCCAGGTTGATGCTCGCGTCGACATCGTCGAACGGCATGTACACCGGATACTCGCTCGCCGTCTCGCCGACCAGTACTCCCGCGGACCCGATCGGCAATTGCCAGTGGCGGCCGGAGACGACGGTCTGGCCTTGCAGCGCGGCACGCTGCCCACCCGATACGCGCGAAAAGCCGCGCGGCCTTTTCGCCTTCTTCGGTGTGGTGAGCAGCACGGTGGAACGGGGCGCCATCCCGGCAGCGATGCGGACCCGGGTGATGGTGTGATCGGCCGGCACCGACCACCACACATCCGGGCCCCCGGGTGCGATGTAGGCGGCGGTGACGTTGTCCTGCCCCTTGATCGTCGACCACTTCTCCCGCACGAAGCTGATCTCGGTCGCATGGTCGAAATCGTCGAAACTGCGCGCACATTCGGCATCGACACCGTGGCTGGCCAACCGGTCGGCGATCCGCGTGGTCGACGCCACCAGGTAGCGGGCGATACCCGCGACGCCCTCGTCGCGCCGCCGCGCCGACGCCTGGGCCCGTCGCGGATCGGCGCGCATCACGATCCAGGTCCGCCGGTACGCCGGCGCCGGGTCACGACCGATCACTTCCCGGTACAAATTCAGCACATCCGGGGACGCGGTCTTGCCGACCCGGTATCCGGCGGACACCACCTCGGCCTCCAAGTCGGGACAGTGCACCGCGAGCAGCTGCTCCAGCAACCGCGTGTCGACCACGTCGTCGGTGTTCGCCTTCCCGTCGACGACCACCGTCGGCGTGAACGGCCGCGGAATGAGCTCGATGACCGCCACCAGCTGCTCGGCTTGCCAGCGCACGGCTACGTGGTCGCCGGGCAGGACGGTGGCACCGACCTCGGCCTCGGACGGAAGTTCGGGTGACCGGCGATGGCGCAGCAGCCACGCGAACATCGCCACCACCCAGCCGGTGAGCCGCCGGCCGCGGAAGGTGACCGTCGCGATCACGGCCCCGACCCCTACCAGGGTCGGGCCGGCCCACTCGTAGCGCGTCCCCATGAACAGCAGGATGCACAGCGGAGCCAACACGGCCGCCCACACCGCGTGACCGCTGCTGAACCGGAGTCGTAGGGATCGCATGGGCGTCGTCAGTGCCGTTTCAGGGCTCGCCCGACGAGCGCGGCGAGTCCCAGCGCGACGATCAAACCCATGACCCCCATCGTGACAGCATCGATCGGCCCGTGATCGGGGCCCGGAACCGGCACCGGAGCCTGAATCGCTTTGACCGGATCCAACGGCGTCGGCGGGCCGGCCGGGACATCCCAGGTCAGCGCGGCGACCGCGTCGATGATGCCCGCCCCGACGGCATCGTCGACACCACCCCCGGGGTGGCGTGCGGTCGCGGTGATCCGGTGCATGACCTGCGCCGGCGTCAGGTCCGGGAACTTCTGCCGCACCAGTGCCGCCAGACCCGACACGTACGCCGCCGCGAACGAGGTTCCCGCGATCGGCACCGGACCCTCCTTGCCCGATAACGCATCCACCGGGTCGCCGCCGGGTCCGAGCGCGATGACGTTGTCGGCGGCCGCGGCCACACTCACCCACGGTCCGTGCATCGAGAACTCGCTCGGTGCCCCGTTTTGCCCGACACCCCCGACGGTCAGCACCAGCGGTGCGTACCAGGCCGGCGTGACGATCGTCTGAACCCCTTGCCAGCCGCGGGGATCGGAGGGAATGGCCGCGTCGGGCGGCGGATTCTGCTGGCAATCCCCGCCGACGTTGCCCGCCGCGACGACGACCACGGCGCCCTTGACGTTGACCGCGTAATTGAGCGCGCCACCCAAGGTGGTCTCGTCGACCTGCTTCTTGGCCTTGAAGCAGGCCGCCTCGCTGATGTTGATCACGCCGGCGCCCAGATTGGCGGCGTGTACCACCGCGCGGGCCAGGCTGCGGACGGAGCCGGCGGCCGGCGTCGCGTTCGGGTCGCCCTGGTCGGGTTGGGAATCTTTCGGCTCGAACGCCTCCGACGTCTGGCGCACCGAGACCAACCGGGCGTCGGGTGCGACACCGACGAATCCGTCGGTCAGCGAGGGCCGCCCGGCGATGATCGACGCGGTCAGCGTCCCGTGCGAGTCACAGTCGGAGAGCCCGTTGCCGTCCTTGACGACGAAGTCGCCGCCCGGATCGGCCGGAACGCGGGGCGAGGCGTCCACCCCGGTATCGATTACGGCCACCGTGACGCCCGCGCCGGTCGCGAACTTCTGGGCCTGGGTGATCCCCAGGTAGGTGTTGGGCCACGGTGCATCGTGGAAATTGGTGCCCGGCAGCGATAACGGCGCCTTACAGACACGCTTTTGTTCGAGGGGCTGATCGGGACCCGTCACATCGGGTGGAACCGCCGTCGAGTCGATCAACGGTGGCGATACCGCCACGGCGGGAGGTGCACTGACCACGGCTAGCATCAACGCCACCGTGATCAGCAAGATACGGTGCACCGCCGGACGCTCCATTCGTCAGCCCTGTTTCGCCACCGCACTATCCCGGTCGCGGGCCTGCGTGCATCTTAAGCTTTCCCGCTGCGCCGACAACGGGTTTCCCGCAACGCTGGCCACCCGCGCGCCCGCGCGCATCGGCTCAGGAATCGGGCCTGATCAAAGCACTATCGGCACATGCTTTTCCGCACACGCGTCCTTCACCGCCGCAACGACGTCCTGGGTACGGAGCGTTTGCAGATCCTCGACCGTCACCGACCCTTTGTCGACTCGGTGCTGCGCGGCCACCCGCGAGTCGCGCAATCGTTCCGCGCGCTCAACGACATTGCGCGCGAACCGGCCGTTGTGCATGACGTCGATGCCGTGCTGGCCATCGGGGGCACGATAGGCGCGCAGTGTCGCGCAGGCGGCGGCCAGCGCCTCGGCGGTGGCGGGGTCGAGAACCGTGGCGCGGGGCTTGCCGTAGCGGACCGCGATTTCCACCAGCTCGTCGGGTGTGTAGGACTCGAACCGCAGTTTGCGGTTGAACCGGCCCGCCAGACCCGGGTTTACGGTGAGGAATTCGTCGACTTCCTTTTCGTATCCGGCGCCGATGAAGCAGAAGTCGAACCGGTGCACCTCGAGTGCCACCAGCAGCTGGTTGACCGCCTCCATGCCGATCATGTCCGGGCGACCGTCCTGGTGGCGTTCCACCAGCGAGTAGAACTCGTCCATGAACAGGATGCGGCCCAGCGACCGGTTGATCAGCTCGTTGGTCTTCGGCCCGGAGGCACCGATATGCTCCCCGCAGAAATCCGCCCGCTTGACTTCGACGATCTCGGGATGGCGCACGATGCCCAGGCCGGCGTAAATCTTGCCGAGCGCCTCGGCGGTGGTGGTCTTACCGGTGCCGGGCGGTCCGACCAGCAGCATGTGGTTGGTCTGATTGGCCACCGGCAGGCCCGCCGCCAGACGCAGCGCACGAACCTCGATCTGGTCTTCCAGTTCGGCGACCGCGCGTTTGACGTCGGCCAATCCCACTTGGTTGTCGAGCAGCGCGCGACCCTCCTGCAGGAGTTCGGTGCGCCGCTCCTGATGCTCCTCTTCCTGTCGCTGCTGCTCCGACAGCTCGGTGGTCACGTCCCACTTGTTGGTGCGAGAACTGATCGCGTCCTCGTCGGTGACGACCAACTGCAGCGCGGGGTCGGCCAGCGCTTCCTTGGCCGGCTCGATCAAGGCGCCGTTGATCGTCGCCTTGGACAGCCAGATCTGCGCCTTGGGCTCCTCGCCGAGCTGGCGATGTGCCATGCCACGCACGTAGGCGAGGTCGGCGGCGATCAACGGAAAGTCGGTGGGATCGACTGCGGTGACAGCGGTTTCGAGGTGCTGACGACGCGTCTCGGTCGGGCCGCCGAATCCGGCGCGCAGCTCGACGCGGTCGGTCCATTCCAGCGCGACGCGCGCCTGCCCGAGATGGGCCGCGGCATGTGCCGCCAGCGTGCAGGTGGCCGCGGTGACCGCCGACATGATGATGGCCTGCGGCGGCAGGATGGCCGCGGCCACCGAGATGACGTCCGGCCACCGTTGAGTGGCGAACATCAGATAGGACTCGATGTACTGCTTCCACTGGTGGTTCTCCCAGGTGTCCAGCAGCGTCGAATCCCTCAGCAGCGCTTCGGCTTTCTCGTATTGGTGGTCGTCGATGAGCGCACTCGCCAGCGCCAGGCCGGCATGCGAGGCCTCGGTCACCGAGATCGACAGATACGGCCCGGCTTTGATCGGGGCCGACAGACGCGCCCCGATCCGGTTGGTCTCCCGGTGCAGTCGGCCGCCGTAGTTGTAGAGCTGTTCGACGGTCGACAACGCCTCGTCACCCGCGGCGATCCGGCCCAGCCACGCGTCGGCCATCGACGGGTCGACCTCGGTTGCCTCCCGGAACCGGGCCGCGGCCGCGGCGGGATCGCTGTCGAGCAACGCCATCGCCGCGTCGAAGTACTTTCGCGCGGCGGCCGGCGTCGTGCTGCTGGTCATGGGGTGTCCGCCGGTTCGAGATCAGGGGTTCGCAAGGCCATCGGTTCCGACGATACGTATCTGTTCTCGGCGCGGAACAGCTCCACTTCGACCGTGTGCAGGCGACCATCGGCCGCGATCACGTCGACCGTCGCCGGACCCGTCTGGGTGATCAACACGTTGGCGGTGCCCCGGTACGGCTCACCCGGCCCGCCGATCGAGATGAGGGTGTTCGGTCGCGGCGCCGGCGACATGCTGCCGTCGACGACGCTGACCGTGGTGCCCGATACCGGCTTGGGCTGATCGGTCACGGCCACGTCCGGCATCCGAACACTGGCCCACCGCTGCATGTTTCGAGTGTGCACGGTGATCCGCTCGCCTGCACCGGCCAGACGGATGATGAACCGCTTGGCCAGCGCGTCCTCTGCGGCGATGTGCACCCGGCTGAACTCCCCGGGGTCGTCGAGCGGCAGCAGCATCCGATTCCCGCCGGCGACCTTGCCGAGCAGCACACCCGACGGTCCGATCGGGACGATCAGCGGACCGTCCAGCACACCTCGACGGATGCCACGCAACGGCGGCAGCGGACCGCACAGACTGGCGGCGACGGCTTGGGCCTGCTCGCCCCGCAAGGTCTTCAGCCGCATGCTCAACGATGCCGACGGTGGCTGGGCGCTGCGTACGGTGACGGTCGCCGTCGCGGTGGCCACCCCCTCTTCGGAGCTGAAAAGCGTGACATTCTGCACGATCCCGTCGACACGCGCCGACCACGCCTCGGCCAGCGCTTCCGAAGTGATGTCACCGGGGCGGTACCAATAGGTGGTCAACCACCCGCTGTCGCCGCGCACCGATCGCCACCGCCGATTCGAGACGTCCAGCGCGGAGCGGCCCAACCGCCGCTCCATCTCGACGATGTCGGTGGCCGTGGCGACCTTGGCGCGGACGCCATGCTGGCGCAGCGCCGCGCTGATCCGCTGGGCGGCCGCGAGGGTGGCGGTACCCACCGAGGTGCGACCGCGCAGCGCCTCGACATTGTCCAGGGCCGCGATGCGCACGATGAGCCAGGTCTCGCGCTGGCCGGCGTAGGGCGGCGTGCCGATCAGCGTGTCGTACACCCGCGGATAGTCACCCGTGCTGCG
Organism: Mycobacterium sp. NGS40; assembly: GCF_059812735.1. Lineage (NCBI taxonomy): Bacteria > Bacillati > Actinomycetota > Actinomycetes > Mycobacteriales > Mycobacteriaceae > Mycobacterium > Mycobacterium sp. NGS40. The sequence continues at coordinate 334,278 of NZ_JCALDG010000005.1, forward strand.
GCGGCGGGCGCCCGCCGTGACGACGCTCAGCGAATCCAGGGTGAGGCCCAGGCTCTGGTGCAGCAGCGGCATCAGCTCGGTGATGTCGAAAGAGTTGTCGGTATAAGTCGCGGTCGAGCCGGTGAAAAGCGTTGGCGTGTGCGCCTTTCCGAGCAGCTGGACCGCGGCCGCCGCGACCCCGTCCTGGTAGCGGATGCCGCCGCCGGCACGGTCGTTGGCCACCGTGAGGGGCTCGGTCCACGCGATCGGGCGGCGGCGCCGGAGCCAAAGTATCAGCCAGGACCACATCGGCTGGCCGCGCCACCGGACCACGCCGACTGCGATCCCGATCACCAAACCCGCTACCGCACCGGGGTATCCGCCGAGCGCCCAGCCGATCGTGGCGGCGATGAAGATGGCGACGATGATCGTCAGCTTTGTGGCGGCGCTCATCGCTCACGCCTCGCCCGCACGATCAGTGCGACGACGGCGATCGTCGCCGCCACGACACCGGCGAAGATCATCGCGACATTGCGGGCGCGGTGATCCGGCAGCGGTGGCGGCGGTGCTGGATGGAGAACCCGACTGGCGGCCGACGGTGAAAGCCGTTCCCCGGCAGGCACATCGAAGGTCAGGGCGGCCACCGGGTCCACCACGCCGTAGCCGACCTGGTTGTCTACCCCGCGGGGTGGATTGTGCGCGGTCTGCAGAATCCTGTTGATGATCTGGTGCGCGGACAGGCCCGGATATTTGGCCCGCACCAACGCTGCCACCCCGCTGACATACGCCGCGGAAAAGCTGGTGCCCCAGAACGGCATGTTCTTCTCGCCGGGCCGGATCGGCGGATAGGCATTGACCGGTCCCCCGGTTTCCGGCGACAGACCCATGATCCCGACGCCGGGTGCTGCCGCGGCGACCCAGGGTCCGGCCAGACTCTTGTTGATCGGCGCGCCGGTGTTGTCGACCGCCCCCACCGACAACACGTAGTCGGAGAACCAGGACGGCGACGATACGGTCTTGACTTGATGCCAGTCGCGCGGATCGGCGGCGTTGAGCGGGTCGAAGGTCGGATTTTGGGCGCAGCCTTCTTCGTTGTCATTGCCGGCTGCGGCGACGATGACCGCGTCCTTGACCGTGGCCGCATACCACACGGCGGCGCCGATGGCGGTCTGATCCAGCGGGTCGGCGGCCGAAACACAGGCTGTGACACTGATATTGATCACCTTTGCACCCATGTTCGCCGCGTGCACGATGGCGCTGGCCAGCGTCGCGATGGTGCCGGCCTTCTTGCGCCCTTCAAAGTCGCCGCCGCCGCCGGGGTTCACCGGCTCGAAGGCACGCGAGGACTGGCGGATGGAGATGACGGTCGCGTGCGGCGCGACGCCCGCGACTCCATCGGGCGCGCCTGGGGGCGGTGGTGGCACCTCGGGGTCGTCGGGCTGTCCGGGCGCGGGGTCCCCCGGTCCGTTCGACGGCGCGTCGGGCGGGGGTGGCGGCGGGGGCGGTGCCACCGTTTGGGTGATCGTCACCGGCGAGGGCGGTGGCGGAGGTGCGGGCGGGGGCGGTGGTCCGCCGGGTGGCGGCGCTCCCGCATCGGTTGGCGGCGGGCCCGCCGGTGGCGGGAAGGCGGGGGCGCTCGGCATCGGGGCCGGCATCGGAGTGCCTTGCGGCGCAGCGCCGATCACGGACGCCACGACGGTGCCATGCGCATCGCAGTCGCTCAGACCGTCGCCGCCCATGATGTAATCACCACCGGCCACCACCGGCAGCCGGCGACTCGGGTTGATGCCGGTGTCGATGACCGCGACGGGCACCCCGTTGCCGGTCGAGTACTGCCAGGCCTTGCTGATGTTGAGCATCGTGAAACCGGGCGCGGGCAAGGCCACGTTCGGATCGGCGACGGTGATCGTCCGTGCACAGGTGAACGCCTGCCGCATCGGCTGATCGGACGCCGGCTTACCGTCCGCCGGTACCCGGCCGGGATCAACGGTCGGCGGTGGAATCGCTTGGGCCGCAGGTAGTCCCGCGATCAGGGTGACCAGCAGGCTCGTCAGCGCCGTGGCGGCGACCCGCTGGGTCATTGCGCGAGCGGTGAGCGCCATCGGGGTCATCGCATGCGCACCCAGGTGAACAGTCCGCCGATCCATGCGGCCAGCGGCAGGGCCGCGATGATCGCTGCTATCTCCACCCATTCGGCGGTCATCCGCACCAGCGGGGTGAACCGGGTGATCGGCACGAGCAGGGCGGCCAGCAGGCCGGCACCGCCGAAGACGGCCAGCACCAGCGTGCCCCACAACAGCCCATAGCCCGACGAAGTCGGTTCGTGCAGAACGTATTTCGCGACGCCGACGCACAGTGCCGCGGCCGCGCCGCAGACCAGCGCGATCGCCTGTCGTTTGTCGGCGAAAGCCCGCCCCCGGCTGATGAAGATCACCACGAACAGCCCTGCCAGCACGGCGGCCGGCAGGCTGCGGTCGTGCCCCGGCATCAGGGTGGCCCACACCGCGACGGGAAGGGTCAGCCCTGCTCCGACGCAGATTCCGGTCAGCACGTTGTTGGCGTGGACCGCCGCGAGCGCGATCTGGGCGCCGCGCGGCGTGGTGTCGGAATTCGCGTCGTCGTCGGCGCCTTCCTCTACGGGCGACACCGCGTCAGCGGGCAGGCCCGCGCTGCGCCGGAACAGATCGCGCCCGGTGATCGAGCCGAAATAGGGCGGCCGGATCCGCGCGACCCACAGCGCGATCGTCGGGGCCATGGTCAGCAGCAGCAGCAGGACGACAAGCGCACACATGCCCAGCCATTGCGCGGGCAGGGGCCACCACATCCGGGCCGCGGCGGCCGCGCCACCGAGCCCCAGTACGGTCACCACGGTCGCCGCGACGTTCGCGTGACGCCCCGTCGCAGAAGTGATTCCACACGTCAGCATCGCGCCCGCCAGTGCCGCGATAAAGGCGTGCGGAGCCCCGACCGGACCCGGCGCGCCGGATGCGAGGCAGGCCGTGAGCAATGGCAACGCCGTCCAGCCGAGCCCGTCGACCATGTCGGTGCGTCCCGGCCACCATCGCCACACCGTGGTCGCACCACCAGCGATCAGCAGACCGGCCGTCCCGGTCACGATGGTGGGCATCAGCGAGTCGGTTGAGAAGCGTTGGCGCACAGCCAGTCCCAACAGGGTCAGGGAGACCATCGCCAAGATCACCAACGCGGTATGCGCGGCGGTCTTGAGCGTGACCGGCTCGAACAGGGCCCTGCCGACCCGGGCCAACCCGGTCGACAGCGACTCGTACTGCGGCTCAAACGATTCGCCCGCAACCGCGGGGACCAGTGTGAGTGTGGCGCCGTCTTCGACACCGAGTTCGTCGAGCGTCTTCGTGACGTCCAGCCGTACTCCGTTGGCCTTGTGGAGTTCGTATCCGATGCCGGACTCGAGTCCGATGAAACCCCGGCGTTTGAGTTCCTCGTTCAGTAGCTCGACGACGTTGTCGATGAAGGCCTCGATCGGGACCGAGGCCGGATAAACCTGCGAAACCAGATGTTCTCCACATACGACCGCGACCGCACAGCGGGCTGGAAACGAGACCTTACCCACGTATGGGGTCATTAACGCGGCCTGTCGGCATCTGGAATGTATTTGTCGGCCAATGCCGCGGTGATTTCGAATATACGCAGGCGGGTTTTCTTCTTCAGCTCATGCCGGGTGTCAATTATCCCGCCTTTTGCGAGGAATGGATCGTACGGCATGAATTCGACGGTTGCGCCCGATTGAGCGAAACGCTCGGTGAGATAGGTGCGCGCCTCCGCGTCGTATTTGTCGCGACTGTCGTTCAGGATGACCATGCTGCGGGACACCAGCTCGTGATAGCCCATCGAGCGCAGCAGGTCGATCGCGCGGGTCACCGGCAACGAGGTGTCGGCGGTGAGACCGGACACGAAAACCAGGGTGTCGCACGCGTCGAGCACCGCCTTCATCACGGGGTGCTCAAGGTCGTCGGAGGTATCCACCACAATCACGGTGTGGGTGCGACGCAGCCGCGACAGCACACCGGAGAACATCGAGGCCACCAACGGCCGCGGCTGGTCGGACGCGCGGTTGCCAGCCAGCACGTCAAGTCCAAGACTGTTCTGCCCCAGGTGTTCTCGGATATCGGCGTAGCCCTGCACGTCGGTGTCGTTGAGCACCGCCGCGTAGTCGCCCGGCGGAGATTCGTCGATTCGCCCGGCCAGCGTGCCGAAGCCGGGGGCCGCGTCGATCGCGACGACATTTTCGGGCCGGCATTCCCGGAACACCGCGCCGATGCAGGCGGTCATCGTGGTCTTACCGACGCCACCCTTTCCCGAGACGACCCCGACCACGTACTGCTTGCGGATGTGGCGACGGATGCGCTCCTGCAGCTCGCGATAGTGTCTTTCCGACGGCGATTCGCCGAAGTTGATGGCATGGCCCGACACCTGGTACAGGAATTTACGCCAGCCTCCGCCGGGCGGAATTTTGCGCGGCGCGACCATATCGGAAATGCGTAATGTTCCGGATACGGAATCTTGATTTTGGTACTGCGCGGCTGGCGCTTCTCGCCGAGTCGGTCCGCCCTGTTCCGGAGAATTGGATGAGCCCGCCCACGGATTCGTCACGATGCCGATGCTATCATTTTCGGACTGCCTTTCGACTACACGACTTTTCGGTACGAATGCCATTCCTCGCTGGCCGGTAGCCGCCGCACCATCTGGTTGATCGCGGTACCAATGTTGTTCTTGGTCCCCGGCGCGACGATCATCCAGTTCTTGCCCCCGGACGAAACCTGTTCGGCGACAACACGTCCCTCCGTCGTATCGATGATCGTCACCGCGCCCGGGTCGAAGTGGGTCCGGGTCGGCAGGCCGGTTTCCACCCCGGACTGCAGGGCGACGAACGAGGCCTGAGCCGAGCGGCTGGGATCGGTGGCCAGTTTCAGCATGTGCACCTGATCGGCATCGAGCCCTTGACTGTCCAGGAACTCGTGCAGTGATCGCTCGTCGGTGGCGGTGGCGCGCATCGCATCCGCATCCAGCGTGACCGGACGCAACGGCGCGGGTTCATTTGCGCCGCATAGTCTTTCGATCTGTGCATTGAGCGCCGCGCTGGCCGTGCCCTCATTGTTCGCGATGCCCGCCCCGCTGATGCGGACCAGGTCTCCCGATCGTTCGATGGCGACCCACCACTGCGCGAACCTGGCGAGCAACGCCCGTGCCGGTTCGCCGTCGTCGGCCAGCCGGAAGTGCACCAGCAACCCGATGTCGCGGCGCGACAACACGGTCAGCCACTCGACGATCACGCCGTCGACGGAGTCGGTTTCGTCGATCGCGCCGGCGGCGCGCAGCTCGGCGGTCACCGGATGGGCCAGCGCCTGGTGCTTGGGCTCGACGCGGGGCAGATGGGGTCGCAGCCCCATCTCGGGAGCCAGGACCTCGATGCCGGTGAGTACTTGTAAGACCCAGAGGCCGTCTAGAGAGGTGGTCAGCACGGTCTTCCCTTGAAGCCAAGCGCGGGGCGCACCTAGGTGCGCCCCGCCAAGCCCGGACTACGCCTGGTTGAAGAAACCCGCCGTCAAACTGTCGGCGTTTATCGCAGCCTCGTGCACATTGCCCACGGTGTGCCCGTGCAGGGTGACGGTCTGAATCATGTCCTGCAGTCCGTGCAGCATCTGCTGCTGCGCGTCGAAGAACGACGTGGCGCCCTGGCCCTGGAAAAACTCGGCCAGCGACTGGGTGATGTGCAGAACGTCGTCGTGAATTTCCATCAACTGCGCGGCTTGAGTCGCGATGTCACCGGTGAGGCCACTGACGACGGCGTGGTTGTAGGTAATCTGATCTGACATTTTGGTAATTCCTTACGGTAAATAAGCTTTGGGGATTGCCGGACTAGGCGGACTGGGTTCCGCCGAACACACCATTGAGGTTGTGGGCCGAATCGGCTTCGTGGTGTTCCATCAGGGTGGCCGTCTTGCCGAGACCGTGCGCCAAGCGGTTGCCGCCGGTCATGATCTGCTGCAGGTCGTGCTGGATTTGGCCCGCGGTGTTCAGCGACGTAGTCCCGGCCTGGCCGGTCCACCCGGCGGCGCTGACGACGTTCTCGTGTCCGCTCAGGTACTGGTTGGCGATGGCCGCCGCCTCTTGCAGTCGCGACTCGATCTTTTGCTGTGAAGCGCGCAGCAGTTCGGGTGTAACAACGGTTGAACTTGCCATGTTTTTCTCCCTCGATTTCCTAGGCCTCCCCGACCGGATATGGATAAGAGTGTAGACAGGGATCGGGGTCTGTCACTTCAGTTGTTCTGCCTGCTGCACAGGCGTTGATTTACCCATTCGCGAAAGCAGCAAAACACCTTGTCAAAGGCGGGTCGCGCCGTCGGCCGACCCGTCACCGTCGGTGTCGGATAATCGGACATCCCACCGCCCGTCGCCGTCGGTATCCACATAGCCGGTCACGCCGGTCTCGTCGGCGCACAGCACCCGGTCGGCCACCCCATTGCCGTCGACGTCCACCAGTCGATCGTCCGCATGCCCGTGTCCGTCGAAGTCAACCAGCGGGCCACCGGTGTGCTCGATCCCGTCGAGCCCATACCAGCGCAATCCCCCGGCCCGGTCCGCCGCTACCGCCCAGGTTCCCGACCCGTCGTCGGTGAAATACGCCTCGGGCGTGCCGTCATTGTCGAGGTCGAGTACCGCGTGATCGACCACACCATCGCCGTCCTGGTCCGCAAGCGCGTCGTCGCGCATGCCGTCGTGGTCGAAGTCCAGCCCGATCGATTCGAGACGGCCGTCGTGATCGAGGTCGAGGTCGGGTTGGCCGTGCCACATCACCGCGCCACTATCGCCTGCCAGGCAGTAATCCATGAACGTTCCGACGCGTGTCGACCGCTAATGGTTCCGAGGCTGGTCAGCTCCCCGGGTTGCGAAACCATACCGGTGGGTCTTTGGTCAGGTCGACATGGCTGTCCTGCACGGTGACGGCGTCCCGGAAGATCGCCGGTTTGGCGTACTGAGTCACCTGCGCCCGGTAGTTGAAGACTCCCGAGACATGAACGGTCATGGAGTTGGGGTCCAGGTCGTAGGTCATGCTTTGAGTGTTCTCCAGGTCCTCGAGTGTCTCGCTATCCGGCTCGACCCCGGGAGGCGGGGCAGGCTGCGGCTTGCAGCCATCTTTAGGACAGCACTCCGGCGGCTTGGGACCGCTTTTGAAACAGATACGGAGCTGGCCATCCACGGCGGCCAGGGCCGCCTGGCGCCCCGCATCGTTGAGTGCGACGGTCGGGTGGATGACCGGGCGGTTGGCCGCCGGTGCGGTGAGCGCCTCGAGCAGTACTCGTTCCGGCGGCGCGGTGATATCGATGAAGCGATTGGTCGATCCCACCTGAACGATGCCGGGGAAAACCGAGATGGGATTCGCGCCGTTCGTCCCCACGCCATAGATCGCAACGGTTTTCATTGCTTCGACCGCATTGGGCGGATTGTCCACAGCCAGCGCGGCGGTGGTGGTGTCGAGCTTCCACTGACCGCCCTTCTTGTGCGCCCAGATCACTACCTGAGTGGGTGTGACGCCAAACTTCGCGGCCAGGACCAGCCGCTGGGCATCGGATGGGGTGCCCGGGTCCGGAGCCGGATCGGTGGTGACCTTGATGTCGGTGATTGGTGTGGTGGCCAATTGTGCGCGCAGCACCTTGTCGGTCAGCAGCTGCGGTGTGGCCGGTTGATCTGCCGCCAGAGACAGCGCGGTGCGGGCGTCACCGACCGCCAGCGCCTCGAGGTAGTGCTGCCCGGCCAACCGGGCGGCTTCGCGGTCCTGCTCGGCACGTTTCGTGTCGTCGCCGGCGATGATCTTGTTCGCCGCGAAGATCCCCACTCCCGCTACCACGGTCAGCACCGCCAGCACCGAAAGGGCCAGCGTCACAGTGCGTTTGCGGCGACGCGACGGCGCTGGAACGGGATTGAACGGCGGGCTCCACGCAGGCGGCGGTGGCATGGGTGCAGCGGCATAGCCGGCCGGGGCGGGCGGCGGGTACTGCGGGCGTGGTGGCGAGATCGGACGAGTCGTCTCGAATGCTGCCGCAGCGACGGGCACCGTCTTTTCCGATGCGGGCCTCGGCGGGGTGGGCGCCGCGGTGTGGCCGTGCGGCAGCTGTGCGGCCAGGGCCGCGGCGAAGTCACCACAACGCTCGAACCGCTCGGCGGGGTTCTTGGCCAAGGCGCGTGCGAAAACCCCGTTGGCGCTGGCCAAATCGGGACGCAACCCACCGAGTAGCGGTGCGGGCAATGTCAGGTGCGCGTTGATCACCGCGACCGGGTTGACGTGAGGAAACAATTTGGCGCCCGTGAGCAGGTAGTAAGCGGTCGCGGCGAGCGCATACTGGTCGGCGCGACCATCGAGCGGGCCACCCGAAAGTTGCTCGGGAGCGCAGTACGGCACGGTGCCGACCGTCATATTGGTCACCGTCAGACCGGTGGTGTCATCGACGGGACGCGCGATACCGAAGTCGCACAACAGGATTCGCGGAGGACTGCCGTCGTCGGGCCGGCTGATCATGATGTTGCCCGGCTTGATGTCGCGGTGTAGCAGACCGCGGTGATGCGCATGGTCCAAGGCCGCGCCGACCGCGGTCACGATCGCCAGCACTTCCTCGGCCGGCATCCCGCTCGGGTATTGCTCGTCCATCAGCGCGTCGAGGTCGGTCCCGTCGACGTAATCCATCGCGATCCACAGCCGGCCCTCGAACTCGCCGCGGTCCTGCACGCCCACAATATGGGGGTGCCACAGCCCGGCCGCGAGTTCGGCCTCACGGTTAAACCGTTGCTGGTAGCCAGGATCCGCCGATACCTCGGGGGCCAACACCTTTAAGGCTTCGAATCGCGGCAGTCGCGGGTGGCGCACCAAATACACCTCACCCATACCACCGGCCCCCAGCAGCCGCACCACGGTATAGCCCGCGAACTGTGCCCCCTCACTTAACGGCATGCGCGCATCTTAAGCTCGCCGAACGACGGCCGGACGGGGTTTATCCATGCTTCTCCGTGCGCACATATATCGGGGGTTCCTTAGTCAGGTCGACGATGCCGATGGGTTTCTCCGTCACGGTGTAGTCGGGTACGCCGGCCGCGTGTCCCTGGTAGACGATGGTGCCGCCGATCGCGACCACCATCCTGGCGGCGTCGAAGTTGAAGGTGGCCTTGCTGAAATCGCCGGGGCCATCGGTAGCGATCGTAGGGTTGTCGGGACTCAGGCGTGCGCAATCGTCGGCCGGTTCCACGCCGTGGTAGCAGTTGTGGGTCCATGTGTCGAAAGCCGCCTTCGCGGCCTGGCTGCCCGCATCGTTGAGCATGGCCGCCGGCTTGATGGCCGGCCGGTCGGTGGCGCCGCCGAGTGCGTCGAGCAGCACCGGCGGAGTCTGCGCGGTGATGTCGACGTAGCGGTTACTGGACGACACCGACATTGCACCGGGAAACACCGCGACCGGCGACGCACCGTCGGTCGCAACACCCCACACGGCAACCGCTTTCAGCGATGCATCCTTACTGCCGGATGGTCCGACATCGACGGCGACGGTGGCGGTGTCGAGTTTCCATTCGTCGCCCTTGCGATGCACTTCGATGCGGGCCTGTGACAGCGTCGGGCCGAATCTGGCGGACACCATCAGGTACTGCACCTGCTGCGGATCGTCGCCGGCCGGCACCGGTGCCACCGTGGCGGTGATATCGGTGATCGGCGCGGCCGCGAGCTGGGCCCGCAATACCTCGCTGGTCGCGAATTGTGGTGTCGCCGGCGGGTTTACGCTCAACGCAAGTGCGGCCGGCGCATCACCGCGGGCGAGCGCCTCCAGGTAATGCTGTCCGGCCAGCCGGGCAGCTTCTTGCAGCTGTGGTTCCGATTGCGCCGCAGGGTGCCCGTGATCGATCACTCGTGGGATCGCAATGGCGGCAACGATGCCAACGACGGCAACCCCGGCCGTGACCAAAGCAGCGGCTCGCCATCGACGCGGACGCGGACGTTGTTCCGGGCCCGACCAGGCCGGCGGGGCGAACTGCGGGGCCGGCATCGCCGGGGTGTGCATCGGCTGGGCAACGGGTGCCGGTCGAGCAGGCTCGGCGGGCGGGGCGTGATGCAGCTGGCGGGCCAGCGCCGTGGCGAAGTCGCCGCAACGAGCGAACCGCTCGGCGGGGTTTTTGGCCAGCGCCCGCGCGAAAACCGGATCGGCACTGGCCAAGTCGGGGCGACGCCCGCCCAGCAGCGGCGGCGGCGCGGTCAGGTGCGCGCTGATCACCGCGACTGGGCTGGCACCCGTAAACAGCTTCACGCCGGTCAGCAAGTAGTAGGCCGTGGCGGCCAGCGCGTACTGGTCGGCGCGGCCGTCGATCGGATGTCCCAGCAGCTGCTCGGGCGCGGAGTAGTCGACGGTGCCCACCGTCGCGTTGGTCACCGTCAGTCCCGTGTTGTCGTCGACCGGACGTGCGATACCGAAGTCGCTCAACAGGATTCGTGGTGGACTGCCGTCTTCTGGGCGGCTGATCATGATGTTGCCCGGTTTGACGTCGCGGTGCAGCAGCCCGCGGTGATGGGCATGGTCCAGCGCCGCGGCGACCGCGGTCACCACCGCCACGACCTCGCCCACCGGCATACCGCCCGGGTGCTGATCCATCAGCGCGCGGATATCGGGCCCGTTGACATAATCCATCGCGATCCACAACTGACCGTCGAATTCACCGCGGTCGTGCACGCCGACGATGTGGGGATGCCACAGGCTGCCCGCCAATTCGGCCTCGCGGTTGAACCGCTGCTGAAAGTCGGGGTCCGCCGAGACGTCGGCGCGCAGGATCTTCAAAGCTTCGAAGCGCGGCAGCCGCGGATGGCGCACCAGATACACCTCACCCATACCGCCGATCCCCAACGGCCGGATCACGGTATAGCCCGCGAATTGCGCCCCCTCCCCCAACGGCATGGGCAAATCCTAGAACTCGGGGCCGCCCCGGCTATGCGTTCCCGCGCGAATGCCACCAGGCCAGCAGCTCCGCGGTGGCTTCCTCGTCGGTCAGCGGCCCACGATCCAGGCGCAGCTCTTTCAAGAACCGCCAGGCCTCGCCGACCTGCGGCCCGGCCGGGATGTCCAGCAGCTCCATGATCCGGTTGCCGTCCAGATCGGGACGCACCCGCGCCAGATCCTCCTGGGCGGCCAGCTCGGCGATGCGCGCCTCGAGCCGGTCGTAGTTGGCCTGCAGCCGCGCGGCCCGGCGTTTGTTGCGGGTGGTGCAGTCGGCGCGGACCAGCTTGTGCAGCCGCGGCAGCAGCGGGCCGGCGTCGGTGACGTAGCGGCGTACCGCGGAGTCGGTCCACTTCCCGTCGCCATAGCCGTGGAACCGCAGATGCAGATACACCAACTGGGAGACGTCGTCGACCATCTGCTTGGAGTACTTGAGCGCCCGCATTCGCTTGCGGGTCATCTTGGCGCCGACGACCTCATGGTGGTGAAAGCTCACGCCGCCGTTTTCCTCGTGGCGTCTGGTGGCGGGCTTGCCGATGTCATGCAGCAACGCCGCCCAGCGCAGCACCAGATCGGGGCCGGCATCTTCGAGCTCGACGGCTTGGCGCAGCACGGTCAGCGAGTGCTGGTAGACGTCCTTGTGCTGGTGGTGTTCGTCGATCGCCATCTGCATGGCGCCGACTTCGGGCAGCACGATTTCGCCCATCCCGGTCTGAACCAGTAAGTCGACGCCGGCCACCGGGTCGGCGCCGAGAAGCAGCTTGTCCAACTCGGCCGCCACCCGCTCGGCGCTGATCCGGGCCAGCTGCGGGGCCATCTCCTCGATCGCTGCCCGCACTCGGGGGGCGACGGCGAATCCGAGCTGCGAGACGAACCGCGCCGCGCGCAGCATCCGCAGCGGATCGTCACCGAACGACACCGACGGCGCCGCCGGGGTGTCCAATACGCGGGCCTTGAGCGCCGCCAAGCCGCCGAGCGGATCGAGGAATTCGCCCGGGCCGGCCGATGTGATGCGCACGGCCATCGCGTTCGCCGTGAAATCGCGGCGCAACAGGTCGTCTTCGAGGCGGTCACCGAACTTCACCTCAGGACTGCGTGACACCTGGTCGTAGCTGTCCGCGCGGAACGTGGTGATCTCCAGGCGGTGCTCGTCCTTGCCGACGCCCACGGTGCCGAATTGGATGCCGGTATCCCAGACCGCGTCGGCCCAGCCCCGCACCATCTGCTGCACCTGCTCGGGGCGCGCGTTGGTGGTGAAGTCCAGATCGGGGCTCAACCGGCGCAGCAGCGCGTCGCGCACCGATCCGCCGACCAGATACAAGTCGTGCCCCGCGGCCTCGAACAAGGCGCCCAATCCGCCCAGCACCGCGGCATGCTGATTCAGGGCAACCCAAGCCGACGTCAGCAGCTCTACATCGTCGGCGGCTTCAGACACGTTCGGTCAGCCTAGTCGTGTGACGATGCGGGCAGGTACGGCCCGCTGAGGAGCACGACAATTCCACCTAGTCGTGTGACGATGCGGGCAGGTACGGCCCGCTGAGGAGCACGACAATTCCACCTAGTCGTGTGACGGTGCGGGCAGGTACGGCCCGCTGAGGAGCACGACAGTTCAGCCTAGTCGTCCACGGGCCGTCGTCGCGCCCGCACCAGCGGCGAGTGTGTCCGGAAGAACAGCTCGTGCCAGCTACTATCGCTTGGGTGTCGGATGGCGAACAAGCCAAACCACGTCGGCGGCGGGGGCGCCGTCGCGGTCGTGGCGGTGTAGGCGCGTCCGAAAACGACGCCGACGCCAAAGTGACCGCCGACGCGGCGGCAACCAACAGACGTCGACCGCGCCCGCCCCGCCGGGTGCCGGAGCGGCTGCGGACCGTGCATGAAACGTCCGCGGGCGGCCTGGTCATCGACGGCCTCGACGGCCCGATGGACGCCCAGGTCGCGGCCCTGATCGGACGCATCGATCGGCGGGGACGGATGCTGTGGTCGCTGCCCAAGGGGCATATCGAGCTCGGCGAGACCGCCGAGCAGACCGCCATTCGGGAGGTCGCCGAGGAGACCGGGATCCGCGGCAGCGTGCTGGCCGCACTCGGACGCATCGACTACTGGTTCGTCACCGACGGTCGCCGGGTGCACAAGACCGTGCACCACTATTTGATGCGTTTCTCCGGCGGCGAGCTGTCCGACGAGGACCTTGAAGTCGCCGAGGTGGCGTGGGTGCCGATCCAGGAACTGCCGTCGCGGTTGGCTTACGCCGACGAACGTCGACTCGCCGAGGTCGCCAATGAGCTGATCGGAAAGCTGCAGACCGACGGTCCCGCCGCGCTTCCGCCGCTGCCGCCCAGCACGCCCCGGCGCAATCCGCAGACCCATTCCCGAACCCGGCATTCCGACAAGCCCCGCGGTCGTAAGAACGGTCACGGGCCGGGGCCGTGACCGCGCCACGCCTCTGCTGCGCCGCCGCGTTGCGCCTTGCCGTCGTGATCGGCATCGTGGCCGGTTTTGCGGTGGTGCTCACCGGCCCGATCGGCATGCCCCGCGCCGCGGCCAACGAACCCGGTTCGACGCCGTTCGTCCGCGTCCGCATCGACCAGGTGACGCCGGACGTCGTCACCACGACCAGCCCGCCGGTCGTGACGGTCAGCGGAATGGTGACCAACATCGGTGACCGCCCGGTGCGCGACGTGATGGTCCGGCTCGAACATGCCGCTGCGGTCACCGCATCGGCGAGCCTGCGGACCTCGCTGGACGGCAGCACCGATCAATACCAGCCGGCCGCCGACTTTCTCACGGTGGCGCCGGAACTCCAGCGAGGCCAAGAGGTCGGCTTCACCTTGTCCGCGCCGCTGCGCGCGCTGGCCAAGCCGTCGCTGGGCATCGACCAGCCGGGCATCTATCCGCTGCTGGTCAACGCCAACGGCACACCCGACTACGGCGCCCCCGCCCGGCTGGACAATGCGCGGTTTCTGCTGCCGGTGATCGGGGTGCCACCCGACCACGCCGACGCGTTGGAGTCCGCGGTCGCGCCAGACACCTCCAAACCCGTGTGGGTCACCATGTTGTGGCCGCTGGCCGACCGCCCCCGGTTGGCCCCGGGCCAGCCGGGCGGCACCATCGGAGTCCGGCTGGTCGACGACGACCTGGCCTCCTCGCTGGCCACCGGCGGCCGGCTGGACATCCTGCTGTCCGCGGCCGAGGTCGCGACCAGCCACGACGTCGACCCTGATGGCGCCGTTGGCCGCGCGCTATGCCTGGCCATCGACCCGGACCTGCTGGTGACCGTCAACGCGATGACGGCCGGCTATGTCGTGTCGAACTCCCCCGACGGGCCGGCGCAACAGCCGGGGACCCCGACGCACCCCGGCACCGGGCAGACCGCGGCGACCGGCTGGCTGAACCGGTTGCGCGCGCTGGCCCACCGCACCTGCGTCGCACCGCTGCCCTACGCGCAGGCCGATCTCGACGCGTTGCAGCGCGTCAACGATCCGGGCCTCAGCGCGATCGCCACCACTAGCGTCGGCGACATCGTCGACCAGATCCTGGACGTTTCCTCGACCCGCGGTGCCACGCTGCTGCCCGACGGTCCGCTGACCGGCGACACGGTCAACCTGCTCAGCGCCAACAACAGCACGGTCGCGGTGGCCGCCGGCGGGCTGGTCGCCCCGGATCCGCAGACGTCGTCCGGGCCCGACAACGTCGACACCGCACCGCGGCGGCTATCCCCGCAGGTAGTGGTTGCGCCGTTCGATCCCGCGGTCGGTGCGGCGCTGGCCGGGGCGGGCAACAACCCCGGCGCGCCGACCTATCTGGACCCGTCGCTGACGGTTCGGCTCGCGCATGATTCCAACACCGCGCGCCGCCAGGACGCCCTGGGCTCGATGTTCTGGCATGCGCTGGACCGAGACGCCCCGCCGCGCACCCAGCTTCTGGTTCCGCCGGCGACGTGGAACCTCGGCGCGGACGACGCACAGGTGATCCTGACGGCGCTGGCGACGACGATCCGGTCCGGCCTGGGGGTGCCGCGGCCGCTAACGGCAGTAATCGGCGAAGCCCAGGCCGTTGACCCGGCTCGCGCCCAGCCGGCGCAGCCGCTGGACGTCGCCGCCCCCGAACGCGGCCGGTTCGGCGAGAACGTCATCGCCGACATCAGCGGCCAGACCGCCCGGCTGTGGAAACTGACCTCCGCGCTGAGCACTGACGAGCGCACCGGCCTGACCGGCGTCCAGTACACCGCTCCGCTGCGTGAAGACATGCTGCGCGCGCTGAGCCAGTCCAATCCTCCCGACACCCGCAACGGGCTGGCCCAGCAGCGGCTGGCGGTCGTCGGTAACACGATCAACGACCTGTTCGGCGCGGTGACGATCGTCAACCCCGGCGGCTCCTACACCCTGGCCACCGAGCACAGTCCGCTGCCGTTGGCGCTGCACAACGGTCTGGCCGTGCCGATCAAGGTCCGCCTGCAGGTCGACGCCCCACCCGGGATGACCGTGACCGACGTCGGGCAGATCGAACTGCCGCCCGGCTACCTGCCACTGCGGGTGCCGATCGAAGTGAACTTCACCCAGCGCGTCGCGATCGACGTCACGCTGCGCACCCCGGACGGCACCCGGCTGGGCGACCCGGTGCGCATGTCGGTGCACTCCAACGCCTACGGCAAGGTGCTGTTCGCGATCACCATGACCGCGGCAGCGGTGCTGGTGCTGCTCGCCGGCCGCCGCCTGTGGCACCGATTCCGCGGCCAGCCCGACCGCGCCGACCTGGACCGCCCCGACCCGCCCCACCACCATCCCGCCGACGCCCGGCGTGAGGTCGGCGGACGCGTCGACGAAGAGCACCGCGTATGAAACCCGCCTACCGGCGGTCCGATCCTCAGCAACCGCCGCGGCGGCGGCAGCCGCCACCACTACCGTCCAGGCCGCCCGGCCGGATTCCGGCGCCGACGGGGCCCCTACCACCGGTGACCGACCTGCCCACCCGGCGGGTGGAACTTTCCGACGCCGCCTTGGTATCGCGGTCGTGGGCGATGGCGCTCGCGACGCTGGTCAGCCGGATCACCGGGTTCGGCCGGATCGTGCTGCTGGCCGCGATCCTGGGTGCGGCGCTGTCCAGCGCCTTCTCGGTGGCCAATCAGCTGCCGAACCTGGTCGCCGCGCTCGTGCTGGAAGCGACGTTCACCGCGATCTTCGTGCCCGTGCTGGCCCGGGCCGAGCAGAGCGACGCCGACGGCGGCGCCGCGTTCGTCCGGCGCCTGGTCACGGTGACCACCGCGCTGCTGCTGTTCGCCACGCTGGTGTCGGTGGCGGCCGCGCCGCTGCTGGTCCGGCTGATGCTGGGCCGCACCCCGCAGGTCAACGAGCCGCTGACCACCGCGTTCGCCTACCTGCTGCTGCCGCAGGTGCTCGCCTACGGCCTGACGTCGGTGTTCATGGCGATCCTGAACAGCCGCAACGTTTT
Organism: Mycobacterium sp. NGS40; assembly: GCF_059812735.1. Taxonomy (NCBI): domain Bacteria; kingdom Bacillati; phylum Actinomycetota; class Actinomycetes; order Mycobacteriales; family Mycobacteriaceae; genus Mycobacterium; species Mycobacterium sp. NGS40. The sequence continues at coordinate 350,705 of NZ_JCALDG010000005.1, forward strand.
CGGGCCGACGGCGTGGGCGCCCGTCGTCAACAATGTCGTCGCGCTGGTGACCCTGGCGGTGTATCTGCTCGTCCCCGGTGAGCTGTCGGTCGATCCCGTCCGGATGGGCAACACCAAGCTGTTGGTGCTCGCCATCGGCACCACGCTGGGCGTCTATGCGCAGACCGCGGTACTGCTGGTCGCGCTGCGCCGCGAGCGCGTCAGCCTGCGCCCGCTGTGGGGAATCGACGAGCGGCTCAAGCGGTTCGGCGCGATGGCCGCCGCGATGGTCCTCTATGTGCTGATCAGCCAGCTCGGCCTGGTGGTGGGAAACCAAATCGCCAGCACCGCGGCGGCGTCCGGCCCGGCGATCTACAACTACACCTGGCTGGTGCTGATGCTGCCGTTCGGCATGATCGGCGTCACGGTGCTGACCGTCGTGATGCCGCGCCTGAGCCGCAACGCGGCCGCCGACGACACCAAAGCCGTGCTGGCCGACCTGTCGCTGGCCACTCGGCTGACGCTGATCACGCTGATTCCGATCGTCGCATTCATGACGGTCGGCGGACCCGCGATCGGAAGCGCGCTGTTCGCCTACGGCCACTTCGGCGGGGTCGACGCCGGATATCTGGGCGCCGCGATCGCATTGTCGGCGTTCACGCTGATCCCGTACGGCCTGGTCCTGCTGCAGCTGCGGGTGTTCTACGCCCGCGAGCAGCCCTGGACGCCGATCGTGATCATCCTCGTCGTCACGGCCGTCAAGATCGCCGGTTCGGTGCTCGCGCCGCACCTGACCAGCGATCCTCAACTGGTGGCCGGCTACCTCGGGCTGGCCAACGGACTCGGGTTCTTCGCCGGTGCGCTCGTCGGCTATTACCTGTTGCGGCGCACGCTGCTGCCGGCCGGCGGTCAGCTGATCGGGTCCGCGGAGATACGGACGATCCTGGTGACGATCGTCGCGTCGATGCTGGCCGGCCTGATCGCCCACATCGCCGACCGGCTGTTGGGGCTGGCCGCCTTGACCGCACATGGCGGCGCCGCCGGTTCGCTGCTGCGGCTGTTGGTGGTGGGCTGCATCATGGCGCCGATCATGGTGACGGTCATGGTTCGCGCGCACGTTCCGGAGGCGGTCGCGGCGATGGCGGCCGTTCGCCGCCGAGTCGGCGGTCGCGGCGCCAGACCGGCCGCGGTCCTGGAATCCTCGCCGCCCGCCGCCCCACGGGGATCGTCTCAGCCGGGCCCGGTCACGTACCCTGAGCAGAGGAATTCGTCCCCGCCGGGGGTTGATGCGGTCCAGGAGCCGATCCGGCGCCGGCCTCCGGATCGAGCAGGCGACGCCCGGCTAGCGAAAGGACCGGAGGTGACCGACCGCCCCTTGGAGAGCGCTGCCGCGGGACCTGGGTCCGGTTTGGGTCCGGGCGGCGACCGACCCTCCCAAATACCAAGGCCGGCTGCCGACGACTTCCAGCCCGACATTCCGGCCGGGCGCAAGCCCGAACCGTCGCCGCCGCGCAACGGAGATCTCGCGCGCGATCGGGCGGCGGAATCGTCGGGCGATGACGTCCACTTGGTTCCCGGTGCCCGGATCGCCGGGGGCCGGTATCGGCTGCTGGTCTTCCACGGCGGTGCGCCGCCGCTGCAGTTCTGGCAGGCCCTCGACACCGCGCTGGACCGGCAGGTGGCGCTGACGTTCGTCGATCCGGAGGGCGCCCTACCCGAAGACGTCCTGCAGGAGATCCTGTCCCGCACGCTACGGCTGAGCCGGATCGACAAGCCCGGCATCGCCCGCGTGCTCGACGTCGTCCGCTCCAGTCATGGTGGCCTGGTCGTCGCCGAGTGGATCCGCGGCGGCTCGCTGCAAGAGGTGGCGGATACCGCGCCCTCGGCCGTCGGCGCCGTCCGCGCGATGCAGTCGCTGGCCGCGGCCGCCGACACCGCTCACCGCGCCGGCGTCGCCCTGTCGATCGACCACCCCAGCCGGGTTCGGGTCAGCATCGACGGCGATGTGGTGCTGGCCTACCCGGCGACCATGCCGGACGCCAACCCCGAGGACGACATCCGCGGCATCGGCGCTTCGCTGTACGCCCTGCTGGTCAACCGGTGGCCGCTGCCGGAGTTCGGGGTGCGCAGCGGGCTCGCGCCGGCCGAGCGGGACGCATCGGGCCTACCCGTCGAACCCAACTCCATCGATCGCGACATCCCCTTCCAGATCTCGGCGGTCGCCGTCCGTTCGGTTCAGGAAGATGGCGGGATCCGCAGCGCGTCAACGCTTTTGAACCTTTTGCAGCAGGCCACCGCGGTCGCCGACCGCACCGAGGTGCTCGGCCCCATCGACGACTCGCCGCCGCCCGAAGCCCCGCGGGCGACCGGGCAGGAATACGCGACGTTGGCCCGCCGGCGCCGCAACCTGATCATCGGCGGCGCCGCGGCACTCGCGATCATCGTGGCCGCGTTGTTGGTGCTGGCGTCGATCGTGAGCAAGATCTTCGGCAATGTCGGCGGCGGCCTCAACAAGGACGAGCTCGGGCTCAACGGGCCGAGCTCGTCGAGCGCCTCGTCGTCGCCGAACCCCGCGCCGGCGGGCAGCATCGTCAAACCCACTCGGGCGACGGTCTTTTCGCCCGACGGCGATGCCGACAATCCGGGTACGGCCGGGCAGGCGATCGACGGCGACCCCACCACCGCCTGGGCGACCGAGGTCTATACCGACGCCGTGCCGTTCCCCAGCTTCAAGCAGGGCGAGGGGCTGATCCTGCAGCTGCCGAAACCCACGGTGATAGGCCAGGTCAGCATCGACACGCCGAGCAGCGGCACCAAGGTCGAGATTCGCGCGGCGTCCACGGCGTCGCCCTCGAAGCTGGACGACACCACCGTGCTGGCCCCGGCGTTCACCCTGAAGCCCGGTCATAACGTCATTCCGGTCAAGGCCGGTGCCCCGACGTCGAACCTGCTGGTGTGGATCTCCACTTTGGGAACCACCAGCGGCAAGAGCCAGGCCGGCTTCTCGGAGATCACCGTTCAAGCCGCGTCCTGAGACTCACAACCACGCCCTCGGGTGAAGTGCCGCGGGGCAACCGATTGGATACTGTCCGGCCGTGGGCGTCGGGGGGTATATCCAGCAGGAACGCAGTGATGCCGAGCTGCTGGCCGCCCATGTCGCCGGGGATCGCTACGCGTTCGGCGAGCTGTTCGGCCGTCACCGGCGCCAGCTGCATCGCCTTGCCCGGCTGACCACTCGCACACCCGAGGACGCCGAAGACGCGCTGCAGGACGCCATGCTGTCGGCACACCGCGGCGCCGGTTCCTTTCGGTATGACGCCGCGGTCGGCAGCTGGCTGCACCGGATCGTGGTCAACGCCTGCCTGGATCGGCTGCGGCGCACCAAATCTCACCGGACGGCGCCGCTCGAGGATGTTTATCCGGTGCCCGATCGTACGGCTCAGGTCGAAACCGCGATGGTGGTGCATCGCGCGCTGATGCGGTTACCGCTCGAGCAACGCGCCACGATCGTGGCCGTCGACATGCAGGGCTATTCGATCGCCGACACCGCGGCGCTGCTGGGCGTCGCCGAGGGCACGGTCAAAAGCAGATGCGCGCGTGCCCGGGTGCGGCTGGCCCACCTGCTCGGCTATCTGGATGCCGGCGCCCACACCACCCCCGACCGCCCCGGCGGCCAGCGTTAACGGGCCGGGCGCGACCGCCGGTCCGGGCATGACGGACACTGGGGCGGATGGGCGAGGCGGAGAACGAACCGGCGGATCACGATCCGGATCCGCGGAATGCGGGAGCGGACCCGGCGCTGACGGCGGAGTCGCTCGCCGACCTGCAGGCCGGTCTGCTCGACGACGAAGCCGCCGCCCGGCTGCGCCGGCAAGTGCGCCAAGACCCGGACGCCCAGCAGGTCCTGAGGGCGTTGAATCAGGTGCGCCGCGATGTCGCGGCTCTCGGTGCGGATCCGGAATCGGCGCCTGAACCACCGGCCGAGACAACCAACCGGATCTCCGCGGCGCTGCGGGCGGCGTCCCCCGGTGCCTCGGCGACGGTGTTGACTCACGCCGCTCGCCCGCGGATCCGCCCTGCGCGGGTCGCCGCCGGCGTGGCCGGTGTCGGCGCGGCGCTCGCGGCGGTCGGTTTGGGCACGTCGGCGCTGCTCAACGAGCCCGAACCCGCCCCGAGCACCCCGACCACCGCGATGCACATCACGGTGTCGACCCCACCGATGGCGATCCCGCTGTCCGCGCCCGAAATCGGTGCCCTGCTGGGTCGTGCTCCCGATTACGGTCCGCTCGGCGACCCCGGCCGGCGCGCATCCTGCCTGGGCGGTCTGGGTTATCCGGCGTCCACCCAGGTGCTCGCCGCGCGGCCGATCGAGATCAATGCTCGTCCCGGCGTGCTGCTGGTGCTGCCCGCCGATAGTCCGGGCGACCTTGCCGTCTTTGCGGTGGCCCTGAACTGCAGCGCCGCCGATACGGGGCTGTTAGCCAGCACCCAGGTCCCCCGCCCTTAAGGTGATGGCACGTGTTGCGCGACACGGCCGGGAACACCCGCGCCTAGGCTGGCGTTCGACACGATTGAGAAATCTGTATTCATGAAAGGCTCGCATGACCGATACCGCTCATGACAAAGTCCACGACGTCATCATCATCGGTTCCGGTCCGGCCGGGTACACGGCAGCCCTCTACGCGGCGCGCGCGCAACTGGCCCCGGTGGTCTTCGAAGGCACGTCGTTCGGCGGCGCGCTGATGACCACGACCGAGGTGGAGAACTACCCCGGCTTCCGCGACGGCATCACCGGTCCGGAGCTGATGGACCAGATGCGCGAGCAGGCGTTGCGCTTCGGGGCGGACCTGCGGATGGAAGACGTCGAATCCGTTTCGCTGGACGGCCCGGTCAAGTCCGTTGTGACCGCCGAAGGTGAGACCTTCAAGGCGCGCGCCGTCATCTTGGCGATGGGTGCCGCGGCGCGTTACCTGCAAGTGCCCGGCGAGCAGGAGTTGCTGGGCCGCGGGGTCAGCGCATGTGCCACCTGTGACGGGTTCTTCTTCCGCGACCAGGACATCGCCGTGATCGGCGGCGGTGACTCGGCGATGGAAGAGGCGACGTTCTTGACCCGATTCGCCCGCAGCGTGACGCTGGTGCACCGTCGTGACGAATTCCGGGCCTCCAAGATCATGCTCGAGCGCGCACGCACCAACGACAAGATCAAATTCATCACCAACCAGACCGTGCTGGCGGTGGACGGCGAGACAACCGTCACGGGATTGCAGTTGCGCGACAACGTAACTGGTGAAGAGACCACACTGCCGGTCACGGGTGTGTTCGTCGCGATCGGCCATGAACCCCGGTCGGCTCTGGTGCGCGACGTCATCGATGTCGACCCGGACGGCTACGTACTTGTCAAGGGGCGCACCACGAACACCGCCATCGAAGGTGTCTTCGCGGCCGGCGACCTGGTGGACCGTACCTACCGGCAAGCCGTCACCGCGGCGGGCAGTGGCTGTGCGGCGGCCATTGACGCCGAGCGCTGGTTGGCCGAGCACGAAGAGACCGGAGTCGCCGGCGAAAAGCCGGCGGCCGGAAATGCGGACGACACTGATTTGATTGGAGCACCACGATGAGCGACGCCGAAAAAGCCGGGGCCACAAAGGAAGTCTCTGACGCTTCCTTCTCCGCGGACGTGTTGTCCAGCAATAAGCCTGTGCTGGTTGACTTTTGGGCGACGTGGTGCGGACCGTGCAAGATGGTCGCACCCGTCCTCGAAGAGATCGCGGCCGAGCGGTCGGATCAGCTGACCGTCGCCAAGCTCGACGTCGACGCGAATCCCGAGACCGCGCGTGACTTCCAGGTGGTATCGATCCCGACGATGATCCTGTTCAAGGACGGCCAGCCGGTGAAGCGCATCGTCGGCGCGAAGGGCAAGGCGGCGCTACTGCGCGAGCTCTCCGACGCGGTGCCCAACCTCACCTGATCGCGATCGGTTTGCGGCGGCGCATCGCCGTTCAGCCTGGGGTTTTCCGGAAATTGAGAAGAATCTGCGACAATACCGGTTAGCTGTAGTGCGTTTGTCAGCCTGTCAGTTTGTCCCGGAGGGCCCTTGGTATGTCGAGTCCGCGCCGCGAAAACGGCGACGCTCTGCGCTGTGGTGACCGCAGCGCAGCTGTGACCGAAATCCGGGCCTCACTGGCTGCATTAGGGCTACTGGACAGCGCTGGCGAAGATTTGACGACGGGCCGGCATGTGGCCCTCGAGGTCTTCGACACGCAGCTTGACCATGCCGTCCGCGCCTTCCAGCAGCACCGTGGGTTGCTGGTCGACGGTATCGTCGGCGAGGCGACTTACCGGGCACTCAAAGAGGCGTCCTACCGGCTCGGCGCGCGCACGCTGTACCACCAATTCGGCGCTCCGCTCTACGGCGACGACGTCGCGACATTGCAGGCCCGGCTGCAAGACCTCGGGTTCTACACCGGCCTGGTCGACGGCCATTTCGGCCTGCAAACACACAACGCGTTGATGTCGTACCAACGCGAGTACGGGATGTCAGCGGACGGCATCTGCGGGCCGGAAACCTTGCGCTCCTTGTACTTTCTGAGTTCACGCGTCAGCGGCGGTTCGCCCCACGCCATTCGCGAAGAAGAACTCGTCCGACGCTCCGGTCCCCGGCTCTCGGGCAAGCGGATCATCATCGATCCGGGTCGCGGCGGTGACGACCACGGTCTGATCGCACACGGCCCGGCCGGCCCGGTCAGTGAAGCAGATATCTTGTGGGACTTGGCGAGTCGGCTGGAAGGCCGGATGACCGCGATCGGCATGGAGACCTTCCTGTCCCGCCCGACCAACCGCAGCCCGTCGGACGCCGAACGGGCCGCCACCGCCAACAACGTCGGTGCCGACCTGATGATCAGCTTGCGCTGCGAAGCTCAGGCCAGCTCTTCTGCCAACGGGGTGGCCTCGTTCCACTTCGGCAACTCGCATGGGTCGGTATCGACCATCGGCCGCAATCTCGCCGACTTCATCCAGCGAGAAGTGGTGGCCCGCACCGGGTTACGCGATTGCCGGACGCATGGGCGCACCTGGGATCTGCTGCGACTGACCCGGATGCCCACCGTCCAGGTCGACGTCGGCTACATCACCAACCCCGGTGACCGGGACAGGCTGCTTTCGACGCAAACGCGCGATGCGGTCGCCGAAGGCATCCTGGCCGCGGTCAAGCGGCTCTACCTGCTCGGCAAGAACGACCGGCCCACCGGCACCTTCACTTTCGCCGAGCTCCTTGCGCACGAATTGTCGGTCGAACGGACGACACGCCTCGGCGGTACTTAACCGTTTTGCTTGTTCTGCAACGTATTTCCCGCCTTCAAAACATTGCAAGACCCGGCGCCGACCGGCTGCTGAAGCTCGGCGTTCTGCAGTAGGCGCTCCAGGGCCGCTTCCACCTCTGCCTTCCACCCCAGCCCCTTGTCGAGCTCGAGGCGTAGCCGTGGGAAATACGGATGTGGCGCTACCACAACGAAACCCACGTCTTTCAAGAACTCCGCATCGATGATGCAGCGCTCCACCGAGCAGTCCCCCAGGGACTCCAGCACCGGCCGGACGTCGGGATCGGCGTGCGTGGGGTCCAACGACTCCGACGCCGCCGGGGTGCGACCGAATGCTTCCAGCGCGCGGACCCCGCGACGCATCAACTCATCGATCACCCGGGCCAGCAGATCGTGTGGCAAGTCGTCGGGGGCGTGGCCGAGTTCCACACCCATCGAGGTCAGCAGGACCGCGTCCGGAGACACCGGAGCGGTAGGAAACCGATGCGCTCGCGGCACCGCACCCGGCGGTGCGTACAGCGCATAGCCCAGACACGGCGGATCGGTGACGCTTTGCTCGTCGGGAATCGCGGTCGCGACCTGGCCGCACGACCCCCACTCCAGCATCACCATCGACAGCCATGCTTCCTTTTCGAATTCCGGGTCGGCGAGGTGGTCTTGATCGCCGAGGGTCGCGGGATCGACCTCCCAGAAGACACAGCGGCGCGCATGCTTGGGCAGCTGCTCGAAGCCTTCGAGCCGCAGGGGCGTGATTCGAGCAGACACTAGCCTCCTGGCTTCCGTGCGTATCGCAGCCCATTGCCGCAAGCCCGGCTGTACCCAGGCTGACGTGCACCACCAACCGCTCCAGGATAGGAGAGTTTGTTGTTCTCGGGCCAGTGTTGACCCGGCCACTCCGGCGTCGCGGCCGAAACGATCCGAATCGTGCCACCGGTGGCGACCGGGCGTCGAAAAGGCTTGCTGTACAACGGAACTCCGTGCTCGAGAGGGGCAGGTAGGCCTTCGGAACACACCCGGTGTCACAGTGACGTAATTACACCGTGTAACGGGTCATGCTTTGGGCGGGCTCATGGTGTCGATAATCCGCTGTAGATCCTCGACCGAGGCGAACTCCACCACGATCCTGCCCTTGCGCTTGCCCAGGCTGACGGTGACCCGGGTGTCGAAGGCGTTCGACAGCCGCTCGGCAACGTCTTGCAGACCGGGCATCTGGATCGGCTTGCGGCGCGGCGCGGCCGGGGCCGCCGCGTCACCACGGTTGGCCAATGTCACGGCCTCCTCGGTGGCGCGCACCGACAGACCCTCGGCGACGATCCGGCTCGCCAGCTCCTCCTGCGCTTCTGGCCCGGATTCCAGCGACAGCAGCGCGCGGGCGTGGCCGGCGGACAGCACTCCGGCGGCCACTCGGCGCTGCACGGCGATCGGCAGTTTGAGCAACCGGATCATGTTGCTGATTAACGGCCGTGACCGTCCGATTCGCGAGGCCAGTTCGTCGTGGGTAACGCCGAACTCATCGAGCAGCTGCTGGTATGCGGCGGCTTCTTCCAACGGGTTCAGCTGTGCCCGGTGGATGTTCTCGAGGAGAGCGTCACGCAACAGGTTGTCGTCGGTCGTCTCTCGCACGATGGCGGGAAGGGTCGCCAGCTGTGCCTCCTGGGCCGCCCGCCAGCGCCGCTCCCCCATCACGATCTGGTACCGCGCGCCGCCCGGTGCCGGGGTGACCGCACGCACCACGATCGGCTGCAAAAGGCCGAACTCGCGGATCGAGTGCACCAATTCCGCCAGCGCCTCGTCGTCGAACACCTGCCTGGGCTGCTTGGGGTTGGGTTCTATATCGGCCGGCGAGATCTCGCGATACACCGCGCCCATCTCGGCGGCGGTTGGTGCCGGGCCGCCGATCAGCACATCGGCGGCAGCGTCGCCCATCCTCGGACCCAGCGTCGCGGGTCCCCCGTCGGCTTCGGCGGGTCCGGTGGGAATCAGGGCCGCGAGACCTCGGCCGAGCCCGCCCTTCTTTTTGCCCGCACTCGTCATTGTCGTCCCTTCACGAATGGTGGTTAGTCGCGCTGTGCGAGTTCGCGGCTCGCGTCGAGATAGCTCATCGCCCCGCGGGATCCGGGGTCGTAGTCGATGATCGTCATGCTGTAGCCGGGCGCCTCCGAAACCTTGACGCTGCGCGGGATGACGGTGCGCAGCACCTTGTCGCCGAAGTAGCGGCGCACCTCCTCCGCGACCTGATCGGCGAGCTTGGTCCGCCCGTCGTACATCGTCAGAATCACCGTCGTCACATCCAGCTGCGGGTTGAGGTGCGCCTTCACCATCTCGATGTTCCGCATCAGCTGCGACACCCCCTCCAGGGCGTAGTACTCGCACTGAATCGGGATCATCACCTCGGGAGCCGCGACGAGTGCGTTGATCGTGAGCAGTCCCAGCGACGGCGGACAGTCCACGAAGACGTAGTCGAAGTCGAAGTGGTCCAGCTCCGCCAAAGCGTTACGCAATCGGTTCTCGCGCGCGACCATGCTCACCAATTCGATCTCGGCGCCGGCCAGATCAATGGTCGACGGAACGCAGAAGAGTCGGTCGCTGTGCGGGCTGCGACGCAGTGCGGTCTCGATCGTCTCCTCACCGAGAAGCACTTCGTAGGACGACGGCGTGCCCGATTGGCGGTCCGTGATGCCCAGTGCCGTGCTCGCATTGCCTTGCGGATCGAGATCGATAACGAGCGTCTTGAGTCCTTGCAGCGCGAGGGCGGCGGCAAGATTGACGGCGGTCGTCGTCTTGCCGACGCCGCCCTTCTGGTTAGCGACGGTGAAAACCCGGCGATGTGCCGGGCGGGGCAGCGGTGGGTAGGTCGTATGCAGCACCCGCATCGCGCGTTCCGCCGCGGCACCGATCGGGGTGTCAAATTCGTTCGATGTTTCACGTGAAACATCCGCCGTGACGTCGCTCGGCGATTCATCCGCCAGAGGCGCCGTCTCGTCCGGCGCGAGCGGGGGTGCCAAGGGCGCCGGCGCCAACTGCGGATGGTCCACGCTTGGAGCCGGCCCTGCGGACCGATCCTGCGGCGAGCTCATCGCTTTCTCCTGTCCGCCCTTGGTGCCGACCCGCGTCGCGACCGCGTTGCGCGCTGCGCTACCACCACGGTTGCGGGCGGACGCAAATAGCTCGCGCCACATGTCACCACCCTGACATCAACTGCCTCCAGCGCGGCCATCCCACGCCGGTGTTCTTCGACTTCGTCGGGAGCGCGCTCCCCCTTGATCGCAATCATGCGTCCGCCCGGTCGTAGCAACGGCATGCTCCACTTCGTCAACTTGTCCAGCGCCGCGACTGCTCGCGAGACCGCGACATCGCGCTCGCCGAAACGCTTCCGTACCCCCGGCTCCTCGGCTCGGCCGCGCACCACTTCGACGGTTAACCCTAGTTCGGCAACGACCTCTTTGAGAAACTCGCTGCGGCGCAGAAGTGGTTCCAGAAGCGCGATATCTAAGTCGGGGCGCGCGATCGCCAACGGTATGCCCGGCAATCCCGCTCCGCTGCCGATGTCGACGATCCGCTCGCCCTCGTCGAGCAGTTCGGCGACGGCTGCACTATTTAATAGGTGGCGGTCCCAGACACGGTCGACCTCGCGGGGCCCCAGCAATCCGCGTTCGACGCCAGCCGTTGCGAGGATCTCCGCGTACGCCTGAGCGATGTCGAGCCCCGATCCGAAGATCTCGGCCGCCGCGGCCGGTGCATGACCCGGTCCGCCGGATGTCGACTCGGTCGGAGCGCCGGCCGGCGATCCCGGCTCCACGGGCTCCGCTCCCGGCGCCACTGCCCGATCAGATCCGCCGACATGTTTCACGTGAAACATTCCTCCGGTCTTCGGATCTACAGCACCGTGCGCGCGGGGTGAACTACACCGCTGTAACCCGGTCCCAACTAGTCGTGCAGCACAACAACGCGACGGCTCGGCTCCACGCCTTCGCTCTCGCTGTGGACGCCGGCCACCGCGGCGACGGCGTCGTGAACGATCTTTCGCTCGAACGGAGTCATCGGCTTGAGTTCTTCACGCTCGCCGCTCTCCAGCACGCGTCGCGCGACCTTGTCGCCCAGCGCGGCCAATTCTTCGCGGCGCCGCCGTCGCCAACTCGCGACGTCGAGCATCAGCCGGCTGCGCACGCCGGTCTTTTGGTGAACCGCCAGTCGGGTGAGCTCCTGCAGTGCATCGAGCACCTCGCCGCCACGACCGACCAACTTGTTCAGGTCGTCGCTGCCGTCGATGCTGACGACCGCGCGGTTGCCCTCGACATCGAGATCGATGTCACCGTCGAAGTCGAGCAGATCCAACAGCTCTTCCAGATAGTCGCCGGCGATCTCGCCCTCGGCGACCAACCGCTCCTCCAGGTCGTCGCCCTCGTCGGCACCGGTCTCCGCCGCCATCGACTCCTCGTCCTCGACCGCCACTTGGGTGTCCAACTCGCGTTCGGTGGTGTCAGCGTCCGTCATTTTCTCTCCCTCATCCATGGGTCCGTCCCTGTCTCATTCGGGTCACTCTCCGGAGACGGCCCGGTAAAGCTGTGGCGCTATTCGTCAGCGCTTCCGCCGTTTCGGTCGTGCCCCTGGCCGGGGCGTGCGGCTGGCCGGACCGTCCGTGCTGCCGGTCGTATCCGGTTTGTCGGGCGCCACTTCCGTTGTCTTTCCATCGGCCACGTCAGGCCGCGCGTCTGCCTTCGGGGCACCGTCGTCGTCAACCGTCGACGCGCCGTTGCCGCCCGGCGCCGCCTTGCGCTTCGGCTTGGCTCCGGGCAACGGTGCGTTGGCAGCCCGGCGTTCCAGCACCTCTTGCTTCTTGGCCTCGTCCTCTTTCTCAATCATGTTGAAGACGTAGTGCTGCTGCCCGAACGTCCAGATGTTGTTCGAGAACCAATACAGGATGATCGCCAGCGGAAGGAACGGACCACCGACGACGACACCGAGGGGAAACACGTACAGCGCGAGCTTGTTCATCATCGCGGTCTGAGGATTCGCGGCCGCTTCCGCACTTTGGCGGGCAATCGATGCGCGGCTGTTGAAATACGTGGCGACGCCGGCAAGCAACATGACCGGCGCACCGACCAAGATGACGGAGGGGCGGCTGAAGTCGATGAAGGCGTCCAACCCGGTGCGCTGCGTCATGGATGCCCCGATCGGCGCACCGAACAGATTCGCGTCCAGGAAATGCCCGACGTCGGTCGGGCTGAACACGTAGTTGCCCGTCAATCGGTTCTGGATCACCGACATCTGTGGCTGGCCGAAGCCGCCCGTCGTGCGGTTGAAGGAACGCAACACGTGATACAGGCCGAGAAACACCGGGATCTGAGCGAGCATCGGCAAGCAGCCGAGAATCGGATTGAATCCGTGCTCGCGTTGCAGCTTCTGCATCTCGAGCGCCATCCGCTGACGATCCTTGCCGTACTTCTTCTGCAGTGCCTTGATCTGTGGCTGCAGTTCTTGCATCTGGCGGGTGGTGCGGATCTGGCGCACGAACGGCTTGTAGAGCAGCGCCCGCAACGTGAAGACGAGGAACATCACCGACAGGGCCCAGGCGAAGAAGTTCGAGGGCCCGAGCAGTGCCGCGAACAGCTTGTACCAAACCCACATGATCCACGACACCGGGTAGTAGACGAAGTCGAGGCTAAACAGATCAAACGACAAAAGATTCACTCTCCCCTCGCGGCGCCGGGACGTCCCCGACGGCGCTGGTGTCTGCAAAGTCCACCCGGCAGCCCCGCTCTACCGAGGCGCGTTCCGGTATCGGGTCCCATCCTCCCCGATGCCACGGCCCGCACTTGGCGAGCCTGACCGCCGCCAGCCAGCTACCGCGAATCAACCCGTATTCGGTAAGAGCCTCTACGGCGTACTGACTACAGGTCGGCATGAAGCGACATGTCGCCGGTCGCAGCGGGGAGACCATATGCCGGTACAGCTGAATCAGGAAAACCAGACCGCGCACCACGGTCCGGCTCGCGCTGCCCAGTCCCGAGCGCACCGGCGCCGTGACGGTCACTGGTCAGTCCCCGCACGTTCGAAGGCGCGCCGCAGACCCTTGCGCAACTCCTGCTCCAACCGCGCCGACGACACCTGCCGACTACTCGGCAGCGCCCGGATAACCACCCGGTCGTGTCGATGAAGATCAGGCAACATGCCCCGGACAGCGTGGCGGAGCCGACGCGAAACCCGGTGGCGGTCGACCGCCGAGCCGACCGACTTCGCGACGATCAACCCCACGCGTGGACCCGGTTCGTCATCGTCTTCCCGGCGTACGTGGACGACGAGATCGGGCTGCGCGGTGCGCATCCCCTTCTTCACTGTCGCGTCGAATTCCCGTGACCGCCTCATGCGGTTGCGCGCGGGAAGCACCGCCAACACGCCTGTCGGTCAGATCAGGCAGATAGCGCGCGACGACCCTTGCGGCGCCGGCCGGACACGATGGCGCGCCCAGCCCGAGTGCGCATCCGCAAGCGGAAACCGTGCACACGAGCACGGCGCCGGTTGTTCGGCTGGAAAGTCCGCTTGCCCTTGGCCACGGCGTTCTCCTCGTTCTGTCTCGCTAGAAGCTTGTCCCCGCCGTCCGGCCGGTCACGTTCAGCTCAGCTGGATTGCGTCGTGACTCGGTCGAAAAGTGGTTCTTGCTGCTGGCCGGCGCGGTCCCCGGGCGAATTACTTCCCGGTCGCAGCCGTATCGCCGACTTTCGGGCGACTGTATGAGGGTACTGACGAGCGTTGCCTTGGTCAAACCTGGCCTGCCCCAACGAACCCGCTACCACCCAAGTTGAGATTTTGGCTGCCGGCGCGGGCGATCGGCACGACATCATCGACAAGCCGCAGCACGCCCCGATGAACTCTAAAGAACGCGACTGGAATACAACAGAACTGTTGGCAGCCGCACGGAAAACTGTTAGCTTCGGGCAATGCTGTTTCAGAGTCGGAACGGCGCTCGACAACGAAGCATGATGGCGGATCTACTCGCTGTGCAGACGACCTGACCGGGGTTGTCTCAGCCCGCGGATCGCGAGCCGTCGCCAGTAGGTTGCGGCCCGTGTACGTCTATCCTGTCCACACCTGTGTATAACTATGTGGACAGTTGCTTTGTCGCCAAGCGTGGTTTGTGGCTCGACCCGGGACGTTCTAGAACCAGGGAGATGCGTCGTTGACCGATGACTCCGGTTCTGGTTTCACGACAGTGTGGAATGCGGTCGTCTCTGAACTCAACGGCGATTCCGACACAGACGGTCTGGGCAATCGCGCGACGCTTGTCACCCCGCTCACTCCGCAGCAGCGCGCGTGGCTCAATCTTGTTCAGCCGCTGACGATCGTCGAGGGGTTTGCCCTGCTGTCGGTGCCAAGTAGTTTCGTACAAAACGAAATCGAACGGCATCTGCGCACCCCGATCACCGATGCACTCAGCCGCCGGCTCGGGCAGCAGATACAGCTCGGGGTCCGTATCGCTCCGCCGGCCGATGACGCCGACGACGCAGCCTTTCCGCCGGGTGACACCTTCGCCGAGGACATCGGTCTAGAAACGTCAAGTGACGCCGACGAGGCCGACGAAAACGGTGAAGCGATCGGCGTCGAACAGAGCTGGCCCAACTATTTCGCCGAACGTCCACACAGCACCGACTCCGCCGCGGCCGCCGGCGGGACCAGTCTCAACCGGCGCTACACCTTCGAGACTTTCGTCATCGGTGCCTCCAATCGCTTCGCCCATGCCGCGGCCCTGGCCATCGCCGAAGCGCCGGCGCGTGCCTACAACCCGTTGTTCATCTGGGGTGAGTCCGGCCTCGGCAAGACCCACTTGTTGCATGCCGCAGGCAATTACGCGCAGCGACTGTTCCCCGGCATGCGCGTGAAGTACGTATCGACCGAGGAATTCACCAACGACTTCATCAACTCGCTTCGCGACGATCGCAAGGTCGCGTTCAAGCGCAGCTACCGCGACGTCGACGTACTGCTGGTGGATGACATTCAGTTCATCGAAGGCAAGGAAGGTATCCAGGAAGAGTTCTTCCACACCTTCAACACGTTGCACAACGCCAACAAGCAGATCGTCATCTCGTCGGACCGGCCGCCCAAACAGCTCGCCACTCTGGAAGACCGGCTGCGAACACGCTTCGAGTGGGGACTGATCACCGACGTCCAGCCACCGGAACTGGAAACCCGCATCGCGATTCTGCGCAAGAAGGCCCAGATGGAACGGCTTGCGGTCCCCGACGATGTCCTCGAGCTCATCGCCAGCAGCATCGAGCGCAACATTCGCGAACTCGAGGGAGCCCTGATCCGGGTCACCGCGTTCGCCTCGCTGAACAAGACGCCAATCGACAAGTCCTTGGCCGAGATCGTCCTGCGCGATCTGATCGCTGATGCCAGCACGATGCAAATCAGCGCGGCGACCATCATGGCCGCCACCGCCGAATACTTCGACACCACCGTCGAGGAGTTACGCGGTCCCGGCAAGACCCGAGCCCTGGCTCAGTCGCGGCAGATCGCCATGTATCTGTGCCGCGAGCTCACCGATCTTTCATTGCCCAAGATCGGCCAGGCGTTCGGCCGCGACCACACCACGGTCATGTACGCACAGCGAAAGATCTTGTCCGAAATGGCCGAGCGGCGTGAGGTGTTCGATCACGTCAAAGAACTCACCACTCGGATTCGGCAGCGCTCCAAGCGCTGATTCTGCGGTTTCGGCCACCGCGCGCCAAACTTTTTCCAAAAAACTTCCCACACGTCCGTAACTCCAGTCACAGCGGAGCGATGTGCGCAGCATTGTGTACAAACGTCCCAAACAACAGTGCAGCAATCGGCCGTGACGTGCACACCCCTGCCCCATCCCCAGTGGCCCAACATCGACTACACAGTTACCCACGCCGTCATCCACAAGCCGATCGACGCGCTAGCTGGGCGGGGCCGGACCTGTCCCCAGATTGCACAGGCCTTAATACTGGTACTGAGATCTATCCGTTGTTTCTTCTTTGAAGAACAGCTTTGGGGACGCGTCGCTGCACAGCGCTCGCGGACCTCTCGTTGACTCGGCTTGTCGGCCTTCACGATTAGCTTTCAAGATGGGCGCAGAAGCTCTACGGTTGTGATTCGACTCCCGTTGCGGACGTCGTGGCAGGTGCGTCGCCGCGGCCGTTCGTTGCGGGGCCCAAGCTGGCGGGGCGAGAAGCCGGCTACCGGATTTTGAACTTTGGGTAGGTGAAGGGACGCTATGGACGTGGCGACGACAAGTGCTGGTCTCACCGATCTGAAGTTTCGCCTGGTCCGAGAATCTTTCGCCGACGCGGTGTCGTGGGTTGCGAAGAATCTGCCGAGCCGGCCGGCGGTTCCCGTTCTTTCCGGCGTGCTGCTCACCGGTTCGGATGAGGGCTTGACGATCTCGGGATTCGACTACGAAGTTTCGGCCGAAGCACAGATCCCAGCCGAAATCGCTTCTCCGGGAAGCGTTTTGGTGTCGGGACGGCTGTTATCCGATATCACCAGGGCGTTGCCGGACAAGCCGATCGATTTCTACGTCGACGGCAGTCGTGTCGCGTTGACATGCGGCAGCGCCAAGTTCTCGTTGCCGACGATGGCGGTCGAGGATTACCCGACGCTGCCGACGCTGCCCGAAGAGACCGGAAGCTTGCCGTCGGATTTGTTCGCCGAGGCGATCAGCCAGGTCGCGATTGCCGCCGGCCGGGATGACACGTTGCCGATGCTGACCGGCATTCGGGTCGAGATCTCGGGTGAGACGGTGGTTTTGGCCGCGACCGACCGGTTCCGTCTGGCGGTTCGCGAGCTGACGTGGTCGGCGTTGTCACCCGACATCGAGGCGGCCGTGCTGGTGCCGGCGAAGACGCTGGCTGAGGCCGCGAAGACAGGAACGGACGGTTCCGAGGTTCGGTTGTCATTGGGGGCGGGCAGCGGGGTCGGCAAAGAGGGATTGCTCGGGATCAGCGGCAACGGCAAGCGCAGCACCACGCGACTGCTGGATGCGGAGTTCCCGAAGTTTCGTCAGCTGCTGCCGGCTGAGCACACCGCGGTCGCGACGATCAACGTGGCCGAGCTGACCGAGGCCATCAAGCTGGTTGCGTTGGTGGCGGACCGGGGTGCACAGGTGCGCATGGAATTCGCCGAGGGGCAGTTGCGGCTCTCGGCCGGCGCCGACGATGTCGGTCGCGCCGAGGAAGAACTCGCGGTCGATTTCTCGGGCGAACCGTTGACGATCGCGTTCAATCCGACCTACCTGACCGACGGACTCAGCTCGGTGAAGGCCGACCGGGTGTCGTTTGGCTTCACCACCCCGGGTAAGCCGGCGTTGCTGCGTCCGGCATTTGACGACGACAGCCATCCAACGGGCACCGGTCCGTTCTCCGCGTTACCGACGGATTACGTTTACCTGCTGATGCCAGTTCGGTTGCCCGGATAGGTGTACGTCCGGCATTTGGGACTGCGTAATTTTCGGTCCTGGGCACAAGCCGACCTCGAGCTCGAACCGGGCCGGACGGTGTTCGTCGGTCCCAATGGTTTCGGGAAGACGAATTTGGTTGAGGCACTGTGGTATTCGACCACTTTGGGTTCACATCGAGTTGGAACCGACGCGCCGTTGATCCGGGCGGGCGCCGATCGCGCGGTGGTTTCGACGATTGTGGTCAGCGAGGGCCGGGAATGCGCGATCGATTTGGAGATTGCCGCGGGACGGGCGAACAAGGCTCGGTTGAACCGCTCGCCGGTGCGCAGTACCCGCGAAGTGGTCGGGGTATTGCGCGCGGTGTTGTTTGCTCCCGAAGACTTGTCGTTGGTCCGGGGTGATCCCGCGGACCGGCGTCGCTATCTCGATGATTTGGCGACCGTGCGGCGCCCGGCGGTCGCCGCCCTGCGCGCGGATTACGACAAAGTGTTACGGCAGCGCACCGCACTATTGAAGTCACTCACCGGCTCCCGGCATCGCGGCGACGCCAGTGCGCTGGAAACACTCGACGTGTGGGACAGCCGATTGGCCGAGCACGGAGCCGAATTGATGGCTGCGCGTATCGATCTGGTGAATCAGCTGGCCCCCGAGGTGGAAAAGGCCTACCAACTGCTGGCGCCGGGATCGCGGCCGGCGGGCATCAATTACCGAACAAGCATCGATGGTTTGGGTGTGGACGGCGCGCAGGAGAGCGCGAGCCCCGACCGCGATTTTCTGGAGGCGGCGCTGCTGGCCGCATTGGCGGGCCGCCGCACCGCCGAACTGGAACGCGGCGTGTGTCTGGTGGGCCCGCATCGGGACGACCTGGAACTTCGTCTGGGCGATCAACCGGCGAAAGGTTTTGCCAGCCATGGTGAATCGTGGTCTTTTGCGATCGCGCTGCGGCTGGCCGCGTATGAGTTACTGCGCGACGACGGCAGCGAGCCGGTGTTGTTGCTCGACGATGTCTTCGCCGAACTCGACGCGGCGCGGCGCCGCGCCCTGGCCGCGGTAGCGGAATCGGCCGAACAAGTATTGGTTACCGCGGCGGTACTGGAAGATATCCCGGCAGGCTGGGACGCTAGGCGGGTGCACATCGACTTGCAAGACGATGACAGCGGCCGGGTTTCGGTGATGCAACCATGATCGACAACGAATCAGACGAGTCGGCGCCGGCCGAACTGCCGGAATCATCGAGCGGGCTCAGCGGTATCGACTTGGTGCGGCGCACTCTCGAGGAAGCTCGCGCGGCGGCGCGTGCGCAAGGCAAGGATGCCGGGCGTGGCCGCGCCAGCAATCCGGTTCCGCGCCGGGTTGCCGGGCAGCGGCGGAGCTGGTCGGGCCCGGGCCCGGATGTCCGGGATCCGCAACCGATGGGAAGGGTCGCCCGCGATATCGCGAAAAAGCGCGGCTGGTCGGGACGCGTCGCCGAAGGCACGGTGCTCGGTCACTGGGCGTCGGTCGTGGGCCATCAGATAGCGGATCACGCGACACCGACCGCGCTGAGCGAGGGCGTGCTCAGCGTGACGGCCGAATCCACCGCTTGGGCCACCCAATTGCGGATGATTCAGTCTCAGTTGTTGGCCAAGATCGCCGCGGCGGTGGGCAACGGTGTGGTGACATCGCTGAAGATCACCGGTCCCGCGGCCCCGTCCTGGCGGAAGGGGCCCCGACACATCTCCGGCCGCGGCCCGCGCGACACCTACGGCTGACACAATCGCGGGGCGCGCCGACGTCGAAGACATGCGTAGACAAGGCGTCAAGGTTAGCCCCCTCAGATCCGCGAGAACGAAACGGACCCGCGCGGCGCACGTCCGGACGCGGCGTCAATAGAGAAATTAAGCGCACGGCGCGTCCAGATAGGTAGAAACGCGCCCAGAAAATCGGTCCAGACCCCCGATCACGGTAGAGTGGGCTGATGCGACTGCTGCGGTGATTGGAACCGCCCGCATGAAACCCCGAGGAGAGCATTCCGACCGTGGCTGCCAAGAAGAAGGCGCAAGACGAATACGGCGCGTCAGCGATCACCGTGCTCGAAGGGCTGGAGGCGGTCCGTAAACGCCCCGGCATGTACATCGGGTCCACCGGGGAGCGAGGTCTGCACCACCTCATCTGGGAGGTGGTCGACAACTCCGTCGACGAGGCGATGGCCGGCTACGCCAACCAGGTCGACGTGCGCATCCTCGACGACGGCAGCGTCGAGGTCGCCGACAACGGCCGCGGTATTCCCGTCGCCATGCACGCCACCGGTGCGCCGACCGTCGACGTCGTGATGACACAACTGCACGCCGGCGGCAAATTCGGTGGCGAGAACAGCGGTTACAACGTCAGTGGCGGTTTGCACGGCGTCGGTGTGTCCGTGGTCAACGCACTGTCGACACGGCTCGAGGTCGAGATCTCCCGCGACGGCCACGAGTGGTCGCAGTACTACGAGCGCGCGGTACCCGGGACCCTCAAACAGGGTGAGGCCACCAAAAAGACCGGAACCACGATCAGGTTCTGGGCCGACCCCGACATCTTCGAAACCACCGACTACGACTTCGAGACGGTGGCGCGGCGGCTGCAGGAGATGGCATTCCTCAACAAGGGATTGACGATCAACCTCACCGACGAGCGCGTCACGCGGGAGGAGGTCGTCGACGACGTCGTCAGCGACACCGCGGACGCACCGAAGTCCGCCGAGGAAAAAGCCGCCGAGTCCACTGCCCCGCACAAGGTCAAGCACCGGACGTTCCACTACCCCGGCGGCCTCGTTGATTTCGTCAAGCACATCAACCGCACCAAGAGCCCGATCCAGCAGAGCGTCATCGATTTCGACGGCAAGGGTCCCGGCCACGAAGTCGAGATCGCGATGCAGTGGAACGGCGGCTATTCCGAGTCGGTGCACACCTTTGCCAATACGATCAACACCCACGAGGGCGGCACC